>NZ_JBXAKV010000011.1:0-267864 GCF_058798795.1 Pseudomonas sp. GW822-FHT07A10
GTGAGGCTCCAGCTTTGTGGGCCGGTGCCGGTCGGGTTGGTGCTGCCTTCCTGGCTCAAACGGAACAGGCCGTTCTGTCCGGAGGGCAGGCTGAAGCCGGGCAGACTCACCGGGTTAACCTGCTGTTGCGCCAGGTCCGGTGGTAGTTGTTGGTTCAGGGTGATGCGCGTGGAGAACTGGCTGCCCGAAGCACTGGTGCCCGTGCGGGGGCCACTGCCCACGTAGGTGTAGCCAGGGCGAACGACGCTGTTGTCGATGTTGTTCTGGGCGTTGATATTGACCGCACCGGCGGCCTGGATAATGGCGGCATAGCTCTGATCGCCGGTGGCCAACTGGGTGACCTGGCGGAACTCGGGCATCTCGACTTCGGTGGCGCCGATGAAGTGGGCCATTGCCGCTTCCAGGCCGGTGAGGTGGTTGGCGTCATAACCGCTGCTGGCAAACCAGTACTGATCGGTGAAGGCGCTGGCGGCATCAACCAAGCCGCCGGCGTCGTCGGTCCGTTCGCTGCGGTACACCCGCACCGTTTCGGTATCGTTGGTCTCTACGCCGGTGTTGGTCAGGTTGTTCAGCGTAGCGGTGAGGTTGCCGCTGGTGGCGATGGTGCTGCTCTGGTTAAACAGCTCGCCGCCGTTGATGTTCAGATTACCGCCAGCGGTGATGCTGGACGCCGCACTGGCGGCGGTCACTTCCAGTTTTTCACGCTGGGTGATTTCCCAGGTATGAGTTACCACGGGACCGCCGCAGTCATTGTTGTAATGCGGCCGGTTGCACGCACCCTCATCAATCCTGGCGGTGTAGATACCGCCATTACTGATGGTCAACAGCGCACGGATGTTTTGTATCGTGCTCGCCGCCAGGCTCATGCTGCCGTCGCTTTGAATCGACGCAGAACTGTTGACGATGCTGTCGGCCTGGGCGCCTTGTCCGTTACGGTCAATCGTGAGGTTGCCCAGGCTGTAGATGTTGGCGTAGCTGTTGTTCAGCGCATTGACCCGCAGGCCCATGTTGCCGCCGCTGAAGATCAGCCCGCGATCATTGACCAGCGAGCCGGTGGTGGCGGTCAGTTGTTGAGCGCTGGCCAGCGTCCCGAAGTTGTTGATCCCGCCGGCGTTCACGGTCAGGTTGGCAGCCGACGTCAAGCGCCCGGCATTGTTCAGTTGGCCACCCACCGACACGGTGGTGTCCCCTCCACCGGCAATGCTGGCGGCCGCGTTGAGGTTCAGTTGTGCGGCGCTCAGGCCGAGCGTTCCCCGGCTGCTGAGCCGACCGCTTCCCGAATAAGTACCGCCAAGGTCGATCTTCAAGTTGCCGTCACTGGCGATCAGGCCATCGTTGTTCCAGTTGCCGCCGCTGCCAGTCAGTTGGCTGACAGCCAAGAGCTGACCATTGGCAGTCTGGTTGAGGCTATTGATATTGACGGTCAGGCGATCGGCCTGGATTACGCTGTTGTTGGTCCATCCGTCAGCGGTCAGGGTCAGGCCACCGCGGGTGACGAAGCTGCCGCCGGCACCACCCAGTTGTCCGGTGGCAATGTCGAAGAGGCCAGTGCCGACGTGCAGCACGTTGCCGCCGACGTTCAGCAAACCACCGGCACCGAGGCTCAGGTCGTTGTTGGCGGATTCCACGGTGCCGTTGCGGTTGTCGAACACGCCACCGATGGTGAAGGCGGTTTTGCCAGTGCCGCCCAATGCACGCAGTTGTCCGGTCTGGTTATCGACGCTCGCCGCCGTGATGGCCAGGGTGCTTTCACTTTCGATGATGCCCAGGCGATTGTTCAATGCGCCGCGCAAGCTCAGGTCGATCTGCTGCCCGCCGATCTGCCCGTCGTTGTCACCGCTGTTGTCGAAGTTATTGCCGGTGACGCTGACCCGGCCCTTGGCGTAGAGGCCGCCATTGCGGTTGTCGAAGTTGCCGTTGGTGCCGGTGTCGACGATGGCGTCACCGGTTTGCGCGGTGATCCGCCCGCCATAGTTGTCGAGGCCGGCCAGTGCCTTGAGGTCCAGACTCTGGGCCTGAATGATCCCGCCCTGACGATTGTTGTTCAGGTCATAGCCGTTACGCAGTACGCCAGTGATATGGCTGCTGAAGGCGCCTTGCAGGCTGGAGAGCACACCGCCGCGGCTGTCGAGGCTGGCGGCGGTGATGTCGAGGTTGCCGCTCTTGGCGACGATGCGCCCGCTCTGGTTATCGATGGCGCCGCGAGTTTTCACCGTCAAGTCGCCCTGGCTTTGCAGGGTGCCCTTGGCGTTATCGAGGTTGACGGCGTTTAGCGTCAGGCCGGCGTTGCTGCTGAAGATCTGACCGTTGGCGCTGTTCTGTACGACGCCACTGGCCGTGAGCGTCAACCCATCATTGGCCGCGACAGTGCCGCCATTGCGGTTATCGAGGCCACCGGTCAACAGGCTCAGCAAACCCTGGCTTGCAAGCTGGCCGCCCTGGTTGTCGACCTGCTGCGCGCGCTGAATCACCAGCGGGCCGTTGCTCGCCAGTTTGCCGCTGGTATTGGTCAGGGTGCCGAGCAAATCGAGGGTGATCGCGCCCTTGCCCGCCAAGGTACCGGCGCTGTTGTTCAGATCGGTGCCGGTGAAGCTGATGTCCCGCTGGGCATTGATGGTTGCATTGGCGTTGCTGAGGGTTTGGGCCTGGATATCCAGAGCGGCGCCGCTGTCGATCAAACCGCCCTGGGCGTTATTCAGTGTTCCGGCAATGACGAAAGTTTGCGCACCGGCACTGGAAAGAATGCCGTTGTCGCTGTTGTCGAGGCTGGCCGCCGTGACCTTCAACGTGCCGTTACTGACCAGAGCGCCGGCGTTGCTGTTACGCACGGCACTGGTGAGGTCCACCAGCACGTCACCGTCGCGGCTCGACAAGGTGCCCTGATTGCGGTTGTCGAGGCTACCACCCAGAAGGCTCAGGCTTTGCCAGCCGGAAATCAGACCATTGAGGTTCGTGGTGACATCGGCGGTGAGGTCCAGTTGCTGACGACTGATGAGTTTGCCGTCGCTGTTGTCCAGGTTACGGCCCGTCAGCGTGTAGCTTTGGCTGCTGGAGAGTTCACCACCACGGTTGTTCAAGTCCCGCAGGTTGCGGATGCTCAGTTGACCGGTGGTGGTGATCAGGCCGTTGGCGTTGTTCAGGTCGCCCATGGCGCCGCTGAAGTCGATGGCAATGGCGCTGCCGAGCAACGAGCCGCCGTTCTGGTTGTTCAAGCTCGCCGCGTTGATGTTCAGGTTTTGGCTGGCGTTGATCAGTCCTTGGTCCTGATTGTCGAGCTGGCCGGTAACCCGAAGTTCGAGACCGGTGCGACTGGTCAGGGTGCCGCCGTTGTTGTTCAGGCTACCGGCCTGCACATCGACGTTGGCCGCCGCGATCAAGCCTTTGACGTTGGTCAGCGCCTGCTGCACGCGCAGGGTCACGGCCTGATTGCCGAGCAGTTTGCCGTCGCTGTTGTCGAGGCTGTCGGCCGCCAGCGTGAACGCCTGGGCACTGGATATTTCGCCGTTGCGGTTGTTCACCTGGGCGAGGTTTTTCAGCACCAGTGCCGGGGCATTGATCAAACCGTTCTGGTTATTCAGCTCACCGTGATTCAGGTCCAGGGTCAGCGACGTGTTACTGGTGAGCTGCCCGCCATCGTGTTGGTCGAGGCTGCTGACACTGACCGTCAGGGCCTTGTTGCTGGCGATCCGGCCTTTGCTGCTGTTATCGACCTGACCGGCGTTGAGGCTCAGGCTGTCGAGGCTGGTCAGTTTGCCGCCCTGGTTGTTCACCGCCCCCGTGGCGGTGATGCTCAAGGCCTGACCGGCGTTCACCAGCCCCGCCACGTTATCCAGCGTGGCCATGCGCAGCGTCGCGGTGGCCAGGCTCGAGAGCTCGCCAGTGCGGTTGTTCAGGTGACCGAGGGTGGCGTCGAGATGACCGGTACTGGTGATCAGACCGTTGCTGTTGAGGACCTGATTGGCCGTGAGGTTGAGATTGCCGCTGCTCAGCACCCGGCCGTTGTTCTGGTTGTCCAAAGTCCCGACGGTGATGTTGGCGGTTTGCCCGGCGCTCAACGTGCCGCCCTGATTGTTCAGGGTCTGGCTGGTGTTAACCGTCAGATTGCGGCTGGCCACCACGCTCTTGCCAGTGTTGGTGAAATTCTGCGCATTCAGGTTCACATCACCGCTGGCATTGCGGCTGGTATCGGCGTTGACCCCGGCTTCGATGATGCCGTTGTTGGTCAATACACCACCGGCCGTCAGCGCGATGCTGTCCCGGGCGGCGAGGGTTTGCTGGTTGGTCAGGTTGCCTTGGGTTTGCACGTTGACGGCGGTGCCGGCGTAGACCGGGCCACGCGCATCGAGACTGGCGGCTTTGACATTGACGGCGCCTGCGGCCGAGGTTTGCGCCAGGCTGAGATGGCCGTTGGCGTCGAGCTGGATATCACCACCGCTGGCGGCCAGGTTGCCATCGAGTTTCACCCCGACCCCGGCCTCGGTACCCACCAGTTTGATCGCCCCGGCGTACATGCCACCCAACGCCGAGGAGTCGATCGCCAGTTGTGGTTTGGCACTGCCGTCATCGGCGCGGGCGGTGGCGTTGAGGCTGTCGGCGTTGACGTCGTTGCGACCGGCGACGATGGTCAGGTTCTTCGCCTGAATCTCGGCGTTGATCTTCGCGCTGCGGGTGATGATTTCAAACTGGTCGACGTTGTTGGCGTTCAGCCCGGCGCCGTCGATGGAGACGCTGCCCTGATCGACCTGGAAGCGATCCAGACGACCACTACCGTCCAGCACCGGTTTGCCGGTGGTCAGGGTCACGCGCGGGGTGTTGATGAAGCCGCAGCCGTTGCAACTGATGCCGTAGGGGTTGGCCACGATGACCCGTGCCGACTGCCCCGCCACTTCGGTGTAACCGCGCAACTGGCTGGGGCTGCCGCCGACCACTTCGTTGAGGATGGTTTGCGCGGCGACCCCGTTGGTCAGGTTGGGGTTGCCGATGATGATCCCGCCCAGTTGCGTCGCGCCGGTCTGGTTGGCGACGTTGTTGAGGATGACGCCCTGGGTGCCGACGTTGTAATCGTGAAACTGGTTATGCGACAGCCCCGTGCCGTTGGGCGTGGCGATCTGGATAATCGGCACCCCGTTGCCCGCCTGCCCGAGGCTGGTGCCGGGCGTAGCCACCACGATCCCGTCGGCCTGGGCCCATATCGGCTGCCAGAACATGACGTTGGCCAACAGGAACGCCAACCTGCGCTTGGGCATGCCCCAGAAGTGCTCACGGTTTTTGACCGCAGCCGAGGGCTGGCCAGCGAGGAAGGCGTAGTGGCGAACGTCCATGTCAGTGTTCTCGAAGAGGCGTAATTAGAGAAAAAAATCCACGCGGAAGTAGATCGGCGCTTCGCGTTCGGTCAGCACGTCAGGGCGTTCCAGGGAATGGGCAAAAGTCACGCTGGCGGCCACATGCTGACCCCGGGCGAACAGCTCCACGGAGTCGCTGGACATGCGCCCGTGCTGATCGCCGTTGTAGCGGTCGCCACGGATCACGCCCTGGTCGTAACCCAGGCTGGTGCCGTATTCAGCGAACACCGGGCGCAGCCACTCCAGCGTCACCGGACGACTCCAGCGCAGGTCGTTGCGCCAGTAGCCGCCGCTGTCGCCGGACAACGACTGGTCCTTGTAACCGCGAATCGACGACTGCCCGCCAAGGCTGGTGCGCTGCGGGCTGAACAGCACGTCTTCACTGCGCTGGCCGGTCATCAGGCTGCTGAAACTGAAGGACTCGCCCCACAGCTTGAACGGCTGCAGATAGCTCGCGGTGGCGGTGTATTTGCGGTAACGCGCGTTCGGCTCGCCGGGGCCCGGATCACCGTTACCCTGGGCGTCGAACGCGCCGATGCCTTGTTGCATGCCCAGGTCGAGGTTGACGAAGGCACTGCCGACCCGCCGACCGTGGTTGATACCGAACTGCGCTTCGCTGATGCGGTTGCTGCTCAGCTTGAGCTTGCTGTCTTCGATGAAGTTGTTGGTGCGCAGGTACGAGAGACCGGTGCTGAGGGAGGTCTTGCTCAGGGCGTCGCGATGGATCACCCGCTCGGCGCGCAGCTGATGGTTTTCGCTGTCGCCAGTCTGCTTGAAATTGAAACCGTTGGCCTGGGCTTGCGAGCGGTACTCGCTCTGGCTGTAGGTGTAACTGAAGTTCCACCAGCCCCACGGCACGCTGTAATTGAGCATCGCGTTGTTGGAGGTGTGCTGGTGATCGCTCATCGCATCGTGACCACCACGCAGCATCAACTGATCGGCCAGGCCCAGCGGGCTGTCCCAATCGAACGTCGTGCCCCACTGCTGCTCGCCGGTGCTGCGCTGGCCGTCGTTACTGCGCGACAACCCGGCACGCCACGGCTTCTGCGGCGTGTTCTTGACCAGCACTTCACTGCCACCGACGTTCTTGCCCGGCGACAACTCCATCTGCGCCTGATTCGACGGCAAGCGGTTGAGCTGATCCACCATCTGCTCGATTTCCCGCAGATTGACCAGCTCCCCGCTCTTGCCGGGAAAAGCCATGGCCAGTTCACGGTCCGACAGCTGGCTGCCCTCCGCGCCCTTCAACCCTTCGAGCCGGCCCTCGACCACCAGCACCTTCAAATGCCCACCGGACAAATCCTGCTGCGGCAAGTAGGCACGGCTGGTGACCAGACCCTTCTCGATGTACAGATCGGTGATGACTTTCAGCAACTCGTTGAGCTGCGTAACGCCCAGGCACTGGCCGATGTAAGGCTTGAGCAGGCGATTTTTCTCGCCGTCCGAAAGACTGTCGGCGCCTTTGAGCTCGATGTCCTTGATGGGGAAACAACGGGCGTCGGCCGGGGCTGTCGGAGGCGCGGGTTTGGTTGCCTTGCCGGGTAATTCCTTGAGCTCCTCAAGACGCCGACGCTGCTCGTCGAGCAAGCGATCCTGACGTTCGCGGATCAGATCGGTTTCACCGGGGGTGGGGGCGGCGTGAGCAAGATTCAGCGGAGAAAGGCACAGCAAAGCCAGGCACAACCTCGCCACGAGGGCGGGTGGGTACATGTTCGATCCCTCGAATGGAGAGTAATGGCACAATGGTGGCGCGATATTAGATGGCCATTATTCTGGCGTCAATGAATGGATCCATTCGATGGAGGTTAAGGGACAACTTGTAATGGCTAAATCGGGCGCTTCCGACGAGAGCGCAGGACATTTCCTGATGTGGTGTAGAAAAATGCTCGCAACGCCAAGGCGCTGTAGTCCGCAGAGAAAAAGCCGAGTGCCAAACGGCAGGATCTTTTTTTAAGCAATAAAAAACCCGGACTCTGTCCGGGTTTCATTGATAGCGACCATGAACGGCTGCTATCGACTGCTACAGGTTTAATGTCTGCTTTAGGTATCAGAAGTTAGCCGGGGTGTTGGCGCTGATGATTTCTGCCTCATCCGCCCCAATATTGCGAAACCGATGCGGCAGCGTCGTCGGGAAGTAATACCCATCCCCGGCATTCAACACACTAATCTGCCCATCCACCGTCAACTCAACCGTGCCGCGAGTTACGAGCCCACACTCCTCCCCCTCAGCATGCACGATTGGCTCTTCCCCAGAGCTCGCCCCAGGCGCGTATTGCTCGCGCAACAGCCGCATCTGCCGACTCGGCACCGAAGCCCCGATCAACAACAACCGCAACCCATGACGCCCGAGATCCGGCTGTTCATTGGCGCGAAACACGTACTGATGCTCGCGCGGCGGTTGGTCGAAGGTGAAGAAGTCCGCCAAGGACATGGGGATGCCTTCGAGCAGTTTTTTAAGGGAGCTGACGGAGGGACTGACGCGATTCTGTTCGATCAGGGAGATGGTGGCATTGGTGACGCCGCTACGCCGGGCCAGCTCGCGCTGGGACAGTTTATAGCTTTCGCGTACTAATTTGAGTCGTGAGCCCGTGTCCATGACAGCCTTATGTGAGAACTACTTAAGGGGTAATGGGGGTGGGTGGCGGGCGACTGGTGGCCGCGGATTACGCCGTTTCCCGTCCCGGAACCGTGGAAGGCGGGTATTAAATCACGTTTGTCGGTGCAGCTCAGCAGGTTCGATAAACGGCTGGCAAAAAAGCTGTCGGCTTCTGATGTCAGTCAGTTCTGGTTTAGAAACTGTGGCGAGGGGGCTTGCCCCCGTCGGGTCGCGAAGCGGCCCAAAAACCTGCCCACGCGGCGTATCAGGTACACCGAATGGGCTGATTTTACGACTGCTTCGCAGCCGAACGGGGGCAAGCCCCCTCGCCACAGGATTGATGCGTAGGCTTGGCCGGCGGAGACCGCCGGCAGGTTCAACCTAGATGCCGAAGCGGTCTCGCAAGGCGTAATACGCCGCGCCCATGGCGGTGAGTGGGGCCTGGAAGGTGCGGCCGCCGAGCATCGGCATGTGTGGCAGGGAGGCGAAGGCGTCGAAGCGTTCGGCGTCGCCGCGGATCATTTCCGAGATCAGTTTGCCGGCCAGGTGCGAGCAAGTGACGCCGTGGCCACTGTAGCCTTGCATGTAATAGGCGTTTTTCTCGATGCGGCCGAATTGCGGCATGCGCGACATGGTCAGCAGGAAGTTGCCGGTCCAGCGGTAGTCGATTTTCACGTCCTTGAGTTGCGGGAAGGTCTCGAGGATCTTCGGGCGGATCAGTTGTTCGATGTCGTCCGGCTCGCGGGCGCCGTAGACCACGCCGCCGCCGTACAGCAGGCGGTTGTCGGCGGTGAGGCGGTAGTAGTCGAGCAGGTAATTGCAGTCTTCGACGCAGTAGTTATTGGTGATCAGGCTGCGGGCGACCTTCTCCGACAACGGCTCGGTGACGACGATTTGCGAACCGCAGGGCATGCTTTTGCGGGTCACGCGGTTGTCGAGGTCTTGCGGCAGGTAGGCGTTGCCGGCGATCAGCAGGTACTTGGCCCGCACCACGCCTTTGGCGGTGCGCACAGTAATCGGCTCGCCGTAGGAGATGTCTACGGCGGCGGATTGTTCGTAGATTTTGCCGCCCAGGCGAATGATCGCAGCGGCTTCGCCCAGGGCCAGGTTCAGCGGGTGGATGTGACCACCCTGCATGTCCAGCAGGCCGCCGACGTAGTTGTCGCAACCGACTTCGCGCTGGATGTCCGAGGCGTCGAGCATTTTCAGGTTGTTGTTGCCGTAGCGTTCCCAGTTACGCTTCTGCTCGGCCAGGCCATTGAGCTGCTTCTTGTTCAGCGCTGCGAAGATGCCACCGGGGCGGTAGTCGCATTTGATGTCGTATTCCTTGATGCGCGAACGGATGATGTCGGCGCCTTCGAAGATCATGCTGCCAAGGACTTCGGCGGTCTTGTCGCCGTAGCGCTCTTCGATTACATCGACGTCGCGGCTGTAGGAGTTGACCAACTGACCGCCGTTGCGACCGCTGGCGCCGAAGCCGACTTTGGCTGCTTCCAGTACCGTTACGCTATAGCCCGCTTCGCTGAGGAACAGCGCCGAGGACAGCCCGGTGTAGCCGGCGCCGATCACGCAGACATCGCATTCCACCAGTTCTTCAAGCACCGGGTAATCGCCGGTCTGGTTGCGGGTTGCGGCGTAATAGCTGTTTACATGATTTTGTGTAGAGCTGTGTTTCATACATTTCTCCGAGGGCCGCCGGCCTATGCCGGCGACCGCCGCTGTAAAAGTGTTAGAGCTTGATCCAGGTCGCTTTGAGTTCGGTGTACTTGTCGAACGCGTGCAGCGATTTGTCCCGACCGTTACCCGACTGCTTGAACCCGCCGAACGGCGCGGTCATGTCGCCGCCGTCGTACTGGTTGACCCAGACGCTGCCGGCGCGCAAGCCGCGAGCGAAGGTGTGGGCCTTGCTGAGATTGCTGGTCCACACACCAGCGGCGAGGCCGAAGATGCTGTCGTTGGCGATCTGCAGGGCTTCTTCAGCGGTGTCAAAGGTGATCAACGACAGCACCGGGCCGAAGATTTCTTCCCGGGCGATGGTCATGGCATTGGTCACGCCGTCGAAAATCGCTGGCTCCACGTACAGGCCACCGGTGCCTTCGAGGGCACGATTGCCGCCAGCAATCAGTTGCGCGCCCTGGTCTTTGCCGACCTGGATGTAGCGCAGCACATTGTCCAATTGGCGCTGGTCGACGACGGCGCCGACGGTGGTTTCAGGGTCGAGCGCATGCCCCGGTTTCCAGGCTTGCAGCGCCTCCACCAGCAACGGAATGAACTGCTCGCGGATCGAGCGCTCCACCAGCAGGCGCGAGCCGGCGGTGCAGACTTCGCCCTGGTTGAAGGCAATCGCACTGGCCGCTGCCCGAGCCGCTGCGCGCAAGTCCGGCGCATCGGCGAACACCACGTTCGGGCTCTTGCCGCCCGCCTCCAGCCACACCCGTTTCATGTTGCTTTGCCCGGCGTAGATCATCAGTTGCTTGGCAATCGCGGTGGAGCCAGTGAAGGCCAGCACGTCGACGTCCATGTGCAACGCCAGCGCCTTGCCGACGGTGTGACCGAAGCCCGGCAACACGTTGAACACGCCTTTGGGGATGCCGGCGTCGAGGGCCAGTTGCGCGATGCGGATCGCCGTCAGCGGTGATTTTTCCGAAGGCTTGAGGATGAACGAGTTGCCTGCCGCCAAGGCTGGGGCGAACTTCCAGCTGGCCATGATCAGCGGGAAGTTCCACGGCACGATCGCGGCGACCACGCCTGCCGGCTCACGAGTGACGAGGCCCAATTGGTCGTGCGGGGTGGCGGCGACTTCGTCATAGATCTTGTCGATGGCTTCGGCGTTCCAGCGGATCGCGTTGGCGGCCGCTGGAATGTCGATGCTCATGGAATCGCTGATCGGTTTACCCATGTCGAGGGTTTCCAGCAGCGCCAGTTCTTCCTGGTTGGCCAGAATCAAGTCCGCGAAGCGAATCAAGATGCGCTTGCGTTCTGCGGGCGCCAACCGCGCCCAGATGCCGGATTCAAATGCACGGCGCGCGACGGCGACTGCCGCATTGGCGTCGGCTTCGTCGGTGCTGGCGATGTTCGCCAGAAAGCGGCCGTCGACCGGGCTGATGCATTCGAAGGTGTCGCCACTGAGTGCCGGGCAGTATTGGCCGTCGATGAATGCGCGGCCTTCCAGTGTCAAGGACTGGAAGCGTTGCTCCCAGTCGCTGCGAGTGTTTGTCATGGTTGTGACTCGACGCAGAGGAATAGTTGATCGTTCTATTGGTGCCGGCGAATGTCGCGTGTCAGGTGATTTCGATGGTGGCTGTGCTGGTGCCTTCGCGGGCAAGCCTCGCTCCTACAAGGGACGCATCATCCCTGTAGGAGCGAGGCTTGCCCGCGAAGGGGGCCTCACATTCGACATCAATGGCATTGACCCACCGTTCAGGCCCATCAAACCGTGTGCAGGTACCAGTTGTACTCAAGGTCTGAAATGGAGTTCTCGAACTCGGCCAGCTCGCTTTCCTTGCACGCCACGAACACGTCGATGTACAGCGGGTCGATGTAGCGCGCCATGACTTCGCTGTCGTCCAGTTCGCGCAATGCATCGCGCAGGTTGTTCGGCAGGCTTTGCTCGTTCTGCTCGTAGCTATTGCCTTCCACCGGGGCGCCCGGCTCGATTTCGTTGGTCAGGCCGTGGTGAATACCGGCCAGTACCGAAGCCATCAGCAGGTACGGGTTGGCATCGGCGCCGGCGACACGATGCTCGATGCGTACGGCATCCGCCGAACCGGTGGGTACGCGCACCGCCACGGTACGGTTGTCGATGCCCCAGCTTGGCGAGTTCGGTACGTAGAACTGCGCGCCGAAACGACGGTAGGAGTTGACGTTCGGGCAGAGGAACGCCATCTGCGCCGGCAGGGTCTCGAGCACACCGCCGATCGCATGTCGCAGCGCGGCGTTCTGCTCGGGATCCTCGCTGGCGAAGATGTTGTTGCCTTGTTTGTCGAGAATCGAAATGTGCACGTGCAGACCGTTGCCCGCCTGACCCGGATATGGCTTGGCCATAAACGTGGTGTCCATCTCGTGGTCGTAGGCGATGTTCTTCACCAGACGCTTGAGCAGCACCGCGTAGTCGCAGGCCTTTATAGGGTCGGAGACGTGATGCAGGTTGACTTCGAATTGCGCCGGGGCGCTTTCCTTGACGATGGCGTCAGCCGGGATGCCCTGCTCTTTCGCACCTTCGAGGATGTCTTGCAGGCAGTCGACGTATTCATCCAGATCGTCGATCAGGTACACCTGCGTCGAGTGCGGACGCTTGCCCGACACCGGCGAGCGTGGCGACTGCGGACGACCGTTCACGTTGTCCTGGTCGATCAGGTAGAACTCCAGTTCGAACGCCGCGCAAATGGTCAGGCCCATGTCATCGAACTTGCTCACCACCTGACGCAGCACTTCGCGCGGGTCAGCAAAGAACGGCTGGCCTTCGAGCTCATGCATGGTCATCAGCAATTGCGCGGTCGGGCGCTTCTGCCAGGGTTCGATGCTGAGGGTATCGGGGATGGGATAGCAGATGCGATCCGAGTCGCCGATGTCCAGACCCAGGCCGGTGCTTTCCACCGTGGAACCGTTGATGTCCAGGGCAAACAGTGACGCCGGCAGGTTGATGCCTTTTTCGTAGACCTTGTGAAGACTGGTGCGCTCGATGCGCTTGCCGCGCACCACACCGTTCATATCCGCAATCAGAAGGTCGACGTACAAAACCTCAGGATGTTGCTTAAGGAATGCGTTTGCTTCGTTGAGTTGAACGGCACGCAGAGGGACCGACATGATGCACCTATTAGCTGTTAATTATTATGTTCACTTCACCTGCGAGAGCCAGTCAACCCGAACGGCAAAGTGAAGTCAATAGCGAACACATGGCCTTTCAGCCTTTATTTTCTGGCCTTTTTTGGGCACCAGAGTGCCATATCAGGCTTGAACACCGCGTAGACCCTCAGCATCGGACGTTCGGCGTTTAGAATTTTTTACATGAGAGTTGTTAATTAAAATCAACAAGGCTAAGCTCCGGAAAAGCTCGTTCAAGTGTGAAACTTCGAGGTGATAAAAATGGCATTCAAGCCATTGATCGGCGTTACTGCGTGCGTCAAACAGATTGGCCTGCACCCCTACCACGTCAGCGGCGACAAGTACTTGCGTGCTGTCAGCGTCGCGGCATTGGGGCTGCCAGTGGTCATTCCTTCCTTAGGCGACCTGACCGAAACCGATGCGCTGCTCGCGCAGCTCGACGGTCTGTTGCTGACCGGCTCGCCGTCGAATGTGGAGCCTTTCCACTATCAAGGCCCGGCCAGCGCTCCCGGTACGGATCACGATCCGCAACGGGACGCCACCACCCTGCCCTTATTGCGCGCAGCCATCGCCGCCGGTGTTCCGGTGCTCGGCATCTGCCGGGGCTTTCAGGAAATGAACGTGGCGTTCGGCGGCAGCCTGCATCAGAAGGTGCACGAACTGCCCGGCATGCTCGATCACCGGGAAGCGGACAGTCCCGATCTGGCCGTGCAGTACGCCGCGGCCCATGCGGTGACTGTGCAACCGGGCGGTGTGTTCGAAGCACTGGACCTGCCGCAGGTATTCCAGGTCAATTCGATTCACAGCCAGGGCATCGACCGACTCGCACCCGGCCTTCGCGCTGAGGCGATCGCGCCGGATGGTTTGATCGAGGCGATCTCCGTCGAGCACAGCAAAACCTTCGCCGTCGGCGTGCAGTGGCACCCGGAATGGCAGGTGCTTTCGAATCCCCCTTATTTGAGTATTTTCCAGGCGTTTGGCGAGGCGTGCCGACAACGGGCGGCGCTGCGTAATACGCGCTGACTTCAAACATTTCTAATCGATTGACTGCCCCCGTGAGTCTGGCGGGCGTGCCTTTGCGCGCCGGTGGCTCACGTAATAGATGAACCGCAATAACAACAAGTACGACCAGGCAGCCAGGACGGCGGTGCCGAATAAGCCCGAGCGGTAAGCGTTGAATTCAATGGCATCGCCAGGCCCGGGTTTGCAATCCACTCTTAAGTCAGGCCGTGTTGGCCCGACGACTGAAACCTGTTGGGAGTTTCATATGGCAAACGCCTCCAGCATCTACAGGAAGGCTCTTGATGGTCACCAGGCACCGAAAAAGGTGCTGGTGAAAGTCGACCGCGTCACCAAGAAATTCGACGAAACCACCGCCGTGGACGATGTGTCCCTGGAGATCCATCAAGGCGAAATCTTCGCCTTGCTCGGTGGTTCCGGCTCGGGCAAATCGACGCTGCTGCGCATGCTCGCCGGCTTCGAGCGCCCGACCGAAGGGCGGATTCTGCTCGACGGTGTCGACATCACTGACATGCCGCCCTACGAACGGCCGATCAACATGATGTTCCAGTCCTATGCGCTGTTCCCGCACATGACGGTGGCGCAGAACATCGCCTTCGGCCTCAAGCAGGACCGTTTGCCCGCCAGCGAAATCGATGCCCGTGTCGAAGAAATGCTGCGCCTGGTGCACATGACCCAATACGCCAAACGCAAACCGCATCAGTTGTCCGGCGGTCAGCGTCAGCGTGTGGCGTTGGCGCGTTCGTTGGCCAAGCGCCCGAAGCTGTTGCTGCTCGATGAACCGATGGGCGCACTGGATAAAAAGCTGCGTTCGCAGATGCAACTGGAGCTGGTGGAAATCATCGAACGCGTCGGCGTGACCTGCGTGATGGTGACCCACGACCAGGAAGAAGCCATGACCATGGCCGAGCGCATCGCGATCATGCACCTGGGCTGGATCGCCCAGATCGGCAGCCCGGTCGACATTTATGAAGCGCCGGTCAGCCGCATGGTCTGCGAGTTCATCGGCAACGTGAACGCCTTCGACGGCACCGTTGTGGAAGACCTGGAAGGTCACGCGATCATCCACAGCCCGGACCTTGCGCAGAAGATTTACGTCGGCCACGGCGTGAGTACCTCGGTGCAGGACAAGTCGATCACCTACGCCATCCGCCCGGAAAAAATGCTGGTCAGCACCCTCAAGCCCGAGACCCGCTACAACTGGTCCGAAGGCAAGGTGCATGACATCGCCTACCTCGGTGGCCACTCGGTGTTTTATGTGGAGTTGCCTGGCGGCAAGATCGTCCAGTCGTTCATGGCCAACGCCGAACGCCGTGGCGCACGCCCGACCTGGGACGATCAGGTCTACGTGTGGTGGGAAGACGACAGCGGCGTGGTACTGCGCTCATGAGAACCTTCAATCAGCAGTTCCTGCGCCTGGTGCCCAGTGGCCGCAAAATGGTCATCGGCATTCCATTCCTGTGGCTGTGCCTGTTTTTCCTGTTGCCGTTCTTCCTGGTAATGAAGATCAGCTTCTCGGAAGCAGCCCTGGCCATTCCGCCCTACTCCGAGATTTACACCTTCGCCGAACAGAAATTTCAGCTGCTGCTGAACCTCGGCAACTACTCGCTGCTGACCGAAGATGAGTTGTACATCTCGGCTTACTTTGGCTCGTTGAAGGTCGCATTCTTAAGCACGCTGATGTGCCTGGTGATCGGTTTCCCGATGGCTTATGCGATCACCAAGGCCAGCAAGGAAGCGCAAAACGTCTTGCTGCTGTTGATCATGATGCCGACCTGGACCGCGATCTTGATCCGCGTGTATGCGTGGATGGGCATCCTCAGCAACAACGGATTGCTCAATGCGTTTTTGATGTGGACCGGGCTCACGTCGCAGCCGATCGAGATCCTCAACACCAACACCGCCGTGTACATCGGGGTGGTTTACGCCTACCTGCCGTTCATGGTCCTGCCGCTGTACGCCAACCTGGTGAAGCACGATGGCAGCCTACTGGAAGCCGCATCGGACCTGGGCTCGAGCAACTTCAACAACTTCTGGAAAATCACGGTGCCGCTGGCCAAGAACGGGATCATCGCAGGCTGCATGCTGGTGTTCATTCCGGTGGTCGGTGAGTTCGTGATTCCGGAACTGTTGGGTGGCCCAGAAACCCTGATGATCGGCCGCGTGCTGTGGCAGGAGTTCTTCAACAACCGCGACTGGCCGGTGGCGTCCGCCCTGGCGGTGGTGATGCTGGCGATCCTGATTGTGCCGATTCTGCTGTTCAACCGTAGCCAGGCCAAAGAGATGGAGGGACGGGGATGAACCGTTTCGGATTTTCACGATTGATGCTGGTGCTCGGCCTGTCGTTTATCTACCTGCCGATGCTGATTCTGGTGATCTACTCCTTCAACGCCTCGAAGTTGGTGACGGTGTGGGGCGGCTGGTCGGTGAAGTGGTACGTCGGCCTGCTCGACAACACGCAACTGATGGGCTCAGTGGTGCGCTCGCTGGAAATCGCCTGCTATACGGCGATTGCCGCGGTGGCGCTCGGCACATTGGCGGCGTTTGTGCTGACCCGCGTGACGCGCTTCAAGGGCCGTACGCTGTTCGGTGGTTTGGTGACGGCGCCGCTGGTAATGCCGGAAGTGATCACCGGTCTGTCGCTGTTGCTGCTGTTCGTGGCCATGGCGCAGATGATCGGCTGGCCGCAGGAACGCGGCATCGTCACCATCTGGATCGCTCACACCACATTCTGTGCAGCCTATGTGGCGGTGGTGGTATCGGCGCGCTTGCGTGAGCTGGATTTGTCCATCGAAGAAGCCGCCATGGACCTCGGTGCACGGCCGCTCAAGGTATTCTTCCTGATCACCATTCCAATGATCGCGCCATCACTGGCGGCGGGCGGCATGATGTCGTTTGCCTTGTCGCTGGATGATTTGGTGTTGGCGAGCTTTGTGTCGGGGCCAGGCTCGACGACCCTGCCGATGGAAGTGTTCTCGGCGGTGCGTCTGGGCGTGAAGCCTGAGATCAATGCCGTGGCCAGTCTGATTCTGCTGGCGGTGTCGATCGTCACGTTCATGGTCTGGTATTTCAGCCGCAGGGCCGAAGCCACCCGCAAACGGGCGATTCAGGAAGCGATGGACCAGACTGCCAGCGAGTCCTGGCAACAACCGAAAAAGCAATTGGTAGAAGCGACGGCCTAGGCCGTCGCGTTTCACAGCGTTGCGTTTTTGAAAAACAAGAAATGGAGTTGTACCGATGAAAATGTTTGGCAGGACTCTGCTGACACTGTCCTTATTGGGCGCAATCACCGCTGGCGCCCAGGCCAATGACAAGGTTCTGCGCGTCTACAACTGGTCGGATTACATTGCCCCGGACACCGTCAAGAAGTTCGAAGACGAGACCGGCATCCGCGTGACCTACGATGTGTTCGACAGTAACGAAACCCTTGAGGCACGGCTGCTGGCGGGAAAATCGGGCTATGACATCGTGGTGCCGTCCAACAGTTTCCTGGCCAAGCAGATCAAGGCCGGGGTCTATCAGGAACTGGACAAATCGAAGCTGCCAAACTGGAAAAACCTCAACCCGGTGCTGCTGAAAAACGCCTCGGCCAGCGACCCGGATAACGGCCACGCCTTCCCGTACATGTGGGGTTCGATCGGCATCGGTTACAACCCGGTCAAGGTCAAGGAAGTGCTCGGCACTAATGCGCCGGTGAATTCCTGGGACTTGCTGTTCAAACCGGAAAACGCCGCCAAGCTCAAAGCCTGCGGCATCAGCTTTCTGGATTCGCCGACGGAAATGCTTCCGGCTGCCCTG
Source organism: Pseudomonas sp. GW822-FHT07A10 (assembly GCF_058798795.1). Classification (NCBI taxonomy): domain Bacteria; kingdom Pseudomonadati; phylum Pseudomonadota; class Gammaproteobacteria; order Pseudomonadales; family Pseudomonadaceae; genus Pseudomonas; species Pseudomonas sp. GW822-FHT07A10. The sequence continues at coordinate 17,581 of NZ_JBXAKV010000011.1, forward strand.
CACTATCTGGGCTACCCGGTGAACTCCCGGGACAAGGCGCAAATCGCCGAAGCCGAAGCGCTGTTCATGAAGATCCGGCCATCGGTGGCCTACTTTCATTCGTCGAAATACATCTCCGACCTTGCCAACGGCAACATCTGCGTCGCCGTCGGTTACTCCGGCGATGTGCTGCAAGCCAAGGCCCGCGCCCAGGAAGCCGGCGACAAGGTCAAGATCGAGTACAGCATCCCGAAAGAAGGCGCCGGTAGCTTTTACGACATGGTCGCCATCCCACGGGACGCCGCCAACGTCGACAACGCCTACCTGTTCATGAACTTCCTGATGCGCCCGGACATCATTGCCGAAGTCACCAACAGCATCGGCTACAGCAATGCCAACGCGGCGGCCACGCCGTTGGTGGATGAAGCGATTCGCGACGACCCGGGGTCGTATCCGCCGCAAGCGGTGATGGCGACGTTGTATGCCATTCCTGACATGCCAATCGCCACCCAGCGGATCATGACCCGGGGCTGGACGCGGGTGAAGCTCGGTAAGTAACCCCCCACTGGCACTGATCATTCCCACGCTCCGCGTGGGAACGATCATCGCTTTCCCTTTTTCCGTTCACGCAGCGCCTTACCACCGCTGCACTCCTCTCTGATGAACGGCCTCACCTGGCTTCCTCGGTTAAGGTGAGTTTCGGGCGCCCTCGGGCGCCTTTTTTTGTGGGCTTATGAAGCGACCAGCGGCCACTCGGCCAGCGCTATGTACCGGCCTTTATGAGACTCGAACAGGCTGAAGCGATCGGCGCGCAGGTAAAACTCCGGCGGCGTCGCGGATTCGGGGACCGGCGCCCGGTAGTCGCGCATCAGGGTCAAATGCGGGCGGAATTCCCGATGGGTGTCTTCAAAACCGAACGGCAGCATGGCCTGCTCCAGCGCATACACCAGGCGCAGCAGCTCCGGTGCCGCCTGCGCGGGCGCCAGCAGCAACACCCCGGAGCGACGCCAGACGTCCAGCCGATCCAGCACCACCGTCAACGGCACGCCGGACGTGCGGATATTGGCGGCGGCCTTGCAGACACCCGCTATTTGCGCCATGCCCACCGTGCCGAGAAACAGCAGGGTCAGATGAAAGTTTTCCGCCGGCACCGGGCGCCCGATGTTGAGCCCCAGTGCGGCGCGCCATTGGGCAATGGCCCGGCGTTGTTCGGGGGCGCAGTTCAGGGCGAAGAACAGCCGTTTGAACGGCTCGCGGGTTTCATCGCTCATGTCTGGCACCTCAACGCTCGGGGACCCTTTGATTTTACAAAGGGATACCACGCCAGCAAGCCCATTTCTGGCACCTGTCGGCATGCGCGTTATAGTTGAAGCAACCGAATAGACGGGAGGACGCCATGCGTCAGGTCATCAGCAAAGAGCCATGGTGGGCCGTGCCACCGAAGCCCGGCCAGGATGAGTCCGAGCTGGAATGGGGCTGGCTGGTTCATTACAACGAAGGCGAGCCGCGCTTCGAGTTCATCAAGGAGCGGCCGTCGGACAGCGAGATTCGCAATCGCAAAAGCTGCAGGATCACCCCGACTCCGGAGTGATCCTGCCGCCTCTTCAGGCTTTGACGAGCATTTCGAAACCTCCAAAAATCGCCCGCTGGCCGTCGAACGGCATCGGATTGACGTCCGGTTGCATCCGCGGATCGCTCATCAGTTTCGCCATGCCGGCGTCACGGGCGGCCTTGTCCGGCCAGACGATCCAGGAAAACACCACGGTCTCGTCTTCCTTGAGTTTGACCGCCATGGGAAACGACGTCACTTTGCCATCAGGCACGTCGTCGCCCCAGCATTCAGCGAGGCTGAGCGCGCCGTTCTCCTTGAAAATCGCCGCGGCGGACTCCGCGTGTTTCTTGAACTTTTCGCGGTTGGCCTTGGGCACCGCTGCGACGAAGCCATCAACGTAAGCCATGATCATTCTCCTCGGGTTATGGGTTGATCTGCTGGGTAGTCGATCCAGCGTGGCTCCAATCGACAGTTCCCGCACCCAAGCCGACCGACGGTTCGACGGGCTGAGCGACAGGTTGTGCAACAGGCTGGGCCAGGGGCTGGGCCAAGCCGCCTTCGATTTGCCCGGCCATGTACAGCGTTCCGGCCATGACACCGGTGGTAGGGTTTTGCACCAGCTTCAGCCACGCCTTGTCGAATGAGTCGCCCAGGCTGCTGCGGATCAGCGCCTCGCTATCAGGTCGGTCGTTGGCTTGAATAACCGCACGCACCCCCGCCACTCCCAGGGAAATCAACGCCCCGGCCAGTTTCCCCGCCGCTGCCGCCACGGCACCGGCCGCGCCTCGTGGGGCCATTTCGGCTTCCATCCGCTTACTTGCGCGTTTGGCCACCGGCGTCATGCCGGCGTCCGTCGAGGCAATACCCTTCTCACCGCCTGCCGCGTGGATCTTGTCGATCAACGCCGCGTAGGCCGGCAACTTAGTCAGCGGTTCACTGTGCACCACCTGATACAGCGACGCGTCACGGGCGGGCGGCGGCCCCAGCGAAATCGCCGGAATTTTCTGGATACGCTCGTTGAGCTGCGCCATCGGTACGCCGTGACGCTGGGAGATGACCTGAAGTTGCTGGCCGAGAGCTTGCACGTAAAACGCCGTCGCCTGCCCGAGTATCTCGTCGGGATCGATCTCCACCGCTACCGGGTTCAGCACTTTCTGGTGATATTGTTCCAACAGATAGGCCGCCAGGCGTTTAGCCGAGGCATCCTGCTCGCCCCCGGCACTGATGGTGTACCAGCTGACCTTCATTGACAGCCATTCCTGGGTCCAGTAGCTACTGAACCACGGAATGAAGACTTCTTCAGTCTGTTCGTAAACCCGCGTGCGCCAATGTTCCATGGACCCGCGGGCGTATACCCTGGCCTGTTCGGTGGCCTGCTGCGAAGCCGCGACAATTTCCTGGTCCACCTGCTGCCAGGTGCTCTGGGAAACCACTACCGGCGCCACCGCTACCGGGGCACGCGCGGGTGTGACGCATCCCGCCAGTACCACCAACACAGCGGCGATCAGCGAACGCAGGTTCAAGATCGCGGTGTCCTACAGTCTGCGTCGAACGGAGTGTTTGACGCGCAAAAGCATGTTGATTTGAGTATAGGTCGGGGCCGGGGGCCGTCCGTCAGGAAGTGTGGTAGCGCCTTCAAAAATGCCTGCGCGAGCAGGCCCGCAAGTCCATCGAGGAACGCCACCATCATCCACGTCGATATTCACCATCGCCGCGAATGCCTTCCGCAAAAAAAACGCTGGGCGCAGGATCAACTTATCGCCACTTAAACCCCGCATCGGAGGGGCACACCATGTTGATCCATCTCCTGACCTGCCTTGCCCTGACGGCCATCACCCTGACCCTGTTTTCCCGCTTGGTGCTGGAAATCGGTCAAACCGAGGAGCCGACATCATGATTTATTCCGTCAGCCTTACCGTGAGTTTCCCGGTGTTCGGCAGCAACTACTATTCCCAGCAGGTGATCTCTCGCAAAGCGGTCGCGCTGGTGTTCGATAAGCAATTCGAAACCTTGCTGATACCGGCAGCCACCAACCACTTCAGTAACGAAGTGGTCGGGCTCAACGATCAGTTCCGTTTTTTGAATGATGTGCTGGTTGAGCATCTGCTGGAAACCGAGATGACTCAGCGTTCGTCACGCTCGGCGCAAGCGTTCACCTTTTGACACGCTGAGTGAAGCTGCTCAGCGTGGTCCGCCACCGGGCCCACCCCCAAAACCTCCATGATGGCCACCACCACCACCACCACCACCACCACCACCACCACCACCACCACCACCTGGTGGGAAGAACATCCAGCAGCCCGACAGGGACGACAACAAGGCGAAGACCACCGCCGCTTTTACAACTTTGTTCAACTTCATTACGTCACTCTCTGTTTAGGCGAGAAAAACAACCTTTCTCGCCCTTTCAGACAGTGTTTGCGGGGGTTTGAGCACCGTTCCAATGTAAAGAATGGGTAATGGTTGTATCGTAAATGACTCATATTCCACAGATTTTTCAGGGAGCGGACCAATCGGCTATTTCCAAGTTCCCCCATAGGGCACGGTCCCAAAGGCGGCAGTCACACTCGCCGCCTCTGCAAGCGCTCTGATACAAAGCCGTTTTATAGTCGCAGCCTGTCATTCAGGCCGGCGCACGGCCCTTACCTTCCCGCTGTTGCCACCGCCGCAGAAAAACCGGTCGTGGCCATCGAACTCCAGCCCCGACACGCCGACACCAGCCGGCATCTGGACACTCTCCAACACCTCGCCCGTAGCCGGATCGACTCGTCGCAGCTCGCTCTCGTCACCTTCCCAGGTGCCGTGCCACAGATCGCCCTCGACCCAGGTCACTCCGGTGACGAAGCGATTGGATTCCAGGGTGCGCAGCACCGCTCCGGTCTGGGGGTCGACCTGATGGATCTTGCGCTCGCGATACTCACCGACCCAGAGCGTGCCTTCGGCCCACGCCAGCCCTGAGTCACCACCGCCACCGGGCGCGGGGATGGTGGAGATCACACGGCCGGTCTGCGGGTCGATCTTCTGGATGCGATCCTCGGCGATCTGAAACAGGTGCTGGCCGTCGAAGGCTGTGCCGGCGTGGGCGGCGACATCGATCGATTTCAGGGTTTTGCCGCTGGCCGGGTCCAGGGCGTTGAGTTTGTCGCCGGAGGCAAACCAGACACGCTGACCGTCATGGGTGACGCCATGCACATGGTCTATGCCTGGAAAAGGCCCGTATTCGCGGATGATTTCAGCCGTTGAATGTTTCATGTCTTGCTCCTCGTTTACTGACTGCGTTCACTGGGGTAGTGAAGAGGATGCTAATCACCGGGCAGCAACGCCGTGAGTAACAATCCCGTCGCGAATCCAGGTACCGGCGGGAACATCCAGCGACGAGCCCGACCATGACCGAATGACTGCACCTTGCCGGTCGCCGCCAGCGTGTCGAGGGCTCGTTGCACGGTGCGCTGACTGGCGCCGAGCGCCAACGCCAGGGCCGAACTCGACCACGACTCACCGTCAGCGAGAAAAGCGAGCAGCGTCGCATGCTGCTCTTCGACAGGCCGCGCCAGCACCACGACGTCAGGCGCAACCCGTGGCACCAGCGCAAACCCTCGCGGGGTCGCAACCACGTCGGCGATCAGGTGCAGCGCCCCGCGCAGCCGCCCGAGTTCGACGCGCAACCGTGCGCGATGGGACTCATCCGCGTGCTTCATCCGAAAGGCTCGCGCAATCAGCGTTTCCCTTGGCACGTCGGCGGGCCACGCTTCGCCCAGCGCCCGAGCGAGCGCAAACAGCACCGGACGCCGGGCGAGCGAAACCGACGAGCCTGCGTCGCGCACGACGTACCGGCAGGCGTCCACCACCAGCGTGGGGGACGCCAATAACGTTTCAATCTCATCGAGTAGCAGCGGCCGTTCCTGCCCATCGATAATCAGCCGCGCCGCTGGCGTATCGAGGATATGCGAGGCGCTTTCGACCTCGGCGGTGAGCGCCGCAATGCCCGCGTGCTGCGCGGCATGCTCGGCCCGAACAAGTGCAGCACGCGCCGCTTTCGTTTGCAGACGACGCATCGCGATGCCCGCCAGAACCAGTTCGTAAGCGGCCCTCGACGCAGGCAGTAATGGCGTCGGGTCGAGTTCGGCGAGACGTTGCTCGGCCTCGTCGAGATGCCCGATCAGCAGCAAGCGGCGAATCTCGAGATAGCGCGCATGGGCGGCGTTGACCCAATCGCCGTGTGCCTGAAGCGTCGCCCGCGCGGCGTCGAGCGCCTTCACCGGCCAGTTCAGGTCACGCGAGGCGAGCGCGATCTCGGCTTCGGCGACGACACACCGCGCGCGGGCCAAGGCCTCCTTCGCACCGAACGCCCGCGCGGCACTTCGCACCAGCGCCTTCGCTCGCACAAGGTCACCCAGTTGCGCCATCGCGATGCCACGAAGGGCAAGTGCAGGTGCGTCGTTGCGCAGGGCGATGCGGTTCAGCGCGCCGAGCGGATCACCCGCCGCGAGCGCACGCGCTGCTGCGGTGATCAGCGAATCCATGTGAACTGCGCCACTTGTGCCCCCCACCGTCCGATGTCCGCTGATCAGTCTATCTCACGACTGCTCAGCCGCACGCCGATCTGCCAGGGGCACCCGTGACTCAGTAATCGACCCACACCCCACCCAGGTCCGCGGAATGGACGCAGCGCTCGACCCAACGCACGCCTTCGACACCGGCATTGATGTCTGGATAACGCAGCGTTGCCAGTTGTTCATGATCACCACGGTTGGCGGCGTCCATGGCCAAGGCGAAACGGTAATAGAGGTTGGCCCAGGCATCGAACAGCCCTTCCGGGTGCCCGGCACCGATCCGGTCATCAAGCAACGCATGGGGATGCAGATAGCCCATCCCGCGCTCCAGCACCTGGGCAGGTTTACCCTGGACTTCGAATGACAACTGGTTTGGCCGCTCATCCCACCATTCAAGGCTGGCCCTGGAGCCGATCACGCGAATCTTCTGGCCATGCATGGAGCCGGCGTTCACCGCGCTCGACCACACACTGCCCATGGCCCCGCCTTCGTATTCCATCAGTGTGTAGGCGTTGTCCTCGAGTGGTGCGCGGCTTTTGACAAAGCTCTGGCGGGTGCACAACAGCCGTTTGATCTTGAGCTCGGGCAGCATGACTTCCGACAGGTACAGCGGATGAGTGCCAACGTCTCCCAGCACATAACTGGGGCCGGCGAGGCGCGGATCGACCCGCCATTTGGTCGCCTCGCTCTGCGCCTCGACCGCCTCACAGTGGAAGCCATGGGCAAACTGCATGTGCACCATGCGCACCTCACCCAACTCACCCTGGGCGATCATTTCCCGCGCCTGCTCGATCAACTGGTGCCCGGCGTAGCCGTAGGTCACCCCCACCACCCGGTTTCGCGACAACGCGATTTCGCGCAGGGTTTGCGCCTCCTCAAGGGTGAAGCACAGCGGCTTTTCACAGACCACATGCAGCCCCGCTTCCAGAGCGGCCTTGGTGATTTCAAAGTGAGTGCCATTGGGCGTCGCCACGGAAATAGCCTGGATACCATCCGCCCGCCCGGCTTCGCCCTCAATCAGGCTGCGATAGTCGGCGTAGCAACGCTCGGGGTCGACCCCCAGTTGCACACCAAAGTCGCGACCGCGTTGCGGGTCCAAGTCGAAGGCACCGGCCACCAGTGCAAACGACTGGTCACGCAGGGCCGCCGAACGATGGATGTAGCCGATCTGACTGTCACGCCCGCCGCCCACCATCGCCCAGCGGATTGGTTGAGGAATTCGCTTGCTGCCATTGATCATCGAAATGTCCTTCGCATGAGAGAAATCAGAAACCCGCCCGGGACAGGTAGTCACGGCTGGCAGCCACGTCGCGCAGGCTGCCATGGGCGTTACGTGGATCACGCTCTTGCTCGACCGTGATGTAACCCTGGTAACCGATCTCGGTGATCAGCTCGCGCAAGGCGCCGTAGTCGATGACACCCTGGCCGATCGGGCACATCACGCCTCTTGCGCACGCGGCGAAGAAGGTGATGTGTTCGCCCAGCACTTGATCGAACACGGCCTGATCGATGTCTTTGAAATGCAGGTAATCCACGCGGTCCGCGTACTGGCGCAGGGTCTGCACCGGGTCCATGCCGGCGTAGTACAGATGGCCGGTGTCCAGGCACAGGCCGGCCACTTCGTAGGGGATGTCTTCGACCAGTCGGGCCAACTCGTCGGCGAACTCGATGTAGCCCCCGGCGTGCGGATGAATCACCGTGCGCACACCGAATTCCGTCCACGCCAACTCGGCGATGGCGCGGATGTGGGCCATCATGCCCCGCCAGGCATCGGGCGCCAGGCGCGGCGCGCGGTCAGAGTGGCCAGCGGCGTAGTCACGCTCCTCATGCCCCCAATCGATGACCACCAGACACGGCATGGCGAAACGTTGCCCCGGCTCCAGTGGGATCGCCGGCAACTGCTTGAGCAATGCGCAGATATTACGGGTTTGATGCAGCAGGCTGGGTAGATTGGCGGGGTCGACCAGATTGTCGAATACCGTGCCAGCCACCACATGCAGGCCGTGTTCGACCAGCACCGAGCCCACCGCGTCGGCGTCCAGTGGCAGGTAACCGTATGGCCCCAATTCGATGCCGCGATACCCCGCTTGCGCCGCTTCGCCAAGAACCTGTTGCCACGCCGGCAGATGAGGATTATTGACGTCGTCGACGCCCCAGCAACAAGGCGCGGTGGAGATGTGGAGGGTCATGTCAGGCTCCGGTGATTATTGTTATGAGTGGCGTTGTTTCGCTGGGAGAAATCCTAAGGCGGGCAGGTCCATGGCTGCTATAGTCGGTCGGCGATACCTGTCAAAACCCGTCAAAAGTTTCAGATAGGCTTTCATTTCATGTCAGAGCATTCTTCGTCAAAAGCCGTCAACCCGATCGGTCGTCGTTCAACCATGGAAGACGTGGCCCTGGCCGCCGGGGTGAGCCTGTCCACCGTGGACCGGGTGATGAACCTGCGGGCCAACGTGCGCGCCGATACCGCGCAACGCATTGCCGAGGCTGCCGCCCGACTGGGCTTCTACGGGCGTAATGTGATCGAGCAACGAGTGCTGCAGCAGCGCCCGACCGTGCGTTTGGGGTTTCTGCTGCAAAAGCGTGGCGTGGCGTTTTATCAGGGGCTGGCAAAGGCCTTGGCTGAGGCGGCGACGGCCAGCGTGCGGGCCCAGGTTCGGGTGCTGATCCACTACATCGACGACCTGGCCCCGGCCGCCACCGCAGAACGCATCCTCAAGTTGCAAGGCGAAGTCGATGCCTTGGGCGTGGTGGCCGCCGACCATCCGGCTGTTCGCGAGGCCATGGCGCAATTGCGAGCGGCCGGCATTCCCGTGGTCGCCCTGGTGTCCGAGCTGAGCGCCTCGGCCGGGGCCGGTTATGTCGGCGTCGACAACCGTGCCATGGGCCGCACCGCCGGCTGGTTCATCAAGCACCTGGCAGCGCAACTGGGGCCAGTGGCCGTGATGGTCGGCACCCAGCGCTTTCAGTGCCAGGAACTGTGTGAAATGAGTTTTCGCTCCTTCCTGTCGGAACAACCCCAGGACTGGGAATTGCTGGCTACGCGCCTGACCCTGGAGGACGAGGAATTCGCCTATGCCGGCACGCTCGACCTGCTCACCAGCCAGCCCGACCTGGTCGGCCTGTATGTGGCAGGTGGCGGTATCGAAGGGGTCATCAACGCCTTGCGCGAACTGAAAGCCCAGCACATCGCGCTACCCGTCGTGGTGTGCCACGACCTGACCCCCATCACCGGGACCGCCCTGCGTGACGGCATCGTTCAAGCCGTGCTGTCACATCCGATCGAGGCGCTGGCGCAAACGGCGGTCAGGGCCATGGTGGATGCCGCGATAGACCCAGCGTCGGACAGCGCAGCGAAGTGCATGCTTTCGTTGCAGATTGATGTGGCTGAAAGTGTTTAGCAGGTGATACACAACAGAACGAACGGCCCGACGATGAGGCTGTAAACTGGCCGCGCAAAAAAGGCGTCGCACCATTGAATGCCCCAGCCCCCCTCCACCCCCACAAACAAGAGATCCCCATGGCAAACCACGACATCACTTTCCTCCCCGACCCTGATGCGGAATCCATCTCTTCCGACGTTGCCGGTTTCGGCGGCCTGCTGGTCTCCACTCAGATCCCTACCCGCGCCGACGGCAGCCTGGAGCTGGGCGACATCACCCTGCAAAGCGAGTGCACTCTGCAGGCGCTCAAGGTCGCGCTGGAGAACGCCGGCAGTTCCATGGACCGGGTGCTGCATCTGACCATCTACCTCACCGACATGGCCGATCGCGCCGCGTTCAACGAGGTCTACCAGCGCTTCTTCGCCAAGCCCTGGCCGGTTCGCGCCGCCGTGGGCGTGGCCGCGTTGGCGGTCGAAGGCATGCGCGTGGAAGTCACCGCGATGGCGGCCAAGGGCTAAATCCGCGAACGTGCCCGGTGGGAGTGGCCCCCGCCGGGCACGTTGGCGAGTGGATATCTGCGCGAAGCCGATTATGCTTCAAGAAACCATGCAGCAATGCGAGGCCGTCAGCCCTGTTTCCATTATTCGCGTAATTGGTAATCCGACGACATCAGCCCTAGGGCCTGGGTGCGGCAAAAGTGATGAGGTACTCCGGCCTTCAACAAGAGCAAGACGGAGAAGACTCATGGCCACGATTGACACTACAGCCACGGGCAGCATGCCCAACCGAGGGATTACCAAGGAGGAACGCAAGGTCATTTTCGCCTCGTCCCTGGGCACGGTTTTCGAGTGGTACGACTTCTATCTTTACGGCTCCCTCGCGGCGATCATCGCCAAGCACTTCTTCGCGGGCGTCAATGAAACAACCTCCTTCATCTTTGCGCTGCTCGCGTTCGCTGCGGGTTTCGCCGTGCGGCCCTTCGGCGCCATCGTGTTCGGCCGACTGGGCGACATGATCGGGCGCAAGCACACGTTCCTCATTACCATTGTGATCATGGGTGTTTCCACCGCCGTCGTGGGTTTTCTGCCTGGCTACGCGACCATCGGCGTGGCGGCGCCGATCATCCTGATCACCCTGCGTCTGCTGCAAGGCCTGGCCCTAGGGGGTGAGTACGGCGGCGCGGCGACTTACGTGGCCGAGCATGCGCCCAAAGGCAAGCGCGGCTACTTCACTTCGTGGATCCAGACCACCGCGACCCTCGGCCTGTTTCTGTCGTTGCTGGTGATTCTCGCCTGCCGCACCCTGCTCGGCACCGAAGCCTTCGAGGCCTGGGGCTGGCGGATTCCCTTCCTGCTGTCGATCCTGCTGCTGATCGTCTCGGTCTACATTCGCTTGCAACTCGCCGAGTCGCCGGTATTCAAGAAGATGAAAGAAGAAGGCAAGTCTTCCAAGGCACCGCTGACCGAATCCTTCGCCCGCTGGGACAACCTCAAGATTGTGATCATGGCCTTGCTCGGCGGCACGGCCGGCCAGGCGGTGGTCTGGTACACCGGGCAGTTCTATGCGCTGTTCTTCCTGCTGCAAACACTGAAAATCGACCCGCAGACCGCCAACTATTTGATTGCCGGCTCGCTGCTGATCGGCACGCCGTTCTTCATCCTGTTCGGCAGCCTGTCCGACCGCATCGGCCGCAAGGGCATCGTCATGGCCGGGTGCATCCTCGCAGCCGTGACCTACTTCCCGATCTTCCATGCGTTGACCGAGTTCGGTAACCCCGACGTGTTTGCCGCGCAGGCGAAGAATCCGGTCACGGTGGTCGCCGATCCCGGCCAGTGCTCGTTCCAGTTCGACCCGGTGGGCAAGGCCAAATTCACCAGTTCCTGTGACCTCGCCAAGACTGTGCTGGCGAAGAAGGCCATCCCCTACAAAAACGAGAAAGCCGCGCCTGGCGCCGTCGCGCAGGTGCGTATCGGTGACAAGGTGATCCCGAGTTTCGAAGGCACCGGCATGCCCGCCGCTGACTTCAAGACTCGCAATGACGCCTTCGTCGCCACCCTCGGCACCGCGCTCAAGGACGCCGGTTACCCCGAGAAGGCCGACCCGGCCAAGACCAACTATCCGATGGTGTTGCTGCTCCTGACCATCCTGGTGATCTACGTGACCATGGTCTACGGCCCGATCGCCGCCTGGCTGGTGGAGCTCTTCCCGGCGCGCATCCGCTACACCTCGATGTCGCTGCCCTACCATATCGGCAATGGCTGGTTCGGCGGCTTCCTGCCCACTGTGGCATTCGCCATGGTCGCGGCCACGGGTGATATCTACTACGGGCTGTGGTACCCGATCGTGATCGCGGTGATGACGGCCATCCTTGGTACTTTCTTCCTGCCGGAAACCAAGGATCGGGAGATTCATCACACGTAAGAGCAGCGATAGATTTGCACCCTACGCAATAAAAACGCCCCGTCAGTCTGTTACTGACGGGGCGAATCACCACATACACCCACGGTGTTAAAAAAACTCCACGAAGCCGCCGAGCGCGCCCTCGACCACTACCTCAACCCGGCCGCCCAGATCATGGCCTCCACCCACGAACCCGAGCCCATGTACCTCGCCAACCCGAAGTACAACACCGAAGCCCTGCTGGCCAACGCCAGCGAAACGCTCGGCTCGGCCACCCTCATGCTCAACAATTTCGCAGCATTGCTGGAAACCTCACATCGCAAGACCCTGCTGGGCATTGCGCAAGTGGTCATGCTCGGTGAACTGGCGGTGAACCAGGCGCTGGATCACGTCGAACCGAAGGAATAACTAACGCAACCGGTGGCGAGGGGATTTGCTCCTCGCCACACCAGATTGGGGAAACGAACGTCCACAGCAGTGGAGCTAACCGCCACCAAGCAGACCAATGCTGCGATCTGTAGCAGCTGGCGAAGCCTGCGTTCGGCTGCGCAGCAGTCGTGAATCCGGCTGACGCGGTCTGCCTGACGTACCGCAACGTCTGGTTTGACGACTGCTTCGCAGCCGAACGCAGCCTCGCAAGCTCGACAGCTGCTACAGCCAAGCGCAGCTTTCGGCAGCTGCTACAAAGAACGCGTCGCGACTGAAATTGCCTAAGTGAACAGCATTGAATCATCAAGCCCCGCTCACCGAAACGTGCGCCTAGCAACAGTAGGCTAAGCTTTCAACAGCTTATTGCTCACGATGCTCGCGTCTGCAGGTTTTGGTTTTTTCTGGAGAGCGTCTGCAACAGCTATTTCAGACAGGTCCAGATCATTCACGCAGGACTGACGCGATGACCGAGCCCCTTCTCAGTTTCGAAGCACTTAAACGCGCCGCTGCCGCCGGCGAAATCGATACCGTGCTGGTGTGCATGGTCGATATGCAGGGGCGACTGGTCGGCAAGCGATTCCAGGTCGAGTTTTTCATCGACAGCGGCCACGAAGAAACCCACTGCTGCAATTACCTGCTGGCCGACGACATCGACATGGAACCGGTGCCGGGATACGCCGCTGCCAGTTGGAGCAAAGGCTATGGAGACTTTGTGCTCAAACCCGACATGTCTACGTTGCGGCGCGTGCCGTGGCTGGAATGCACGGCGCTGGTGCTCTGTGATGTGCTCGATCATCACCATAGAAAAGACCTGCCCCACAGCCCGCGAGCGATCCTGAAAAAACAGGTCGAGCGCCTGCGCGAGCGCGGCTATACCGGCATGTTCGCCTCTGAGCTGGAGTTCTATCTGTTCGATGAGAGCTATGAGGCGATCCACGAGCGCAACTACCACCAGCCGAAGACCGCCGGCCATTACATCGAGGACTACAACATCCTGCAGACCACCCGCGAGGAACCGGTGTTGCGGGCGATTCGCAAGCACCTGCAGGCATCCGGCATTCCCGTGGAAAACTCCAAGGGCGAATGGGGGCCGGGGCAGGAAGAAATCAACATCCGATATGCCGATGCCATGACCATGGCCGACCACCACGTCATCATCAAGCACGCCTGCAAAGAGATCGCGCAACTGCAAGGCAAGGCGATCACCTTCATGGCCAAGTGGCGCTATGACGCCGCCGGTTCCAGCAGCCACATCCACAATTCGCTGTGGGACAAGAACGGCAAAAAGTCACTGTTCTTCGACTCCAAGGCCGAGTTCGGCATGTCGAAGCTGATGCGCTCGTGGGTCGCCGGGCAGCTCAAATACGCCAATGACGTCACCTGCTTTCTTGCGCCCTACATCAATTCGTACAAGCGCTTTCAGGCCGGCACCTTCGCGCCAACGCGGGCGGTCTGGAGCCGGGACAATCGCACCGCCGGCTTTCGTTTGTGCGCCGAGGGCAGCAAATCCATCCGCATCGAATGTCGCATCGGCGGTGCCGACCTCAACCCCTATCTGGCCTTCGCCGCGTTGATCGCAGCAGGCCTGGCCGGGATCGACGAGAAACTCGAACTCGCGGCGCCGTTCGAGGGCGATGCCTACGTCGATGAGCATTTGCCTGAAGTGTCGAAAACCCTGCGCGAGGCCTGCGCCGCGCTCAAGGCGTCGAGCATGTTGCGCGAGGCGTTCGGTGATGAAGTGATCGACCACTACGTGCACACCGCCGACTGGGAACAGAAAGAGTACGACCGACGGATAACCGACTGGGAACTGCAGCGCGGCTTCGAGCGCTATTGAGCACGCCATGACTGAGACCGTTCAACTCATCTCCCCGGTCGACGGCCGGGTCTATGCCGAACGCCGCCGTGCCGATGCGGCGCAGATCGAGCAAGCCCTGATCGCCGCCGAAACCGCCCAGGCGCAATGGAAGCGCCGGCCACTGAGCGAACGCGCCGCCTTTTGCAGCGCTGCCGTGGACGCGATGCTGGCGATGAAGGACGAGATCGTGCCGGAGCTGGCCTGGCAAATGGGCCGCCCGATACGCTTCGGCGCTGGCGAACTGCGCGGTTTCGAAGAACGTGCCCGGCATATGATCGCCATTGCACCCGAAGCGTTGGCAGCGATTGAGCCCGCGCCTATTGCGGGTTTTCAGCGCTATATCAAACGCGAGCCGCTGGGTACGGTGCTGGTCGTCGCTCCGTGGAATTACCCCTATCTGACGGCGGTGAATACGATCATTCCGGCGCTGATGGCGGGCAACAGCGTGATCCTCAAACACGCCACGCAAACGCTGCTGGTCGGGGAGCGTTTCGCCGAAGCCTTTCGTCGCGCCCATCTGCCCGAAGGCCTGTTCCATAACCTGCTGCTCAGTCATGTCTATGCGGCGGCGATCATTACCTCCGGACGGGTGCAGCAGGTGAACTTCACCGGTTCTGTCAGCGGTGGCGAGGCCATGGAACACGCGGCCGTTGGAGGTTTCCTCGGCGTGGGCCTGGAGCTTGGCGGCAAAGACCCGGCCTACGTCCGGGCAGACGCCAACCTCGATCATGCGGTGGAAAACCTGGTAGACGGCAGCTTCTTCAATTCCGGGCAGAGCTGCTGCGCCGTCGAACGGATTTATGTCGATGAGAAAATCTACCCGGCCTTTGTCGAGCGCTTCGCTGCCCTGACCCGCCAATACGTGCTGGGCAACCCGCTGGACGAAGCCACCACCCTCGGGCCAATGGTCACACCGGGCGCCGCTGAGTTCGTTCGCAAGCAGATCGCCGATGCACTGGCACAAGGGGCCAGGGCGTTGATCGATCCAAAGGACTTTGCCGCCGACACGCCGGGCAGCGCCTACCTCGCGCCGCAGGTGTTGGTGGACGTCACCCATCAAATGGCGGTGATGCGCGAGGAAAGCTTCGGCCCGGTGGTGGGCATCATGCCGGTGGCCAGCGACGACGAAGCCATCGCCTTGATGAACGACAGCGAGTTCGGGCTCAGCGCCTCGATCTGGACGCAAGACCTGGCCGCCGCCGAACGCATCGGCAACGAAGTCGCCACCGGCACCGTGTTCATGAACCGCTGCGATTACCTGGACCCGGCCCTGGCCTGGACCGGGGTGAAGAACAGCGGGCGCGGCGTAACGCTGTCGCGCCTGGGCTATGAGCATCTGACCCGAGCCAAATCCTTCCATCTGCGCCACGAGATCTGAGCCATGAGCCTGACCGCGAACTGGAACTACCCCACGAGCATCCGCTTCGGTGTCGGCCGCATCGCCGAACTGGCGGAAGTCTGCCGCAGCCAAGGGATCCAGCGACCGTTGCTGGTCACCGACAGTGGCCTGGCGCGTGCGCCGATCACCACGGCGGCGCTGGAATCCTTGCGCGCCGCCGGCCTCGGTGTCGCGTTGTTCTGCGACCTCAAGCCCAATCCGGTTGAGGCCAATCTGGCGGGTGGGCTCGACGCCTGGCGCGACGGCAACCATGACGGCGTGGTGGCGTTCGGCGGTGGCAGCGGCCTGGACATGGGCAAGCTCATCGCGTTCATGAGCGGCCAGACCCGACCGGTGTGGGATTTTGAAGACATCGGCGACTACTGGACACGCGCCGACGAAAGCCGCATCGCCCCGGTCATCGCGGTGCCAACCACTGCGGGCACCGGTTCCGAGGTCGGCCGTGCGGCGGTGATCATCGACGAGCGCACGCACACCAAACGCATCATTTTCCACCCGAAGATGATGCCGCGGGTGGTCATCAGCGACCCCGCCCTTACCGTCGGCATGCCCGCCAAGGTCACCGCCGGCACCGGCATGGACGCGTTTTCCCATTGCCTGGAATCCTACTGCGCTCCCGGTTTTCATCCCATGGCCGAAGGCATCGCGGTGGAAGGCATGCGCCTGGTGGCCAATGCCCTGGTGCGGGCGGTGCACACCCCTTCCGACCTCGACGCGCGCGCACAAATGCTGGCGGCGGCGGCGATGGGCGCCACTGCGTTCCAGAAAGGCCTGGGAGGAATGCACGCGCTCTCGCATCCGGTGGGCGCCCTGTATGACACCCACCACGGCATGACCAATGCCACGTTCATGCCCTATGTGCTGAAGTTCAATCGCCCGGCCATTGAGGAGCGCATCACCCGTCTGGCGGCGTATCTGCGCCTGCCCTCCCCGGGCTTCGACAGCTTTATGGCCTTCGTCCTCAAGCTGCGCAAGGACATCGGCGTGCCGCATACGCTGGTGGAGCTGGGGGTGGATGATCAGCAGGCCGACCTGATCGCCGACATGGCGATTGTCGATCCCTGCGCCGGCGGTAATCCGCTGCCATTGACACGAAATGGCGCGGCAGAAATTTTCGAAGCGGCTTATCACGGCCGTCTTTAGAACGGCCACAACATGGATGGGTTTTATCCATTAGACGCAGGAGCAGTAAGACAGGGGGTTGAAGACAGTCCCATCCGGCAACGCACAACGCGGATGGATGTGTATCAAACCTGACAAGGCACACATTATGAGTCCTGTAAGCCAACCCGGCGCCACCGCGCCACAAGACGACGACATCAAGGTGTTGCACAGCATGGGCTATGCCCAGCAACTCTCGCGACGCATGGGTGTTTTCTCCAACTTCGCCATTTCCTTTTCGATCATCTGCATCCTCTCCGGTGGCATCAACTCGCTGGCACAGGGCACTTCGGGTGCAGGCGGTGCGGCCATCGGCATCGGCTGGCCACTGGGCTGCCTGATCTCCGGGGTTTTCGCCTTGGCCATGGCGCAGATTTCCTCGGCCTACCCCACCGCCGGTGGCCTCTATCACTGGGGCTCGATTCTCGGTAACCGCTTCACCGGCTGGTTGACGGCCTGGTTCAACCTGCTGGGGCTGATCACGGTGCTCGGCGCGATCAACGTCGGCACTTATTACTTCTTTTTCGGAGCCTTCGGACCGGCCCTGGGCATGCAAGACACAATCACCACACGGATCGTTTTCCTGGCGATCCTGACCGGCATCCAGGCCTTGTGTAACCACTTCGGCATCGGCCTGACCGCCAAGCTCACCGACTTCTCGGGCTATCTGATCTTCGCCACGGCCACCGCGCTGACCATCGTCTGCCTGATCGCCGCGCCCAGCTATGAATTCGTCCGCCTGGTGACCTTCAGCAACTACTCCGGCGCGGCGGGCGGCAACGTCTGGCCACAAGTGTCGAACGGCTGGGTGTTCATGCTCGGCCTGCTCCTGCCGATCTACACCATCACCGGCTATGACGCCTCCGCGCATACGTCTGAAGAGACCCACAAGGCTGCCGTGTCGGTGCCGATCGGCATGGTCACGTCGGTGGCCTGGTCGTTGATGTTCGGCTGGGTCATGCTCTGCTCGTTTGTACTGATGTTGCCGAACATGGATGAAGCGGCGAAGCAGGGTTGGAATGTGTTCTTCTGGGCGATGGACACCCAGGTGAACCCGGCGATCAAAATGGCGCTTTACGTGGCGATTTTCATCTCGCAGTTCCTCTGCGGGCTGGCGACCGTGACCTCGGTCTCGCGCATGATCTTCGCGTTCTCCCGTGACGGAGGCCTACCCTTCTCGAAGGCGCTGGCCACGGTTTCGCCAAGCCATCGCAGCCCGGTGGCAGCGATCTGGACCGGTTCCATCCTCGCGGTGCTGTTCGTGTGGGGATCGTCGCTGGTGTCGATCGGCGAAACGCCGGTGTACACGATTGTGGTTTCCTGCACGGTGATCTTCCTGTTCTTCTCGTTCATCATCCCCATCGTGCTGGGCCTGTTCACCTACGGAACCTCGAAGTGGCCGACCATGGGACCGTGGAACATGGGGCGAGCGTTTTACTCGTTGTTCGCCATCCTCTCGGTCCTCTCGATGGTGCTGATCTTCGCTATCGGTATCCAGCCGCCGAACGATTGGGCGCTGTACATCACCATCGGCTTTCTGATTCTGACGGCCATCATCTGGTTCAGCTTCGAAAAACGACGCTTCCAGGGCCCGCCCGTGGGCGACATGATCATCAAGCGGCAGGCAGAAATCGCGGCTGTCGAAGAGGAGTTGAATAAACAGGCTGGGTCGTAATGCGGTCTGTAGCAGCTGCCGAGCTTGCGAGGCTGCGTTCGGCTGCGCAGCAGTCGTGAATCCGACTGACGCGGTTTGCCTGATGCACCGCAAGGTCTGGTTTGACGACTGCGGCGCCGCCGAACGCGGCCTCGCAGGCTCGGCAGCTGCTACGGCACGCGCGCATCAAGGCCCCTCTGTGCTCCCGCCTCGATATGATGTCGCCGCCAGACTTGCCTGGAACAGAACATTGGCCTGGTTTCGGGAAAAACCTCGAACTCACCCCCTATCGCTGAATCCAATGGGTAAGCCAATGGAGGTAAGCGAAATGAACAACGATGACAGTGTTAAAAGCACCGAATCAGAAACCACCTCGAACACTCCGCCCACCGATACACCTGATAAACCGGTCGATGTGGACAGCGACCTCGACGGTGAAGATCAGGCCACTACGACTCAAACCCAAGAGCAGGAGGCTGAAAAGCTCCGTCGAAAAATAGCCGAGATAGAACGCAAGGTGGCGGATGGCAATTAGGTCAATACCCTTCACGCCGTCTTATCAGTTCAAAGCGTTCGGCGAATGACAGAGGGCCATAAGTTCTCCGATACTGTCGCGCAATGCAGTGCAACGAGAACCGATATGAAACCCCATTTTGAGAAAAATGATGTCTCTGAGCCCAAAATCCAGCGCAATGGAAACATCCACCGCGCCCCCCATCAACAGCCGGTGGTAACAGCATGATCGAGGTCACCGAAGTTTCCATCGCCGAGCTGCGTGCCGCGCTCGAATCCGGCCGGACCACGGCGGTTGAGCTTGTGCAGGCCTATCTCGCCCGGATCGACGCCTACGACGGCGCCGACACGCCCACCGCCCTCAACGCGGTGGTGGTGCGCAACCCCGATGCGCTCAAGGAAGCGCAGGCGTCCGATGCTCGTCGGGCCAAGGGCGAGACGCTGGGGCCGCTCGATGGCATCCCCTACACGGCCAAGGACAGTTATCTGGTGAAGGGGCTGACCGCCGCCTCTGGAAGTCCCGCCTTCGCCAACCTGATCGCTCATCGCGATGCGTTCACCATCGAACGGCTTCGCGCCGCCGGGGCGATCTGCCTGGGCAAGACCAATATGCCGCCGATGGCCAACGGCGGCATGCAGCGCGGGGTGTATGGCCGTGCGGAGAGTCCGTACAACGCCGACTACCTCACCGCCCCTTTTGCCTCGGGTTCATCGAACGGCGCAGGCACCGCAACCGCCGCCAGTTTCGCGGCCTTCGGTCTGGCGGAAGAAACCTGGTCGAGCGGACGTGGCCCTGCTTCGAACAACGGTTTGTGTGCTTATACGCCTTCGCGTGGGGTGATCTCGGTGCGCGGCAACTGGCCGTTGACGCCGACGATGGACGTGGTCGTGCCGTTTGCCCGGACGATGGCGGACCTGCTCGAGGTGCTCGATGTGGTGGTGGCCGATGATCCCGACACACGCGGTGATCTGTGGCGGATGCAACCTTGGGTGCCAATTCCAAGTGTCGCTTCGGTGCGCCCCGCTTCCTACGGATCGCTGGCCGCGAAAAGCGATGCGCTCAAAGGAAAGCGCTTCGGCGCGCCTCGCATGTACATCAACGCCGATCCCGACGCGGGCACCAGCGATGCGCCTGGCATCGGTGGGCCGACGGGCCAGCGCATCAACACCCGCCCTTCCGTGATCGGGCTCTGGGAGCAGGCGCGCAAGGCACTCGAAGCGGCCGGCGCTGAAGTGCTCGAGGTCGATTTCCCGCTGGTTTCCAATTGCGAGGGTGATCGTCCTGGCGCACCGACTGTGTTTAATCGGGGCCTGGTGTCCAAAGAGTTCCTACACCATGAGTTGTGGGATCTGACGGCTTGGGCGTTCGATGATTTTCTGCGAGCCAACGGCGATCCAAAACTCAATCGCCTGATCGACGTGAACGGGCCGCTGATTTTCCCCCACGACCCGGGGACGCTGCCCAACCGCGAAGGCGATCTTGCCGCGGGCATGGACGAGTATGTGCGGATGGCCGAACGCGGCATTACGCCGTGGGATCAGATCGACACGCTGCCGGATGGACTGCGTGCACTGGAGCTGACCCGTCGAATCGATCTGGAGGAATGGATGGATCGGCTGGGGCTCGACGCGGTGATTTTCCCTACGGTAGCCGACGTTGGGCCGGCGAATGCCGATGTCGATCCGAAGTCTGCGGACATCGCGTGGAGTAACGGGGTATGGGTTGCCAACGGCAATCTCGCCATCCGCCACCTGGGCGTTCCAACGGTCACGGTGCCGATGGGCGTCATGCCGGACATCGGCATGCCCGTCGGGCTGACATTTGCCGGTCGCGCCTATGACGACTCGACGCTGCTTCGCCTGGCTTCGGCGTTCGAGTCGACGGGGACGAAACGCTTGATACCGCCTCGCACCCCGCCCTTGTCGGGTAGCCAAAAATAGAAAGATCGCAGGCTCCTGCAGAGGTTGAGTACCCCCGTACCCATGCCCTGTAGGAGCCTGCGATCTTTGGGCCATTCATGCGAAAACCGGCAACAGTGTTTGTCCAGTCGGCCGCTATTTGAAAGAAGTTCAAACACCTAACATCGTCTCTACCCAGTGAGCAAATGGAGTAAGTATCCACTCGCTCACGAGGTAGCAACTCGCAAATCCGATATGACCTTTACGATCATCTCGGACGCAGAGTCAACCTAGGACGATACGGTGAATAAAATGAAAACTTTAAAAATTGCGGTTCTTCTGGCGCTTGCCGGTATAGGCGCACACGCCATTGCAGACGATGGCCATTCAACTAACGCGACCAGCAAAACACCTGTTGAGATCTACACGTACGAAACGAAGCTCGACATTAAGAAAGTCATTAACATCACAGAGATTCCGGACGAGTGCAAACCGGTCCCGGTGCAAATGACGTATGAAGACTCCCACGATCAACAGCATGTCATGCAGTATCAAGTCATGGGCACTGGATGTTCAAACGGTTGAGTGCTGTGCGGACGATGGAGGGTCGACACTCCATGCCTGCGGTGCAACTCACTCAAAAACTGATGTTTTTCCTGAGCCTACGATTTTTTCATCGGATGCCAACATGCCCGGGATGTGATGTTTAAGAAACTCCACCCAAGTCTTTGTCTTCGCATCCACGAATTTTCGTGATGGGTAGATTGCAAATAGATTCAACTCTTCAAGCCGATACTCCGGCAACACGCGCACTAACGTCCCGGCCCTGAGGCCATTGACCGCAGAAGCAATCGGCTGAATACCGATGCCCATCCCGTTTGTTATAGCGACGGTCATTCCATCAGCGGTGTTGATGTGAAAGGGAGACAAGGGGACGTTGATTGACTCCACGCCTTCAGGCCCCTCAAATGCCCAGTGTTCAACCGGCATTACCGTATTAACAATCCTCAAGCAATCATGTGCACCAAGAGAACCTGGAGAGTCCGGGATTCCGCGTTTCTTCAGATAAGCAGGCGAAGCGCAGAGGATGCTGTAAGTGATGCCAAGCCGCTGAGCGACAAACCCCGAATCGGGTAGATCCCGCGCTAAAACAATCGACATGTCATACCCCTCCTCGAGCAAGTCAGGTAGCCGATTGGTCAGCGTCAAATCAAACATGACCGAGGGATGAGTCTCTCTGTATTTGGCAATGGCATCGATCACGTAGTGATTACCGATGGCTGACATGGCATGAATTTTCAGCCTGCCCATGGGCCGGGTGTGAGCGGTACCGGCTTCCTCATCGGCTTCACGTACCTCGTCAAGAATCCTCTCGCATCGTTGCAAATAGCGTGCACCCGCTTCGGTCAACGCCAGGCGTCGGGTGGTGCGGTTAATCAGGCGGGTTTGAAGCCTGGTCTCCAGACTGGAAACGGCTTTGGAAACGTTGGTTGTCGTGGTGTCCAATAGCTCGGCTGCCGCCGTAAAACTGCCGCTCTGGGCAACAGCCATGAAAAACCGCATGGTTTGGAAAACGTCCATCGTTTTCACCTCAAGGGCGTGGATAACAGAGGGCGGCCTTACAGAAGACCGCCCTCCTCGTCATGTGTCACTTCTTCCGTGGAATAAATCCAGGCACACCGGTTTCCACGACCGAGTTGAATCGTATCCTGGTCGTAATATCTTCCTTGATCTCAAGCATCGCCCTATGCGGCAGGGTGGAAATATCCAGGTTTTCCTTGATATGACTTGGTGTAGCGGACGTGGTCAAAAAAGCAACGCCCCGCTGTACAGACCAGGCCAACGCCACTTGAGCCGGAGTCTTCTGCAAGCGCTTGGCGATCTCCATAATCACCGAATCTTCCAACACTTTCGGCTCCATGCCATGGCCCAGTGGCGCGAACGCCAGGAGGACGATTCCATGCTGTTTGCAGAACTCGAGCAGTTCCCATTCCGGCAGATAAGGATGGGATTCAACCTGCACCACGGCAGGTTTGATCCGGGCCACTGCCACAATCTCTTTTAACGTTTCCAGCGTGATATCAGACAAGCCGATCGACTTGCAGCGGCCTTCATCCACCAGGCGTTCAAGTGCTCTCCAGGTCTCGATCAGTGTCACGCCGGAGTCGTAGATGACGCGACCCTGTTCGTCTCTCGGGTCCTGATTCTCACCGGGTTGAAAGGCAAACGGCGTATGGATCAGGTAGCAGTCGATAGCGTCCACTTGGAGGCGGCGGCAGCTGGCCTCGAAAGCAGGTTTGACTCGCTCGGGACGATGGTTGGTGTTCCACAGTTTAGTGGTGATGAACACGTCCTCCCGGCGGATCTTGCCCGCCTCCAGCACCTCTTTTATCGCAGCGCCGACACGCTCCTCATTGCGATAGCGCTCTGCACAGTCGAAATGGCGAAAGCCCGCTTCAAGCGCGTCCTTGACCGCTTGTGTGGTGACGCTGAGATCACTGAACAGCGTGCCAAACCCAACGGCCGGCATTTCACCAGAGCCGTGGTTCAGCGCAAATCGGGTTTCGCGAAGTGCATCGTGAAAAGCTTCGTAAGACATCTCTTGACTCCAATGTTCGGGGCCGTAGCCGTTATTGATACGAAGGGTTCTGTGCTTCGCGACTGGCAATCCGTTGCTCAAACGCGCCGACGGAATTACCGCCGAGGGCTACATACAGTTGCACCGTGTCGAGATACTGCGCGGTCTTCACCCGGATTTGCCCCAGCAACGCTTGCTCGTAGGCTCGTTCCGCTTCCAGCACCTGGAGAATGCTGTTCTCGCCTTGCGCGTAGGCTTGCTGGTTCAACCGAAAACTGGTTTCTGCAGCGCGTAACGCGTCTTCCTGTGCCTGGTTTTGCTCGGCGTCATGGTTGATTGCCTGCAACGAGTCCGCGACCTGACCGAACGACTGAATGACCGTCTGCTGATAACCGGCGAGCGTCGCCTTGTAGCCGTCGACGGCAGCCTGACGTTCAGCCTTGAGCGTTCCGCCGTCGAAGATCGGCCCCGCCAACCCTGCAGCCAAACCCCAGAGCGCGGCACCGCCATTGCCGGAAGCCGCCTGTATCAGCGAGGCGGACAGCGTTACATGGGGATAGAGGTTCGCAGTCGCGACACCGACTGCCGCGCTGGCCATGTGCAGCTCGGCCTCTGCTTGCAGGACGTCCGGTCGGCCGTGGGCCATTTCCGAAGGCACACTCACCGGCACGTTGGCCGGCAATACGAACTCGGCAAAATCGAAGTCCGGCGCGATCCAGTCGCCGGGGCCTTTGCCCGTGAGAATCGACAGCGCATGGCGCGCGGCATCACGCTGCTGAGCGAGGGGCGGCAACAGTGTGCGGTCCTGGGCGAGCCGGGTCTCAGCCAGCGAAACGTCGATCTGCGTGGTGACGCCGCTGGCATGTGCCCTGCGCACCAAGTCGAGGTTCTTGGCGTCATTGGCGAGCAGCTTTTCGACGGCTGCCATCTGCGCATTGGCAGACGCCACCAACAATGCCTGGCTGGCGACATTCCCCGTCAGGGTCAGGTACGCCGCTTCGTATCGATGTTTCTGAAGATCGGTAAACGCTTGCTGCTGCTCGACCCGCCGCTTGTTACCGCCGAACGCATCAAGGTCAAAACCGACCCGCGGCCCGATCGCGTAGAAATTGGAGATCGAAGGCTCTTTTGCGTTGTGTACCCGCTGACGCCCCGCCTGGGCGCCAAAGTCGACCTGCGGATAAAGCGCACCCTCCGCCGCCGCGACGGACGACGCCGCTTGCCGGATCGTTGCATCCGCCGCCACGAGCTCAAGATTGCCCTCGATGGCGCGACGCGCAACCTGGTCGAGCTTCGGCGAATGGAAGGCCGTCCACCACTCACCGCTGACCTTTTGGCCAAGGTTGATGTGTTGCCCGCCAGGCTGGTTGCCGCCCTGGCCGAGACGCTGCTCGGCCTGTTGGTCGTAATGCTGCGACAGGCTCGGTGGCTGCATTTGATAGTCGGGGCCGACGGTGCAGGCTGTCAGGAACGCAAGAACCGACACCGCACCGAACGTGGTTTTGAACGTCTGTCTGTTGATGAAGCGCGCATTGGATTTCATTGGGCAAACTCCACGAAAACTAGTTGGTCGGAACGGGCTTGCGAAGAAAGACAACCAGTGGACTGACCACCAGCATCGCCACCATCAACAGCTTGAATTGGTCGATCACCGCGATAAAAGCCGCCTGGCCGGTGATCATTTCGTTGAGCCCCGCCAGTGCTTGCAGGGATATTGGCGCGGCATGCGCAGCGGCGCGATAAGGCGTCAGATGGCTGACCAGTGCCAGGTGCATCGCTTGCGTATTGTTGAAGAAGAAAATCTGCACGATCGCAACGCCGAGGGTGCTCCCGTAAACACGCGACAGATTGAAAAAACCGGTGCCTTCAGGGCGTAACTTGGGATCGAGCGTGCTGAACGCGATCTTGGTGAGCGACGGCATCAAGATGCCGATGCCAATCCCCTGGATCGCCCCGGCAATCGCCACCGGCGACCAGTCCATCAACGGCGAATAACCGAGCATCAGCCAGTTGGCGTAAATCACCACGGCCACGCCAATCGCCACGAACAACCGACGGTCGAAACGCTCGGGAACACGGCCCATCAGCAGGAAAGCCCCTACCAGCCCCACACCGCGCGGTATCGTCAGCGAACCTGTCGTATCAGGCGGATAGCCGAGGATCTCGTCCAGCATCGGCGACGTCAGTGCCATGGTCGACAACAGCACGAAACCCACGGCGAAAAAGATAATCGTCGACAGTACGAAGTTGCGGTCCTTGAACAGACGCTTGTTGAGGAAATGCACCTTCTTGCTCAACAGATGCACGGCGAACAGGTACAGCCCCAACGCGCAGCCCGCCGCCTCCAGCCAGATTTCGGTCGAGGCAAACCAGTCCAGGCGTTCGCCGCGGTCGAGCAACATTTGCAGGCTGATCAACGCCAGCGTGAAGCTGCCGAAGCCGAAGAAATCGAACGACGGACGTTGCTCGGCCTTCTTCTCGGCAAGCAAAAGCGCCATCACCAGGAAGATGAATGCCGACAACGGAAGGCTGATGTAGAAGATCGGGCGCCAGCCAAAATGCTCGCTGACCCAACCACCGATGCTCGGGCCGCTGACGATGCCCAAGAGCACGATTGCCGTCCACGTCGCGCCAAATTTCGCACGCTTCTCCAGAGGCAACGTCTCCATTGAAATCGCCATCGACAGCGGCGCCAGCACGCCACTCGCCAGGCCTTGAATAATTCGCGCACCGACGAACTCCAGCGGAGTCGTCGCAACCGTGGCGAGCAGCAAGCCAAGAACGAAGAAGGCTAACGCGGCCTGATAAACCCGCTTCAAGCCATAACGCCCGGCCAGCCACTGCGCAACCGGCATAGTGATGGCGCTCGCCGCGAGGTATGAGGTGAATACCCAGCCTGCCTGGTCGTCAGTCATCGACAGACTGCCTTGGATAAACCTGAGTACCGCATTCGGCAACGGCAGGTTCGCCGACTGCATATAGGTCGCGAGCAGCGCGGCGAACCTCAATGTTCCCGCACCTTGAGGTCTGGCAAGGTTGGCGTTCATCAGAAGTTACCTGCGGTCAACAGCGCCTTGAGCGGATGCCACCATGGCGTGTGATACCCGGTATCGACCTTGACCGTGGCGCTGGTGCCCGAAAAAAGCGGAAACGCAGGGTCGGCCTCGTCGAGTTCAAGGCGCACCGGTACCCGCTGGACAACCTTGACCCAGTTGCCGGTCGCATTTTCAGGCGGCAGCAAGGCGAAGTCCGATCCGGCACCGGGGCTCATGCTGGTCACGTGGGCTTTGAAAACGTGATCGGGATAGGTGTCGATGCTGATGGTTGCTTCCTGGCCTGGACGCATGTGGGTCACCTGCGTTTCGCGGAAGTTGGCCTCGACCCAAATCTGCCGATCGGAAAGCAGCGCAAAAGCCGGTGCACCGTTGCTGACATAGTTGCCAACCTGCAGATCGTCGACTTTGGCCACGATGCCATCGTCCGGCGCATATACCGTCGTATATGAGAGGTAGAGCTGCGCCTCATCCAGCTGCGCCCTCGCCTCACGAACCGTCGGGTGGTTATCGGCTTCGATGTCCGGATTACCGTTCAACGCGACAACCGTGCTGGCGATCTGTTGCTCGATCGACGCGATGCGTTGCCGGGCCACTTTAAGGTCGGTGTCGGCGCGCTCGTAAATCGCCCGCGAGACGAACTCGGTAGCGACCAGCGCTTTTTTGCGGGCAAACTCGCGCTGATCGAAATCGGCCGACTCTTTGGCCGATTGCAGTTCAGCCTGCTGCTGCCGGTAACCGGCCTTGAGCCCATCGATGCGCAGCCGCGCCACGCTCAGCTGCGCTTGCGCACGGTCAACCGCGATCTGAAACGGTTTCGGGTCGATCCGAAACAGCATCTGGCCTTTGTGAACCGGTTGGTTGTCCTCGACGGCGATTTCGACGACTTGTCCGGAAATACGCGCGTTGATCGACGCCTTCGCCACTCGGGCGTAGGCGTTATCGGTCGAAATGAACGCCTCGCCTGCTTGATAGCGGGCATAGCCCAGCGCTGCGAAGAGCACCGGCAAACCCACGATCAGCAATGGCCGCAATTTCTGCTTGAACGGTTTTTTGATGGGCGCGTCAGGCCTTGCGTGCTCGAAGGTCTGCGTAGCCGGGATGTCGAACTGTTTAGTCATGATCGAATACACCTTTAACCGGGAAATCGGGCCAGCACCTGCGAGAATCGCCTGCGGCCCTGATGGCAAAAATTGCTGTGAGAAAGCAAACCCGTGCACGGTCAGGGAGGATCGCTCCACCGCACCGGTTTCGTCGCCGCAACACCCAGTTCGAGCTCAGCTACAACAAACCTGACGTTCAGGAACTTCTGGTTCCTTAATTTTGTGCGATGGTGTAAGAATATAGAGCAGCTCATCCCCACACAAGGATTTTGTACGACATGGCACAAAAAAAGATTACAGAGGGCAAAGGCCGAGGCCGCCCCCGCGCATATGACCCGCAGACAGCGCTGCAACAAGCACTTGGGGTTTTCTGGAGCACTGGATATTCCGGCGCTTCCCTGGACAGCATCGCCATTGCGGCCGGCATGAATCGCCCAAGCCTCTATGCGGCATTCGGTGACAAGCACGCGCTCTACATCAAGGCGCTCGAGCAGTATTGGGAGTCTGCCTCCGCTGCCATGCAGGAGGCGCTTACGGACAAAGACCTGACCTTGGAGCAGGCACTGATGGGCTTCTATGAGGGACAGTTGTCAATCTACTTCTCGGGAGAGGGGCAACCGCGTGGCTGCTTTGCGATCGGCACGGCGACGACCGAAGCCGTCGAGGATTCTGCAATACGAGAGGTTCTTGCGGACCGGCTCAGCCGGCTCGATGCCGATCTGGAAACACGTCTGCGCGCGGCAGT
The DNA here is from genome assembly GCF_058798795.1 of Pseudomonas sp. GW822-FHT07A10. NCBI lineage: Bacteria > Pseudomonadati > Pseudomonadota > Gammaproteobacteria > Pseudomonadales > Pseudomonadaceae > Pseudomonas > Pseudomonas sp. GW822-FHT07A10. The sequence continues at coordinate 45,840 of NZ_JBXAKV010000011.1, forward strand.
CAGCGCCGGTGAGTTGAAAGACGATGTCGACCCAGCCGCCCTCGCCGTACTCGCGTCATCCCTGTTGCATAGCATTTCGATACGGGCGCGGGCGGGCAAATCCCGCGCGGAATTGACGGAGCTTGCCCGCAATGCGGTCAACGTGATTTGCGGTGTGTGAGGTGTAGGGTGAGTGAAGGACTCGAAGACATTCTCACCGAACGGCTTGCGGTGATTTTTTGCGGCATTAATCCGGGCGTGACTGCCGCCGCCCTGGGCCATCATTTTGCGGGTCGAGGCAATCGCTTCTGGCGCACACTCCATCTAGCCGGTTTTACGCCTACAGAGGTGCACCCGGAAAACGACCGGACGATCTTGCAATATCAATGTGGATTAACCGCAGTGGTTGAACGGCCTACAGCGCGAGCGGATCAGCTGTCCGTGCATGAGTTCACCGCTGCCGCCGCGGATTTTGAACAAAAGATCGCACGCTATGCGCCACGCTTTGTGGCGTTTCTCGGCAAAGCTGCGTACAGCGCGTTGTCCGGTCAACGGGAAATTGCGTGGGGGCTTCAGTCAAAGACTTTTGGTGATGCCTCGGTCTGGGTCCTGCCCAATCCCAGCGGGCGAAATCGCGCATTCACGCAAGCTCAATTGGTGGATGCGTATCGCCAACTCCATTTAGCGGCCCAGCAACCGGGCCAGGTCGGACAAAACACTGTTCGATAACCGTTGCGCCCCACTGCTGGCCCTCCTGCTCCTGTTCCAACTTGAAGCCAAAGTCTTCATACAGTTTGCGAGCCACATCCAGGCCTTTGAACGTCCACAACCGCGTCGCGCAAAAGCCCTGTTCGTCACAGAATTTCATGGCTTCAGCCAGCAAGCGTTTGCCTGCGCCCTTGCCTCGCGCCGAGTCATCCAGAATGAAACAGCGCAGAATCGCTTCGCCGCCCTCGCCTTCACCGTCGATCGCGATGGAACCGACAATTCGCTCGCCATCCAGAGCCACCCAGACTTCGTTGCGTGGATTGTGCAAACGCCCCATCAACTCCGCCATGTCCGATGCAACCAGGCTTTCGAACGGCTGGCCGAAATTCGAATGCCTTGCGTAGTAGTCAGCATGCATTTGCACCATGCGGCCGATGATTCCGGGCCGATAGCCCCGAGCGATATCCAGCTGCGCGGGGGGCTGCGGCGCTGTACCGAGTCGATGGGCTTGCAGGGCGCTGGCATAGTTGGCGATGCCCTCACTCACCGCCTGTTGTTGCTCATTCGTCAGATAAACCAAGGCAGCGTCCACCTGTTGCCTGGCGAACGAATCAATGGCTCGCAGGGTTTTCTTGCCCCGCACCGTGAGTCGCAGCTTCTTGGAGCGCGCATCCTCCTCGTGTGGAATTTCTTCGATCTCACCGGCCTCAATGAGCTTGCGCACCATCCGGCTCACGGTGGATTTTTCCAGGCCGAGAAGCTCCACAAGCTCCCCCGCCGTCAGCGAACCCCGATCCCCAATCTCCACGATCGTGTGAACAAACGAAGGCGAATAGTCCGTCGCCGCCAGCGTGGCTTGCATGAACCCCAACTCGCGCACCATGAGGCGCGACGCTGAACGGACTTGGTTGATCAGGTCTGACTGGGCATGGGTCACGGCAAGCACCTCGAACAAAATGTGCATTTAGTTGTATAGCACAACCAAATACTCGTCAAATCAAGGGTGCTCCGTCAAGGCAAGAAACCAGGCAACTGCCCTACCCGTTCGGCCAGATACTGCATCAATAAACGCGTGCGCAGCGGGCGGTAGCGGCGTTCGGGATAGATCAGAAAAGCGTCGTTCGGTGGGCCGCTCCAGTCGGGCAGCACCCGGACCAACTGCCCGCTTTCAAGCAGGTCGCTGACCAGCCAGGCCGGCGTGATACACAGCCCCGCGCCCTGCAGAAGACCGTCGCGAATGGCCAATGAACTGTTGGTTCGATAGCGCCCCTGAGTCGTGACACTGACCTGCTCACCATGGGGGCCGTTGAGCTCCAGACGGTCGCCCGCGGTCAACCACGCAAAACGCAGGAAGTTGTGTTCGCTCAGGTCTGCCGGGCTTTTCAATGGGGAATGGTTGCGCAGGTACTCCGGTGCAGCCACCAGATAGCGCGGTGAAGTCGCTATGCGTCGGGCGACGGCGTTCGGTGGCAGGCTGCCCCCCAGGCGCAGGGCCAGGTCGACGTTTTCCTCAGTGAGGTCGACGAAACGATCATTGAGGATCAGTTCAACTTCAATAGCCGGGTACTGCTCCATGAACGACAACAGCAACGCATTCAACCGCAACACACCGAGGCTGACCGGAACGTTGACGCGCAGAAAACCTTCGGGGCGTTCGGTCAGACCACGCACATCCGCAACGGCCTCGCCGTACTCTTCCAGCACGCCTTTGGCACGCTCGTAGAAACGCTTTCCCTGTTCGGTAGGCGTCAACCCGGTAGTGCCACGAATCAGCAGGCGGGCTCCCAATTGCTTTTCCAGGGCCGCGACCAGTTTGCTGACGGTGGGCTGAGTGCTGCCTAACTCACGCGCGGCAGATGACAGGCTTCCGAGCTCAATGGCGCGGACAAAACAGTGCATCGCTTTAAGACTGTCCATAGGCATTCGATTCTGGAATGGGCTGTATGCAGTTCCCCCTTCTACCACACGTATTTTGAATAGACCAATCTGGCCTTCTTGATCCATTACCCTCAAGGAGACACCTGAATGAAAGCCCTTCACTCAAGAATACCGTTGCCTCTCGCCTTGACCGCCCTGCTTGCCGCGAGCCCTGTCATGGCGGCGGAAAATTGGGTCACCACCTGGATGGCCAGCCCTCAACCCACCTGGGGCAACGAACTGCCACTGCCCACGCGAATTCCTGAAGCGCTGACCGACAGCACCCTTCACCAGAGAGTGCGCATCAGCAGCGGCGGAAGCCGGGTACGGGTGGTGGTTTCCAACGAATATGGCAAGCAACCGCTGGTCATCGGTGCCGCGCGTATCGCCTTCGTTGAGGGCGTCGATCAGATTCGCGCAGGCTCCGGGCACAGCCTGAAGTTCAACGATCAGGAACAGGTCACCCTCGCCGCGGGTGAAACGCGGATCAGTGATCCGATAGATCTGGCAGTGCCGGCACTCAGTGAGCTTGCGATCGCTCTTTATCTGCCGCAGCACACGCCGTTGACGACCTTCCACTGGGATGGCAAACAAACCGCATTTATCACCCCTGGCAAACATGTCGACGCTCAGCGACTGGAAGGCAGCGAGCAGGTGGAGGCGCGGCTGTTTCTCAGCGACATCCTGGTGGATGCACCGCTCGACACCCGTGCCCTTGTGGTGCTCGGCGACTCGATTACCGATGGCAATGGCTCGACCCTGGACAACAATCGACGCTGGCCGGACTTCCTCGCTCAACGCTTGGCCGCGCAGAGCCTCGCGGTGCTCAACGCCGGGATATCCGGGGCTCGCCTGCTCGAAGATGGCATGGGTGTCAGTGCACTGGCGCGTTTCAAGCGCGATGTGCTGGGCAAGCCCGGAGTAAAAACGGTGATTGTGATGCTCGGCATCAATGACATCAGTTGGCCGGGCTCCTCCTTCGCTCCGAACGAACACCTGCCAGCCAAGGAACAGTTGATCGCGGGCTATCGGCAACTGATCGATCAAGCGCGCCTGAACAACATTCGCATCATTGGAACAACCCTGATGCCGGTCGAAGGCGCCCTGGATGGAACGAGCGTGAAGAACTATCACAGCGCCGAGAAAGAACAACTGCGCCAGGTCATTAATGACTGGATACGGACCAGCCACGCATTCGATGCCGTGATCGACTTTGATTTCATGACCCGCGACCCTGAACACCCAAGTCGCTTACTGCCGACTATCGACTCCGGCGACCACTTGCATCCCGGCGATGCCGGCAACAAGGCGATGGCCGAGGATATCGACCTGAAAACGCTTATGCTGCGCCGGCGACCTCAACCCGGCGGATGATCCGCAAAATATAGTGCCCCTGATATGCCGCTGCCTCAATCAGAGGCCATCGCGAGGTCGCCCCCGGCAGTCACTCCAAACCTGACGCATCAATTCCTTAAGCATCAACGCCTCGGCCCAGCGATCAGTGATGTCGCGTCCGTCGGCCCCGGTGATGGCATAGGGTGGCGGGCCGAGTTCACAGGTGAAGGACAGGCTGGTGGGCGTGTCCGGTCGAGCCAGCCAGTCCTCGATCCCATAGCGCCACCAGCCCAGGAAACGTTCCAGCCAGGGTCGATGCTGGGCGAAACTCAAAGGCACCTGGACCTGTTCGCTGTTGGCGACACGGCCGTGAAACCCCCAACTATTGCGCAGGATGGTCTGGATCTGTTCGTCGTCCTCGGCCGTAGCCGGTTCTGGCAGTTCGCGGCCCACGACATAGTGGGACAAGTCGGCCAACAGTTTGAGATCGGGCATTTGCGCGAGAATGTCGAGGGTGAACAACAGGTCACTAGTGAGGCGATAACGGTGGGTTTCCAGCAGGATCGGAAAGTCCACCTGCTCGGCCAGTCGCTGCCACCCCTCGATCAACTGGATGGCTTGCGCCAGCGTGCGTGGCCGGACGTCAGCTTGCAGCGTGAGATGGTGGCAGCCGTAGCGGGACGCGACGTCGATCGCTGCCGCCAGATCATCCACGGTGCGGGGGAACACCTGACCCTCGATTTGCAGGCCCTGCGCCTTGGCGGCGGCATGCAAGCGTGCGGCATGGTTCGCCACCCAGAAATGGTCGGTGATTCCGTCGAAACCGGCGGCGGCGATTTTCTCCAGTTGCGCTTCCAGCGCAAGCTCGCATTGGCCACGGTGATCTTGCATGGCCCAAAGGGACTGGAAGACCAGGAATTCGCGCATGTCAGTTCCTCAGCAGTTGTTTAAGCGATACCTCGGCGTCGGCCAGAGCCTCTACCGAGAGGGGGTTATGCGAAGCGATCAGTCGTTCGCATAACTTGATGTCCTTGGCGACGCTATTGCCCTGGCCCCAGCCGCAAGCACCTTGCAAACGCTGCTCGGCATCGAGGTAGAACAGCAGGAAACCGCCGCCCGGGGTTGTCCGGCTTACCGTGGGTTCTGTGTTTGCAATCACGCCTACGGTCTGTAATCCCCAGTCGTATTGATCGGACCAGAAACCGGGAACGACCTCGAAAGGCAGCTCGCCGCCCAGCAGATTCAGGGCGGCGTGGCGGCCCTGGGTTTCGGCGTTGCGCCAGGTTTCCTGTCGCTGGAAAGCCCCTTGCGGGTGCAGCCGGAATTCACAGACATCCCCCGCCGCAAAGATGTCCGGCGCGCTGGTGCGCAGTTGCGCATCGACGCGAATGCCTTGGCCGACCTCAAGCCCGGCGGCCATGGCCAATTCGGTGTTGGGTTGCATGCCGATGCCCACCACCACCAGGTCACAGGGCAGCAACTGGCCGTCGACCAGTTGTACGGACTCAACGTGAATCGCGCCCTGCACCGCCTCGATGGCCACGTTCAACCGCACGTCCACGCCCTGGCTGCGATGCAGTTCCAACAGAACGCTGGACAACCGTTCCGGCAACACCCGCCCCGCCAGGCGCGGTCCCGCTTCGAGCAAGGTCACCGTGCAGCCCAAGGCTCGGGCGGTCGCCGCAACTTCGAGGCCGATGAAGCCGCCACCGATGATCACCAGCCGAGTGTTGGGCTGCAACGAAGCGCGCAGGGCCAACGCCTCGTCATGGGTGCGTAGATAAAGCACATTGCGCAGATGCTCGGGCACCGAAGCGAGTCTGCGCGAACGCCCTCCCGTCGCCAGCAACAATCGGGCGTAATGCAGCCAGCTGCCGTCGGCCAATTGCAGACGATGCTGTTGCGGGTCCAGGCCTTTTACCGGGTTGCCGGCCAGGTGTTCGATGTCCAGTTCAGCGAGCCGAGCGCTATCGCACAGGCTGTAACCCGCCAGATCGACCGTGCCTTGCAGCAACCCTTTGGACAGCGGCGGACGTTCATAGGGCGGGTGAAACTCGTCACCTATCAGGATCAGGCGACCGCTATAACCTTCGTCGCGCAGGGTCAGGGCCGCGCGACCACCGGCATGCCCGGCGCCGACGATGACCAGTGGAGCATTGGCAAGACTCATGGCACAGACTCCATGCAGTTAAACCGTGATGGCCAGCAGGACACGCCCCGCCTCGACCCGGACCTCATAGGTCTTGAGGTTGACGCACACCGGTGCGCCAAGGGCTTTGCCGGAGCGGTAGTCGAAACGTCCGTTGTGCTTGGGGCACTCGATGACATGCTCCATCACCAGGCCATCGGCCAGGTGAATGGACTCGTGGGTGCACAGGCCCGCGGTGGCGAAAAACTCGCTGTCGGCGGAGCGGTAGACGGCATAGGTGTGCGGGCCATGGTCGAAACGAATGACGTCTTCTTCGTTGATATCGCCCACGGCACATACATCGATCCATTGATCGGTCATGGCGTTTTCTCTAGTAGTGGTACAGACAGGAAGGTGTCAGGCCGGCGTTACTTCAGGCTCTGCCTGGACGGCGGCGGCCGATGCTGCGCGTTGTGGCAAAGGACGACAGACGAAATGGCTCGGGTCTTTGCGCTGCCTCCAGATAGTCGGGATGATTTCCTTGAAGGCCTCGGACAGGCTGCCGTAAGGCGGCGGGCAGTCGTGGCGGATCTCTTCGTGAAGCTGCGCCAGTGCATGAAAAGGCACCATCGGATACATGTGATGTTCCAGGTGATAGTTCATGTCGAGGTACAGGAAACGCAGCAGTCGGTTCATGTAAATCGTGCGGCAGTTGCTGCGGTGATCGAGTACGTCCTCCGCCAGGCCGACATGCTGCGAAAGGCCGAACAGGTAAGACAACCAACCGCCATAGAGAGTCGGAAGACCGATCAACATTAGCGGCAACCAGCTCTGCAGATACAGCGCAGTGCCCACGGCAAGCCCATAGATGACCAGCCAGACGCGTGCGTCTCGCGCCACTTTGGGCCATTCGGATTCGGGGATGAAGGTCTGCTCTTCTTCACCCATGCGCCCTACCGCATGCCGGCAAACCGACCCCATCGTCTTCAACGCGTAAGGCATTCTGAACAGGCTCAGCACCATCATGATCAGACTCGGTGGACGCGGCTCGACGATTTCCGGATCGCGACCGACGATGATGGTGTCGGTGTGATGCCGCGCATGGCTCCAGCGCCAGACCTGGGGTTCAAACATGAACATGAAGCTCGACAGCTGATAGACCGCATCATTCATCCAGCGGGTCTTGAACGCCGTACCGTGACCCGTTTCGTGCCAACGGGCATTGGACGCGGTGCCATAGAGCAGCCCATAGACGAAGAAGAACGGAACGCAGGCCCAGGAGCCCCAGAACCAGTAGCCACCGAAGCCGGTCACAGCCATCGCCGACAGCCAGATGGCGGTATCACGCAGGGCCGGGCCATCGCGACGCTGCATCAATTCTTTCATGCGTTTACGGGAGATAGGCGATTGGTACCACGTTGCCGATACCAAACCTTTTTGCGCCGCTCGGGCGGCTTCGGGACCGGTCAATCGATAATCCCTTGGCACGGGTTTATCGTTTTTTTCAAAGGCTGCGTTGTGTTCGGGCATTTTATTGTTCTCCGCAAGCTTGATGGTTTTAAGCACTTGCTTTCGATGCGGGATGGCATCGCTGGAGAAAATATAGGGAGCGCGCAAATCCCCCTCAAGCCCTTGAATACATTCCCTATCAAGCTATCATCCAGGCCCAGTACAGCTTGATAGTTTTCTATCAAAGCGCTTTCGGGGCCCTCATGAACAACAATAAACGCCCAACCATCGCCACCGTCGCCGAGCACGCTCGCTTGAGTGTCGCCACCGTGGACCGGGTGCTCAACGCCCGGGCTCCGGTCAGCCCAGCCACCGCCGAGCAGGTGTTCCAGGCCGCCGAAGCGGTCGGTTATTTCGCCGCCCGGCTGATCGGCCAGCGCATTCGCGAACGTCGTCCCAGCTATCGTTTCGGCATCCTGCTGCTCGGTACTGCCCAGGCGTTCTATGCCAACGTTGCCGCCGCCATCACCGAGGCGGCACAGCGTCAGACCGGCGCGAACCTGAGCTGCCAGTTCGAATACGTCTTCGATCGCACACCCGGCGCCATCATTGCCCAGATCGAACAACTGGCGGTGCAGTGCGATGGCCTGGCGGTGGTCAGCTTCGCTCACCCGCTGATCAATGCCGCCATCGCGCAGATCAGAGCCGCAGGCGTGCCGGTGATCGCCCTGCTGTCGGACATCCATGAGGCGGCAGAAGAACCTTACATCGGTCAGGATAATCATGAGGTCGGGCGCACCATGGGTTGGCTGCTGGCTCACACCTGCGGTGCACGCAAGGGCAGCGTCGGCGTATTGCTCGGCGGCCATCGTTTTCTTGGTCATCAGGCTCGGGTCGAGGGGCTGCGCAGTTACCTGGCGGAGCGCGCACCGGGGTTGCGGCTACTCGAAGCGGTGATCAACCTGGACAACTGCGATGTCACCGAAGAGGCGACGCTGGAACTCATCGCCCGCCATGCCGATTTGCGGGGGCTGTGCGTGGTCGGCGGTGGCGGCGACGGCATCATCCGGGCCCTGTCACAGCTGCCGAAACGGCCGTCGCTGTGTTGCATCCTGCAGGAGTCGACCGAGCTGTCGCGACAAGCCCTGGATCAAGGGTTGATCGACTTGGTCATCGACTCCCAGCCGCGATTGCTGGCGGCCGCGCTGGTCGACTTGCTGGTCGAGTTACAGACCACGCCGGACTTCGATCCGCTCCGGCATCGGGTGCATATCCCGTTGCAGATCATTACCTCAGAGAACGCTAGAAGCTGACAGTGAAACACTGAACCTGTGGCGAGGGAGCAAGCTCCCTCGCCACAGGGGTGCTGCCTGTCAGAGGTCGGTGCTCGCACGAAAAGCATCGGCACTCAGCCCGAACCGATTCATCTTGTTGTACAGCCCGCCACGAGAAACGTTCAGTTGCCGGGCGGCCAGGCGGATGTTGCCTCGGGCATCCTTGAGGGCGGCGATGATCGCGTTCATTTCATGGGTGCCAAGGTCCAGCGCAGCCCGGGGTTCGGGCACACTTCCCGGCACCGATGGCCGCAGCCTTTGCTTGATTTCAAGTGGCAGATCACCCGGCTGGATCATCTCGGTCATCGCCAGATTGGTTGCGCGCTCGATGGTGTTTTCAAGCTCCCTAACATTACCCGGCCAGCTGTAGGCCGAAAGAATATCCAGCGCCTCTGGCGAGATGCCCTGCACCGATTTGCGCAATGACCGCGCGCAACGACCGAGAAAATGTCGCGCCAGCAAGGGCACATCTTCCCGGCGCATCCGCAGCGGCGGAACCGTCAGATTCAGGACGTTGAGCCGGTAGTAAAGATCCTCACGGAAAGCGCCATCGGCCACCGCCTGGCTCAGGTTGCGGTGGGTGGCGGCGATGATGCGCACATCCACCTGCTGCGATTTTTTCGCCCCCACGCGCGTCACCTCGCCTTCCTGCAAGACCCGTAGCAGACTGACCTGAGCATCGAAAGACATGTCACCGATTTCGTCGAGGAAGATCGTTCCGCCATCGGCCAACTCAAACTTCCCGGCAGATCCGCCACGGGCCGATCCGGTGAAGGCACCCTCGACATGACCAAACAGTTCGCTTTGCACCAGATCGCGCGGAATGGCTCCGCAATTGACCGCCACGAAAGGACCGTCGCAACGCTCGCTGGCGTTATGGATCGCCTGGGCGAACAGCTCCTTGCCGGTACCGCTCTCACCCAGAATCAGCGTGGTCGATTCACTGCGACTGGCGATCCGTCCCAGGCGCAAGGCGTCTTGTATCGCTCGCGAATTACCTTGAATGGTCTCGAAGGTGTAGCTGGCTTGAGTGCCGATGACCCGGCGCGTAATTTCGCGGATGCGCCGGTTCTCACGCAACGAAACAATCCGCCCACCCTGCTCCAGCGGGCACACCGACACCAGACACGCCAAATGGCTGCGATCATGCAGTTCAAACGTGCAATCCAGATCTCGTAGCCCTTCCCCGCCATGCAGCAGAATCTTATCGGTCAGTTCGCTTTGCCCCAGACGACGGAACGGGCTGCCGAGCAGATCCTGGCCCACGCGGAATAATTGCCGGGCATAACGGTTGAGCGCCTTGATGCAGCCCTGCTCATCCAGTACCACCAGTCCCTCGTTGAGCACTTCAAGCACGGTTTGTTGTTCTTCCAGCAGGCTCTGCAGCGCCATCTGCCGCGAGACCGCTTCGGCCGCGGCCTGGACGGTGCCCAGCGTATGAAAATGAAACCAGCCCGGCTCAGCCGTCAGGGTCAGCATGGCGAGCGTCCTGCCCTGCGCATCCCTGATCGGCGCGGCGGCGCAGTGCATGCGCCGTCGACGCAAGCCGCTGGCAAAGTTTTCCTCGGCCAGCACATACACCAAGCGATCTTCGGCAAGCGCCAGCCCCGTGCAGTTGGTGCCCTGCACCGACTCCAGCAATCGGCTGCCCACCGGTGTGAGGTCCAGGCCACAGAAATACAGGGTCGTGCCTTGAGCATCGGTCAGGTTGATATGGCCCCTGGGGTTGTAGGCCAGCAATCCCCCCATGACCTGCGCCGCCGCTGCAATCAACGTGCGATTGGCCGCCAGCGTCGCGGCCAGAACGGCAGGAGCAACAAATCGATATTCGCCATCCTCAGGATCGAGGCCGGTGCCGACGCTGCGCCGCCAGGAATCCCAAATCACCTGCCTGACCCCGACAGGTCGATCGGTGCGCCCGTTCAGACACGCCAGCCAGGCCTGTTCCAGCGCGGCGATCGAGCCTTCGTTCAACGACGCGGGGCCGAGAGCGGTGATGTAATCGAGGTCTTGCGCGCTGAAGGCTGTTACCTGTGGGTTGACCATCATCGACATCCGCTTCCATGTTCATGTTTTTGACATGTCAGTGTAGACATGTCCTGAGAATGAACACTTCTTTCAAAAAATATTGATTAATACTTTGAATATCAATGACTTAAATACTGGCACAGCGCTTGCTCAAAGGCTTATGCCAGCCGAGGACATTCCTGCGGCCAAGTCATTGAACAACAATAAAAGGGAGTCAATTCATGAGTACGTCCAAGATCATCCGCCTGGGCCTCATCGGCGCCGGTCGCATGGGCAGTTTTCACGGCCAGACGGCCGCCCGGCACATCCCCGGCGCCTGCCTGGCCGCCATCGCCGACCCTACCCCCGGCCAGGCCGCTCGGTTGGCGGCAGAGTTGGGGGTGCAGAAGGTCTATACCGATCCACAGCAACTGCTCGATGACCCGGAAATTGACGGCGTCCTGATCGCCGCCCCCGCCCGCAGCCATGCCGAACTGGTGATCAGTGCGGCCCGGTCCGGCAAAGGTGTGTTTTGTGAAAAACCCATGGCCATTACCCTCGACGAGGCCGACCGCGCCATCGCCGCAGCCGCCGATGCCCGCGTGCCGCTGCAGGTTGGCTTCAATCGTCGTTTTGCCAAAAGCTTCCGCACCGCCCATCTGGACGTGGTCGCCGGCCGTATTGGTACGCCGCAACTGCTGCGCTCACTGACCCGCGATCCGGCGCTGAACAATCCGGCCGCTTCGCCGCAGTGGGTGATTTTTCTCGAAACCCTGATCCATGACTTCGATACCCTGCGCTACCTCAATCCCGGTGCCGAAGCGGTCGAAGTTTATGTCATGGCCGATGCGCTGATTGCACCGGACTACAAGAGCAAAGGGTTTCTGGACACCGCCGTGGTCACGATCCGTTTCGACAACGGCGCCATCGCCACGGCCGAGGCCAATTTCCAGGCCGTTTATGGCTACGATGTTCGAGGGGAAGTGTTCGGCAGTGCCGGCATGCTGAGCATGGGCAGCGTCAGTGACTCAGACCTGGTGCGCTACTTGGCCAATGGCATCCAGGCCGACACCCAACGCATGGACACCGACCTGTTGCGGGATGCCTATGTGGCCGAGCTCAATCACTTTGTCGACTGCCTGCGCACCGGTGAAAAACCACTGGCCAGCGGTGAAGATGCCCGAGCGGCACTGACCATTGCCCGCGCGTGTATCGAGTCCGTCCAACAGGGCAAAGCAGTGCGCGTGCAAGGAGCCCGTTCATGAGTTTCATCCCGTTCAAACTGGCGATCAGTGCCGAGATGGTGTTCCTCGACCTGCCGTTCACCGAACGCGTCAAACGCATTCACGCGTTGGGCTTCAGCGCCGAACTCTGGGACTGGACGAAGAAAGACATTCCGGCCCTGGTCGCCACCGGCGCTGACTTCACCTCCATGACCGGCTACATCTCGGGCAACCTGACCGACCCCGAAGGCATCCAGCACCTGCTCGACAGCGCACGGGAATCGCTGGCCGTCGCCGCACAACTGAATTGCCCGAGCCTCAACCTGCATGGCACTGGCTTGGGCGATAAAGGCTTGCCGGTCAAACCCGTGGCCCACACCACCGGACGCATGTGGTTGAGCGCCTGCAAGACCCTGGAAAAAATCGCTCGCCTGGGCGAAGACGCGGGCCGAGTGTTCTTGCTGGAAAACCTCAATACCGAAGTGGACCACCCCGGCACGCCCTTCGCTCGCGCCGACGATACCCTGGCGCTGATCGAGGCCGTGGGTAGCCCGCATTTGAAGATGAACCTGGACCTTTATCACGCCCAGATCGGCGAAGGAAACCTGATCGAACTGATCCAGCGCGCCGGCAACGCCATCGGCGAAATCCAGGTGGCCGATGTCCCCGGCCGCATGGAGCCCGGCACCGGTGAAATCCATTATCCGGCCATTGCCAAGGCCTTGTTCGGCATGGGATACACCGGGGTCGTCGGGCTCGAGGGCTGGGCCAGCGGCGACAGCGAAGCGGCACTTGAGCGTTTTCGGCAAGCCTTCACGCTTGATTGAAATGTCGCTCTCTTTGTAGCAGCTGCCGAGCCTGCGAGGCTGCGTTCGACGGCGAAGCCGTCGTGAATCCGGCTGACGCGGTGTGCCTGACGCACCGCGACTTCTGGTTTGACGACTGCTGCGCAGCCGAACGCAGCCTCGCTGGGGCTCGACAGCTGCTACAGCGTAACCAGCCCCTACGTTTTGGATCTCTCATAACAACAAAAGGAAAACCATCATGCGTCGCTGCACACTTCTATTTGCCACGCTGTTATTGCTCGTCAGCCAATGGGCCGCCGCCGACTATCGCATCGGCGTCAGCATTGCCAGGGTTGACGACAACTTCATGACCTATGTACGCAGCGGCCTGGAAAACGCTGCCAGGAAGGAGAACGTACAGATCCAGTTCGAGGATGCCCAGGGCGATGTGGTTCGCCAGCTCAATCAGGTTCAGGGTTTTCTTGGCCAGAAGGTGGATGCCGTCATTGTCCTGCCCGTGGACACCGCCGCCACCGCCAACATGACCCGCGCAGCCGTCGAGGCGAAGATTCCGCTGGTCTACGTCAACCGCCACCCGGACGAACGCGTGCTGCCCAAAGGCGTGGTCACGGTGGCGTCCAATGACATCGAGGCCGGGCAACTGCAAATGCGCTACCTGGCCGACAAGCTGGGGGGCAAAGGCAACATCGCGATCATCATGGGCGACCTCGCGCAGAACTCCACGCACGACCGCACCGAAGGGGTCAAACAGGTGCTCAAGGACTACCCCGGGATCAAGATCATCGAACAACAAAGTGCCGAGTGGCAGCGCAACAAAGGCATGGACCTGACCAGCAATTGGCTGCTGGCTGGCACTGGCTTCGATGCCATCGTCGCCAACAACGACGAGATGGCCATCGGCGCGGCCATGGCACTGCAGCAAGCCGGCAAAGCCAAGGGCGAGATTGCGATTGTCGGCATTGATGGCCTGCCCGACGGCCTGGCGGCGATCAAGCGCGGGATGCTGGTCGCCTCCGTCTTTCAAGACCCCAAGGCCCAGGCGATCAGCGCGGTACAAGCGGCCATCAAGATGATCAAGGGCGAGCCGGTCGAAGCGGATGTCTGGGTACCCTTTCAGCTGATCACGCCGGATCAGGTGGCGATGTTTGAGCAGCATTACAAATAGCGTCAAAAGCCGATCGATGGCTGCCCTGCGGGACGGGGCAGCAATCGGGCCGGAAGCCAGGTACGCAGACTCGCAAGAAAGTCCTTACTTAACGAGCCGCTTTTCCTTGGAAGGTCTGTACCCGAAGTACGAGCTATAGCACTTGCTGAAATGGCTTGGCGACACGAAGCCACAGGCCACCAACACGTCGACCTGGGACAGTTCGGTGTGCTGGAGCAGTCGCCGTGCTTCGGTGATCCGCAGTTCCATGTAATACCGCTGCGGCGTTGTACCGAGTTGCTCCTTGAACAAGCGTTCCAGTTGCCGCCGGGAACGACCGGCATAGGCCGCCAGTTGCTCCAGCTCCAGAGGCTCTTCGAGGTTGGCGTCCATCAGCTTGACCACCTCGCGCAAGGGCGCGCTCACACAGATATTTTCGGCCGGTTTGATGCGCCGATAGCGAGACTCCTCGAACGCCAGAATGTCCTCGATCCCCTCGACGAGGGCTTTATCGTGCAGGCCCTTGATCCAGTCCAGCGCCATATGAAATGCCCCCGAGGGGCTGGACGCGGTGAGGCGGTCGCGATCAATGACGTAGGGTTCACTGGTGACTTGCGTCGCCTTGGAGATTTCCGCGAGTGCGGGGCGATGTTCGGGGTGAATGGCGCAACGATACCCATCGAGCAAACCTGCGCTGCCCAGAAACCATGCGCCATTCCACAACCCGGCCAGACAGACACCCTGGTTCGCCGCCATTCGCAACAGGCTGATGAACTCATCATCAGCCTTGAGCTCTGTCCTGTAGCCGCCACAAATCACCAGCAGATCCAGGTCGTGAACGGCTGAAGCATCCAGACGTGCATCCGGCCGAATGACCAGGCCCAGATCGCTGATGACCTCGCCGTCGTTCAAGCCGAACGTCCGCGAAGAGAACAGCCTGGGTCGTAGAAGATTCGCGGTGACAATGGTGTCCAGTGCCTGGGTGAACGCGGGCAGCGAAAAATGCTCGAGCAACACAAAGCCTGCCCGGGTCATACGAGCAGGCTCATCAGGGTTTTCATTCAGATAGCGGAGATTTTTCCCCTTCATGCCTCCGCTGAATTGACGTCGTTCGATCAATGTTCGACCCACTCGGTTACTGCGTAGATAAAGCCTAATGCTAACTGTAGAAGCGCAAAAAGCCCTAGTACCATTATGCGACCGATCAAGCCAGTTGAAAGCCCTGACGAAGCGGGTCTTTGTCAGGCGCTGGACGTTAGGCAGCGTGGAGAGGCGTTCATCATAAAGCTGCTGGAACGCCGGCAGATCCCGGGTGATGGTTGAGTAGAGCAAAACATTCCGGAGTGGAAAGCGGCTAACAAGGACTTTGACATACTCGGGGTCAAAAGCAGTCACTATTGGCTCTGTTAAAGTACCTCTCTGAACACAACTCACGGACGGCTTCATGGAGCGATTCCATCCTCGTGGCATTGATGCAGACGGTTATATCCTCACCGTGCCCAACGTCGAGGTGCAGCCACAATTTCAGGATTTACTGGTGGACGTTTGCATGACGCTCGCTCGCTCGGAACCTCTGCTGGACGGGGTTTATCTTTATGGCAGCGTCGCTAGGGGCGATGCTGTCCCGGAGGTTTCTGACCTGGACCTAACCCTTGTTCTGCACAGCCCTCCTACGTCGCAGAGTCTCGAAATGCTGGAGTCGAAAAGGCGCATGCTGGAAAGTCGGCATACCGAAGTCATCAAGATCGATTTCGACATCGGTAGTCGCTCTGAAGTGTTGGCGGCTGACAATCGATTGAGCTGGGGGTATTGGCTCAAGCATCACTGTCGTTGCTTATGGGGGAATGATCTGACCAAACGCTTCGACCGGTTCAAGCCGTCGCGTGATATCGCCATTGCCGTGAATGGTGACTTTGAATCCGTACTGACCCGATATGCCGATCTTATTGATCAGGCGACCACACCGACGCAATCGCTACGCTTGCAACGCGAAGCTTCGCGCAAACTCATCCGGTCAACTCAAGTACTTCGCTCTGAACAGGACCTGATGTGGCCGCAAACACTGGAAGAGCATGTCGAGCTGTTTGTTCAGCATTACCCGTGTATGAGAATGCAGATATCTTTTTTCTTGTCCCAGGCCAGGAACCCGTACGCTAAGCCAAAAGAGTTTACGACTCAGCTCCATAATTTTTTGACCTGGATGACTTCAAAAACCGGTTAGGTCCGCTTTGGACTGTGGATTCAACAGGTAGAAGGAGTGTTGTATCGACCAGTTGAATCCAGCCCTTCGCACCACACAACAATCGACCAATTGCACCCCGCATCGTTATCTTGCGCCCTGCTGGTATTCACGGGGCGTACATCCAAACTCGCGACGGAACACCGTGTGTAGATATTGAGCGGATTTGAAACCGCAATTACGGGCAACGTCCGCAATCGCTGTGTCAGTATTTTCCAGGCCGCTGGTGGCGGCCGCCAGTTTGAAGCGCAGAATCTCGTCGTGCACGCTGCAGCCTCGCACAGTGCGAAAGTGCGACTCCAGCGATGAGCGCGACACGCCAACATAAGCCGCCACTTGCGCCGTCTTGATGCCCTGGCAGGCATACTGGCGGATAAACAGCAGCGCTTGCATGACGTAGGGGTTGCCCAAAGGTTGGTGCAAACTCGACACCTGCACGTTGATTGCATCAGGCGGGATCAGGATGTGCGTGCCCGTGGACGGCTTGCCGTGCAGCATCTGGTGCAGCAGTTGCGCGGCGGTGCGGCCCATGGTTTCGGTGCCCTGGATGACCGAGCTCAGGGGGACCCGGGTCAGGCAGCGTGTCAGGGGGTCGTTGTCGATGCCGATCAACGCCACCTGCTCCGGTACGGCGATTCCGGCGGTCAGGCAGGCTTGCAGCAACTGCCGGGCGCGGGCGTCACTGACGGCGATGATGCCAATGGGCTTGGGCAGGCTCTGGAGCCAGGCGATCAGTTGTTCGACGGCGCTGTCCCAGAGCGGTGCGCTGGTACCCATGCCGCGATAGACCTCGGCGTGCAAGCCGTCACGTTGCATCAGTCGTCGAAAGGATTTTTCCCGCTCCTGAGCCCAACGATTTGCCTGCGCTTCAGGCAGGCTGAAGCAGGCAAAACGCTGCAGCCCTGCCTCGATCAAGTGCGCGTAAGCCAGTGTGATCAGTGCGTTATTGTCGGTAGCGACGTACGGGATCCCTTTGGGATAGGCCCGTTCATCCTGATAAGAACCACCCACCGCCACCACGGGCAACTTGATATCGGCCAGCGCCTCGCCAATCAGCGGATCGTCGAAGTCGGCAATGATTCCATCACCTTGCCAGCGCTCGATCCCTTTCAACCGACAGAGAAAGTCCTCTTCCAGGAACAGGTCCCAGGACGCGCGGGTGCTGCTCAGGTAGTTGCCGATGCCGCTGATGATGCCGCGGTCATAGATCTTGCTCCCGTTGAACAACAGTGCGATGCGGTGAACAGGCGGTACGGTTTTCATTGTTTTCAGGCTTGTTCCGAGCCCCTTGTCACGGAGGCGGTTTGCACAGACTAGGCGTGCAGACGGCGAATCTCAATACGCAAAATCGCACCCGCTGTTGGTGATTTTCATAATCAGCAGGCATGGGGCCGTTGTTAGTATCGAGACACGCCCAAGAACAACAAGGACATTGCCAATGCCGTACTTCCCCGATGTCGACCGGATCCGCTACGAAGGCCCTGCCAGTGATTCTCCCCTCGCCTTCCGTCACTACGACGCCGACAAAATCATCCTCGGTAAACCCATGCGCGAACACCTGCGCATGGCCGCCTGTTATTGGCACACCTTCGTCTGGCCGGGTTCGGATGTGTTCGGTGCAGGTACTTTCAAGCGCCCGTGGCAACACGCCGGCGACCCGATGGAGCTGGCCATTGGCAAGGCGGCAGCCGCGTTCGAGTTCTTCTCCAAATTGGGTATCGACTATTACTGCTTCCACGACACGGATGTCGCCCCGGAAGGCAATTCACTGAAGGAGTACCGCAACCACTTCGCGCAAATGATTGATCATCTGGAGCGACACCAGGAAGAAACCGGGATCAAGCTGCTGTGGGGAACTGCCAACTGCTTCAGCAACCCGCGCTTTGCCGCAGGCGCCGCCAGCAACCCTGACCCCGAAGTGTTCGCCTGCGCTGCTGCCCAGGTATTCAGCGCCATGAACGCGACCCAACGCCTGAAAGGGTCCAACTACGTGTTGTGGGGCGGTCGCGAAGGCTACGAAACCCTGCTCAACACCGACTTGAAACGTGAACGCGAACAACTGGGCCGCTTTATGCGCATGGTGGTCGAGCACAAGCACAAGATCGGTTTCAAAGGCGACCTGCTGATCGAACCCAAGCCGCAGGAGCCGACCAAGCACCAATACGATTACGACAGCGCCACCGTGTTTGGCTTTCTCCAGCAGTTCGGCCTGGAAAAGGAAATCAAGGTCAACATCGAGGCCAACCACGCGACCCTGGCCGGTCATAGCTTTCATCACGAGGTTGCGACGGCCGTCTCGCTGGGGATTTTCGGCAGCATCGACGCCAACCGCGGTGATCCGCAAAACGGCTGGGACACCGATCAATTCCCCAACAGCGTCGAAGAAATGACCTTAGTCACCTATGAAATTCTCAAGGCCGGCGGGTTCAAGAATGGCGGGTTCAACTTCGACTCCAAGGTCCGCCGCCAGAGCCTCGATGAGATCGATCTGTTCCATGGTCACGTCGGCGCAATGGACGTCTTAGCCCTGTCCTTGGAGCAGGCAGCCGCCATGGTGCAGAACGACCAGCTTCAGCAGCTCAAGGATCAACGCTACGCCGGCTGGCAGCAGTCGTTCGGGCAGGCGGTGCTGGCGGGTGAGTTCAACCTCCAGTCGTTAGCCGAACACGCATTCGCCAACGAGCTGAATCCGCAGGCCGTCAGCGGCAGGCAGGAGATGCTCGAAAACCTCGTCAACCGGTTTATCTATCGCTGATCGCCAACGGGGTCTGCGGGCGCAACAACGCTGTGACATTCGCACGACAAATCTGTGTCCTCTGCGTCTGCAGATTCTCTACAGTTCTACCAGCCCGATACTCATCGTCAGGCCGTGTCTTTCAAACAAAAATAAAAGGACGCACCACCATGAAGAACGTAAAACGCGCGCTATTTGCCAGCGCCCTGGCTCTGCTGTCGCTGCCGGTGATGGCCGATGCTGCCCACCCGAAAATCGGTTTCTCCATTGATGATCTGCGGCTGGAACGCTGGTCACGTGACCGCGATTACTTCGTTGCGGCGGCGGAGAAAATGGACGCCAAGGTCTTCGTACAGTCGGCCGATGCCAACGAGCAAAAGCAGATTTCGCAAATCGAAAACCTCATTTCCCGTGGCGTCGATGTCATCGTCATCGTGCCGTTCAACGCCACGGTCCTGACCAATGCAGTGGCCGAAGCGAAGAAAGCCGGAATCAAGGTCGTGTCCTATGACCGCCTGATACTCAACGCGGATATCGACGCCTACATTTCCTTCGATAACGAAAAGGTCGGCGAGATGCAGGCCAGCGGCGTGCTGCACGCAGCGCCCAAGGGCAATTACTTTCTGCTCGGCGGTGCGCCCACCGACAACAACGCAAAAGTCCTGCGCGAAGGTCAGATGAAAGTGCTGCAACCGGCCATCGACAAAGGTGATATCAAGATCGTCGGCCAACAATGGGTGAAGGAATGGAACCCTACCGAAGCGCTGAGCATTGTTGAAAACGCCTTGACCCGCAACGCCAACAAAATCGACGGCATCGTCGCCTCCAACGACGCCACGGCAGGCGGCGCCATCCAGGCCCTGGCCGCTCAGCAACTGGCCGGCAAGGTGCCAATTTCGGGGCAGGACGCGGACCTCGCAGCGGTCAAGCGAGTGATCGCCGGCACTCAAACCATGACCGTGTACAAGCCGCTGAAACTCATCGCCTCCGAAGCCGCCAAGCTCTCGGTGCAACTGGCGCGTAACGAGAAACCCGCCTACAGCTCGCAGTACGACAACGGCAGCAAAAAAGTCGACACCATCCTGCTCACTCCGACGCCGTTGACCAAGGACAACATCGACCTGCTGGAACAGGACGGGTTCTACACCAAGGCGCAGATTGCCGGAAAGTGATCATCACCCCGTAATGCCCCCCTGCAGGAGCTCGCTCCTGCGGGACCAGCCTCGTACCTGCCGCTTATGAGTCTCTGCCATGTCCGACTATCTGCTGCAAATGAACGGTATCGTCAAAACCTTCGGCGGTGTCAAAGCGCTCAATGGCATCGATATCAAGGTCAAGCCGGGTGAGTGCGTCGGGCTGTGCGGCGAGAATGGCGCCGGCAAGTCCACGCTGATGAAGATCCTTTCCGCGGTGTACCCCCATGGCACCTGGGACGGTGAGATCCTCTGGGACGGTCAACCGCTCAAGGCGCAATCGATCAGCGAAACGGAAGCCGCCGGTATCGTCATCATTCACCAGGAACTGACGCTGGTTCCCGACCTGTCGGTGGCCGAGAACATTTTCATGGGCCATGAACTGACGCTGCCTGGTGGGCGGATGAATTACCCGGCGATGATCCACCGCGCCGAAGCCCTGATGCGTGAACTGAAAGTGCCGGACATGAACGTATCGCTGCCGGTTTCGCAGTACGGCGGCGGCTATCAGCAACTGGTGGAAATCGCCAAGGCGCTGAACAAGCGCGCGCGCCTGCTAATCCTCGACGAGCCTTCATCGGCCCTGACCCGTTCGGAAATCGAAGTGTTGCTGGACATCATCCGCGACCTCAAGGCCAAGGGTGTTGCCTGTGTCTACATCTCCCACAAGCTCGATGAAGTGGCCGCCGTGTGCGACACCATTTCGGTGATCCGGGACGGCAAACACATCGCCACGACCGCCATGGCGGACATGGATATTCCACAGATCATCACTCAGATGGTCGGACGGGAAATGAGCAACCTCTACCCCACCGAGCCACACGACATTGGCGAGGTGATTTTCGAAGCCCGCCACATCACCTGCTACGACGTCGACAACCCCGGGCGCAAACGGGTCGACGATATTTCGTTCAGCCTCAAACGCGGGGAAATCCTCGGCATCGCCGGGCTGGTCGGTGCAGGCCGCACCGAGCTGGTGACCGCGCTGTTCGGCGCCTACCCCGGTCGCCACGAAGGTGAAGTCTGGCTGAACGGCCAACTCATCGACACCCGCACGCCGCTCAAGTCAATCCGTGCCGGCCTGTGCCTGGTGCCCGAGGACCGCAAGCGCCAGGGCATCATTCCAGACTTGGGAGTCGGCCAGAACATCACCCTGGCCGTGCTGGACAGTTACTCGAGACTGACCCGCATCGATGCCGAAGCCGAACTGGGCTGCATCGATCGGGAAATTTCGCGCCTGCACCTCAAGACCGCGAGCCCGTTCCTGCCGATCACCAGTCTGTCCGGCGGCAATCAACAAAAAGCCGTATTGGCGAAGATGCTGCTGACCAAACCCCGGGTGCTGATTCTCGATGAGCCCACCCGGGGGGTGGATGTCGGCGCCAAGTACGAGATCTACAAGCTGATGGGGGCGCTGGCGGCCGAAGGCGTGTCGATCATCATGGTGTCTTCGGAGCTGGCCGAAGTGCTCGGCGTTTCCGACCGCGTACTGGTGATCGGCGAAGGCCGGTTGCAGGGCGACTTCATCAACCATGAACTCACTCAGGAACAGGTGCTCGCCGCCGCACTCAGCCAGCCTGACAGCCATAACAATAAAGATCGGAAATCCGCGTAAATGAATCAGGTCAAACAACTCTTCACCCGCTACAAGATGCTCGCGCTGGTGTTTGCCGTGGCGTTTATCTGGCTGTTCTTCAGCTGGCAGACCGAGGGCGGATTCCTGACACCGCGCAACCTCTCCAATCTGCTGCGCCAGATGTCCATTACCGGGATTCTCGCCTGCGGCATGGTGCTGGTCATCATCAGCGGCGAGATCGATTTGTCGGTCGGCTCATTGCTGGGCCTGCTCGGTGGCGTCGCGGCCATTCTCGACGTTATTTACCACATACCGCTGCTGGCGAACCTGAGCCTTGTCGTCCTGTGCGGACTGCTGATCGGCCTCGCCAACGGCTACATGGCCGCCTACCTGCGCATTCCGTCTTTCATCGTGGGGCTGGGGGGCATGCTGGCTTTCCGGGGCATTTTGCTGGGGATTACCGGCGGCACGACCATCGCCCCGGTGTCGCCGGAGCTCGTCTACATTGGCCAGGGTTATTTGCCACACACGATCGGCACGGGCCTGGGCGTTCTGCTGTTCGCACTGACGTTGTTCCTGACCTGGAAACAACGGCGCAATCGCGCCCTTCACGGCCTGGCGGCACATTCACTGGTGCGTGATGTAGCACGCGTGCTGTTGATCGGCGCGGTACTGGCCGGCTTCGTCCAGACCCTCAACAGCTATGACGGCATTCCCGTGCCGGTCCTGCTTCTGCTGATCCTGCTGGGCGGGTTCAGCTACGTGACCAGTCAGACCGTCTTCGGCCGACGCGTCTATTCCGTGGGCAGCAACATGGAAGCGACGCGCCTGTCCGGTATCAATGTGCAGGCCGTGAAGCTCTGGATTTTCGGGATCATGGGCGTGATGTGCGCCCTCGCCGGCGTGGTCAACACCGCGCGCCTGGCCGCCGGTTCGCCCTCGGCCGGTAGCATGGGCGAACTCGACGCCATCGCCGCCTGCTTCATCGGCGGCACCTCCATGCGCGGCGGCTCCGGCACTGTCTACGGCGCCCTCCTCGGCGCGCTGGTCATCACCAGCCTGGACAACGGCATGTCCATGCTCGACGTCGACAGTTATTGGCAGATGATCGTCAAGGGCAGCATTCTGGTGTTGGCCGTGTGGGTAGATGTGAGCACCCGGACCGGACGACGCTGATCCGCTGCGGATGATGCCATAGGCGTTTGGGCTATTTGTCCGACATCCATGGGATCTGACCGGCAGCATTGGGTCGGTGCTGCTCTTCGTGACAGGCAGAAATTGGCCAAAATCAGTCGATGGACAGACTAGTGGCAAACAGGGGGGGCGCTGCTACCCTCTTTACCATAGTCGCGCTTGCCGTCGCCCCAGTCGCGTTTCCCCTCGATAGGTCTCGCACTTACCGCGACAAGAGACGCGACATGGCATGTCACCTAATGAGAGAGTCTCAGGATAGCGCCATGAAAGTTCTATGCCCTGGCTGTGGTTATATCGCAGACAAACTTCCGCCAACCCATAAGTGCCCTAAATGCGACGAATTCTCCATCGACTGGCTGATTTATGACTGGGAAAGCTTTGCTTTAATCAATCGCCAACACATTAAATACAACCTTATAATCATTGGCATAGTTCTAATAAATTTACTTGCAGCGGTCACCTTGAAATCAACAGATGCATTTCAATGGCTGTTCAACTTGTTATTTATCCCAGCAATGATCAGCTTGCTTTATTGTCGAAGGCAGCTTGGAAGAAAGTCGGAGTATAAAGGACATAAAGGCGGGGCTATGCTCCCCTGGTTTATCGGTTTCGGGGGACTCTAAAGCGGCTAAAAAATCATATATGGGCTCTCCCCACAAGTGATGAGTAATGCATTTCCAATCCTGTCGTCAGGCGCCTTTTTCATTAGCCGTATCGGGCACTGTCCGATACTGAAAACCGGTAAGAAAATACTTGTCCTGCTGCGCCCAAAACCATCCTCAGACATAACCCCACCTCATATATGCCGCTCGGTTCTGCCCTGTAGCGTAGATCAGGAATATGCGATCGCCTGCACTGCTAAAATCCACGTACCTATCCCAACCCTGGAGAACCAAGATGATCAGCAAGAACACGATTTGTCTCTGGTACGACGGCACTGCGCTGGACGCTGCGACGTTCTACGCCGAGACGTTTCCGGACAGCGCGGTGGGTGCTGTCCTTCGTGCGCCTGGCGACTACCCGGCGGGTAAACAGGGCGATGTCTTGACGGTGGAGTTCACGGTGATGGGCATCCCTTGTCTCGGACTGAACGGTGGGCCGGGGGTCAAGCACAACGAGGCTTTCTCGTTCCAGGTGGCGACCGACGACCAGGCCGAAACCGACCGCTTGTGGAACGCGATTGTCGGCAACGGTGGTCAGGAAAATGTATGCGGCTGGTGCCAGGACAAGTGGGGGCTGTCGTGGCAGATCACGCCACGCGTCCTCAGCGCCGCGATAGCCAATCCTGATCGAGCGGCGGCCAAGCGCGCGTTCGACGCCATGATGGGGATGGGCAAGATCGACATCGCTGCGATCGAAGCGGCTCTGGAGCGTTAACCAGCGTTGGGCGTTTGGATATGTCGATTCTGGTTGCTCCAGACGCCTCTCCGCGCTCAGTGAACAGGCGGCGCCCCTTATTCCGGCAGTCCCGCTATGCGTAGACCGTCCACCAGCGTGGCGAGATTCTCCGGCCGGTGGATCGGTAGCCAATCAGAGATAGTGCTGAGGCACAACGTAGGATCGAGCTTGCGCAAATGGTCCATTGCACGCTGCGCTTCGGCCATCCGTCCGGCAAGCGCATGGCTCGCTGCAAGGATGGCGACAGCCAAAAGAAAATCGGGCAACTCCCGAAGTGCTTTCTCTGCCCATGACGACGCCGTATCGAAGCGCCCCACGAAGAGATTCGCGACCGCCATTCCGGCTTGCATTCTGTACAGCTCCGGGTCCAGGGGGCTGAACCGCATGGCGTGCGTAAAGTACTCGATGGCTGCATCGGTTTCGCCGTGCCAGAGCCTGAGGAACGCGCCGAGGAACCACGCGGCGGCGAGGTTCGGATTGAGCACGAGTGCCTTGTCCAGCAAAGCAATGCCACCCCGCAGGTCGCCGGCAAGATAGCCAAGCGTGTGGCCGCTTCTGGTGAGAGCGACCGCATCGCCCTTGTCCAACTCCACTGCCCGGCGAGCGAGTCGGATACCCTCCGCGACCTCCCGTGGATGATCGGTCATCCAGCGATTGGCTTTGCGCCAACTATGACACCAGGCCGCCATCGCATAGGCCGATGCGAAATCCGGGTCGAACTCTATGGCCCTATGGAAGAGCGGCAGCGCCTGGTCGATGGCCTCCCGGGTGCCATGATGAAGCTTGGCCATTGCGCGCAGATAGTAATCGTAGGCGTCGAGGCTTTCGGTGGGCGTGTGCCTCGCACGTTCGATCTCTGCCCGCTCAAGCTGTGGTGCGATTGCGCCGACCACGCTTTCGGTGATCTGGTCCTGCAGTTCGAAAATGTCCCCCAGCACACCTTCGAAACGGCCTGCCCAATGGTGAGCCCCGGTTGTCGCATCGATCAGCTGGGCCGTGATGCGCACGCGATTGTTGGCTTTGCGCCAACTGCCCTCCAGCACATAGCGAACGCCCAGTTCGCGACCGACTTGTTTCACGTCCACCGTGCGGGTCTTGTAGGTAAAACTCGAGTTGCGCGCGACGACAAACAGCCAGCGATACTGCGACAGCGCCGCGATGATGTCCCCTACCACGCCGTCGGCCAGGTAGTCCTGCTCTTCGTCCCCGCTCAAGTTCACGAACGGCAAGACCGCGATGGACGGTTTGGCCGGCAGCGCCGGCTCGGATGCAGAGGCTTGAACCGAGGGGGCGGATTCGGTGCCTGGAAGGCCAACGCAATCCAGCGACTTGACGTCGGCGACGAACCGGAATCCCTTGCGGGCCACCGTTCGAATCACACGCTGCTGCTGACCGTTGTCACCGACTGCCTTGCGCACCGCATTGATGTGGCTGGCCAGGGTCGACTCGGAGACGATTCGGCCGGTCCATATCGCATTGATCAGGTCGTCCCGGCTGACGACGTGCTCGCGGTTCTGCGCCAGGTAAACCAGCAGGTCGAAAACCTGGGGCGCAGTGGCAACGACCTGGGAGGCCCGAAGGAGTTCTCGCCGGTCCAGGTCAAGCACGCAGTCATCAAACACCAATAGCATTCAGGGCTCCTGTCCCGTACTCACGCGTCGGGCACATGCCCGTGGTTACCGGCCGACGATTGGCGGCCAGGCGACGTGATTTATAACACGGGTTCCTGGACAAATAGCCAAGCCAAATTCAATGGAAACCCAAGGCTTCGACAAAGTATCGCGCCCGGCTGGCGAGCATGCTCCCTACATCGATCACTGCAACGAATTTGATCGACACCCAACCGAGGAGCGGGACATGAAAATTGTCGTTATTGGCGGTAGCGGACTGATCGGGTCGAACATTGTCAGCAGGCTACGTCTCTATGGACACGAGACGGTGGCGGCCTCGCCACGTACGGGCGTGAACACCCTCACTGGCGAGGGGTTGGCCGAAGCGCTTGCCGGTGCCCAGGTCGTCGTCGATGTGGCGAACTCTCCCTCATTTGAAGACCGGGCCGTCATGGAATTCTTTCAAACGTCCGGTCGAAACCTGCTTGCAGCCGAAGCGGCCGCTGGGGTGGAGCACCATGTCGCGCTCTCTGTCGTAGGCCCCGATCGTCTTCCGCAAAGCGGTTACTTCCGGGCAAAAGTCGCCCAGGAAGAGTTGATCAAGGCGTCGAAGATCCCCTACACCATCCTGCGTTCGACGCAGTTCTTCGAGTTCATCGAAGGCATTGTCAATTCGGGTGCCGACGGCGACACGATTCGCCTCTCGCCTGCCCTTATCCAGCCCATCGCATCGGATGACGTCTCGGCGGTGCTGGCCGATCTTGCGGTCGGGGCACCGGTCAATGGCATGGTCGAGGTGGGCGGACCGGATCGTTTCCCTCTCGACGAACTGGCGCGCAAGTTTCTTGCCGCGCACCACGACAAACGGCAGGTCATCGCCGACGTACATGCGCGCTACTTCGGCGATGAGTTGAATGATCGATCCCTGGTCGCGGGCGACGACGCGCACATCGGTCCGACACGCTTCCTGAACTGGCTCAGCCGCACATCGGCTTAAGGACCGCGCCAGTCAGCCAGGCAGGACGCTATCGAATCTCCACCTACGTATTTCTCACACAGAGGATTCACCATGACCCAGCGCATCGATTACCAGAAGCAATCCCCCGAGCTGCTCAAGAAGTTCGTCGAGTTCAGCCTTGCCTTCAAGCAATGCGCCATCGAGGAGTCGCTGCGCGATCTCGTGGATATCAGGGCATCGCAACTCAACGGCTGCGCCTTCTGCGTGGACATGCACGTGAAGGAAGCCACGATCCATGGCGAGCGGCCGCTCAGGATCCACCATGTCGCCATCTGGCGTGAGTCAACGCTGTTCAGCCCACGCGAACGCGCGGCCTTGGCATGGACCGAAATCCTCACCCAGATTCCCGCCCATGGCGTGCCTGATGAGCTCTATGAGCGTGTTCGTATACAACTCTCCGAGAAAGAGCTATCGGACCTGACCTTCCTGATCATGTCGATCAATGCCTGGAATCGCATCAACGTGGGCTTCCAGGTCGTGCCCGGCTCGTACGACAAGGCATTCGGCGTAGACAAGTCCGGCCTGTCCTGACCGCGCACAGTGTGGGAGTGACCTGTGGCGAGGGGGCTTGCCCCCGTTGGGCTGCGAAGCAGACCCAAAATCTCTGACACACCAAAGATCTTGTGAGTGCTACGCACTCAAACGGGGCGATGCGGCGATCCGACAAGCCCCCTCGCCACAATGACTGACCGACATTAACCCCTGACAGATCGACAACGAGGAACACGCCATGTCCATTTTCAGAACGTTCGCCATAGGGCTTCTGTTGACCACCGGCACCGCCGGCGCACAGGAGGCATTGCCACCGGCGCAGGTAACACCGCTGATGACCAAAGCACTGGCGGACTATCCCGATAAGGAAGCGGTGATGATCACGGTGGAGTTTCCACCGGGTGGAGGCGATCCCGTGCATCGGCACAATGCACACGGATTCATCTATGTGCTGGAGGGTTCGATTGTGATGGGCGTGCGCGGCGGCGAATCCGTCACGCTGACACCGGGCCAGACCTTCTACGAAGGCCCGGACGACGTCCACACGGTCGGGCGCAACGCCAGCCTCACCAAACCCGCCAAGTTTCTGGTCGTCCTGTTGAAGGACAAGAGCAAGCCCATTTTTACTCCGGTGCACTGACAGCACCGCCCGCACACGCGGCCAGCTGCGTGCTCGGTGACGCCCTACTCGGCCGACATCATCCGTTCAACGATTTCGGCCTGGGGCGATCCCTTCCTCGACAGGACGCTGCAATGACCTCACAACGGCTGCTTTCACAATTACGGCAGTGCGCAATCGCAACCCTAGGCGCAGTTTCGCTGGCCGGCTGCATGGTCGGCCCCGATTTCGTGAAGCCTGAGAATGGTCTTCGCGAAGTGGTGCTAGCGCCCAGACAGGACCACCCAAGCGTCCCCCTGACTTCCGACGCCGCAGTGCCCTCCCAATGGTGGTTGTTGTTCAACGACGCCGTGCTCGCCGAGCTGCAATCACGTGCGCAGGCTGACAACCTTGATCTGCTCATAGCCTCCGAACGCATTGAACAAAGCCGGGCGCAACTGGGCATCGCCTCCTCGCAGTTGCTGCCCAGCGTGGCGGCCAATGCCAGCTACACGCGTGAGGGGCTCAGCGAACATGGCAAGTTCGCCGCCCTGGGAGCGCCTACTGCCCCCGATAATTTCTGGCAGCTTGGATTCGATGCCAGTTGGGAGCTCGACCTGTGGGGCCGTGCCCAGCGCACGCGCGAAGGTGCTGCAGCGACCCTGGAAGCCACGGTGTATGACCGCGAAGCGGCACGGGTAGCTTTGTCCGCCGAAGTGGCGCGCACCTATTTGCAGTTGCGCGGAACGCAGGCACAACTGGACATTGCGCAGCAAAATCTGAGGATTGCCGAACGCACCCTCGGCCTGGCCGAAAGCCGCGAGCGTAACGGCGTCGCGACGCGCTTCGAAACCTCGTCCGCTCGCGCGCAATTGGCGACGATCAAAGCCTTGGTTCCCGATCTGACCCAGCGCCGCAACGCCCTGATGAATGCACTGGCGTTGCTGTTGGGAGAGCAGCCGCGCGCACTCGATGCGCAACTGCGTCAAGCCATGCCCTTGCCTTCGCTGCCGACTCGTGTACCGGTCGGCGTCTCTTCTGAACTGGCTCACCGGCGACCCGACATCCTGCGCGCCGAAGCCCAGCTGCATGCCGCGACAGCCGCCATCGGTGTGGCCAAGGCCGATTTCTACCCACGTATCGGCTTGAAAGGAAAAGTCGGCGTGGAAGCTTTTGAAAGTGGCGATCTCGCGAGTTGGGACTCGCGCTTCTTTTCCGTCGGCCCGACGGTTTACCTTCCGATCTTCCAGGGGGGACGGTTGACGCAACGCCTGGCCCTGAACGAATCACGGCAAAAAACCGCCGCGCTGGCTTATCGGCAAACGGTATTGCGAGCCTGGCATGAAGTGGACAACGCCCTGGATGCCTGGGCGGCCCAACAACGCCGGCACGCTGAATTGCTGGATTCGTATGAACAGAACAAGCAGGCACTGCAGTCTGCCGAACGTGGCTATCAGCAAGGCGCTACGGACTATCTGAGCGTACTGACGGCGCAGCTCAATGTGCTTGCCAGCCAAACCAGTCTCAACGACAGCGCAACCAACGCCACGCTCACCGTGGTCAACCTCTACAAGTCGCTGGGTGGCGGTTGGGACCCGCAGGTTGGCATCGATCACTCGACGGCACCTCCATCGGTTGCCCTCGCGTCTCCGGTCGCTGCACCCTCGAAGGCCGGCCAATGAACGGCGTCGCGTTGTCGCCAGCGCACGTCCCTGCTACCGCAGCGCCCGGGGCCAAGCCCTCGATACGCCCAATGGCAGGTCTCGTCGGGATTTTCATCGCAGCCATGATGGCTGGGTTGAACACCCGCGTCGGCGCATTGGCGTTGGCCGATGTACGTGGTGCACTCGGTTTTGGCCTCGACGATGCCTCCTGGCTGACCACCGCGTACAGCGCCGGGGAACTGATTGCCATGCCCTTTGCGGCATGGTTCGCCATTACGCTTTCGCTGCGCCGCTTCGAGCTGTGGATGCTCGGCAGTTGTGCGCTGCTGGCGGTGATCCTGCCCTTCATCCACGATCTGAACCTGCTGCTGACCTTGCGCTTTGTGCAAGGCATTGCCTGCGGTACGACGATTCCGTTGCTGATGATGGCGGCGCTGAAATTCCTGCCAGCGCCCATCCGGCTGTATGGGCTGGCGCTGTATGCGATGACCGCGACCTTCGCGCCCAATCTCTCGATCTGGCTGGCCGGGTACTGGACGGATGGGCTGTTCGACTGGCACTGGGTGTACTGGCAGATCATTCCCCTGGCCCTCATCGCCGGATTGTTGGTCGGGTGGGGACTGCCGCGGGAGCCCATTCAGATCGCACGCTTTGGGCAAGCCAATTGGTCTGGCATGGCTTGCGGTGTGCCCGCGCTCGGTTTGATCACCGTTGCACTGGATCAAGGCGTGCGGCTGGACTGGTTTCATTCGCCCTTGATCACGTTATCGCTGGTGGCCGGGCTGGCCCTGCTGGCCGTCTACCTGCTGACTGAGTGGTATCACCCCTCGCCGTTCATAAAATTGCAGATCCTCGGCCGCCGCAACCTGGGACTGGGTTGCATTCTGTTCGTCTGCCTGCTGGTGGTGCTGATGTCCAGCTCACTCTTGCCGGCCAGTTATCTCGGCCCTTTGCAGAACTACCGCCCCCTGCAAATGGCATCGATCGGTCTGATCGTCGCCTTGCCGCAACTGGTCCTGGGGCCTGTCGTGGCGCTGCTGCTGTATCAGAAGCGAGTCGATGCGCGCATCGTGTTCACGTTGGGGTTGTTGTTGATCGCACTGGCATGCTTTTGCGGCGCGCAATTGACCTCCGACTGGAACCGCGAGCAGTTCGTCGTGGTGCAAACGCTGCAAGCCTTCGGCCAGCCAATGGCGGTGGTATCGATGCTGTTTCTGGTCACCAGTGTCGTGCAGCCCCCCGAAGGACCTTATGTGTCCGGCACCATCAACACCCTGCGCGCCTTCGGTTCACTGGCCGGTGCGGCAGTGGTCGGACAGCTGATGACCATGCGCGGTCGTTTCCATGGGGAAATGCTGCTGGACCATGCGGCCCTGGCAGATAACGCCCTGGCGCTTGAGCCGTCCCAATTGATGGACCTCATCGGCCAGCAGTCGCAGGTGCTGTCGATCGCCGACGCCTATCGCGTGCTGGGCATTCTGGCGCTGGTGTTGATTCCTCTGGTGCTGCGGCTGACCTACATCACCGCACCCGACGTGCGCGCGGCCTCACCCTCTACCTCTCCTTCATCTTCCTCACACGGATAACTCATCATGGCCTTGCCAAAGAAAGCCAGGATCATCAGTGCGGTGCTACTGCTTGCAGTGGCGATCGGCGGTGTTCTCTATCTCAATCGCCCCGAATCCAGAGCATCGACCCAGTCCACGGACGATGCCTACGTCCTCGCCGACTTCACCACGGTTGCACCGCAGGTGTCGGGAACGGTCGACTCAGTGATGGTCGAAGACAACCAGCTGGTTAAGAAAGGCGATCTGCTTGCGATCATTGACGACCGTGATTTCGTTGCGGCCCTGAACGCGGCGAAGGCCGAGGTCGCCAGTGCCCGGGCCGGCATCGCCAGCCTGCAAGCGCACCTGATTCAGCAGGAAACCGCCATCCGCCAGGCCCAAGCGGCCGTTGCCGCAGACGACGCTGCGCTCAAGCTGGCCAGCGTCAATCAGACCCGTTATCGCAACCTGGCCACCGACGGCTCGGGAACGGTGCAAGCGCGGCAACAGGCCGAAGCGCAATTGAGCATTCAACAGGCCCGTGGGGAAACGAGCCAGGCGGGTTTGCAGGCCGCTCGGCAGCAAGTGGATATCCTGAAAGCTGATCTGGAGAAAGCCAGGGCGGCTCTTGCCCACGCGCAAGCCGCACAAGCCACCGCAGAGCTGAAACTTTCCTATACCCGCATCACTGCGCCGATCGGCGGCACGATCGGGCAGAAATCGGTACGTATCGGTGCCTTCGTCAATGCCGGAAAACCCTTGCTGTCGATCGTTCCGCTCGATGCCGTCTATGTCACGGCCAACTTCCGGGAGACGCAACTGGCGCGCGTACAAAAGGGTCAAGCCGTGGATATCGAGGTGGATGCCTTGCCGGGCGAGACGCTGCAAGGAACGGTGGACAGCCTGGGACCGGCCAGCGGAGTCACCTACTCCGCCGTTGCGCCACACAACGCCACTGGCAACTTCACGAAAATCGTCCAGCGCTTGCCTGTACGCATTCGCATCGATCCCGATCAGCCCGCGGCGGCGAAGCTGCGAGTCGGCATGTCCGTGACGCCGAAAATCCGTATCCGGTGATATGACGCCGGCGTGTCTCGTTACAATGCTCCAAAAGCTACTCCCAAGAATGAGAATGACCTTGCAGAGCCTAACCCCGACACCCGCCCTCACCGCCCGCGAAGTCTGCCAACGCCTACGAGACGCCGCCCTGGAAGTCCTCCCGTTGCGGCGCCTCCACGAGCCGTGTGAACCCGGCCTGGTACAGGTCGATATCGAAGGCTGGCGTCTGACCCTCGACTTCGACGGCAACCACTTGCACCACTGCCAACACTGCCGGAGCCCGGACGGTCGCGAGGGAACACTCCAGGCCTGGCGTTACGGTACAGACCCGGTCAGCTTGCTGAGCACCTGGGAGTTGGCGCAGGTCGAGCGGCTATTGAGCTAACGCGATCAGCTCTGTTTCACGTACTGGATCACCTCTTCAAGCGTGTCTATGTCTGGAGCATTGCTCACTAACGCTTGCGGGCAGCACCATGGGTAATCCAGATGCGATAGCCACTCCATGATGCAGTGCAGATCAGTCGCTGGCAGGGTTTTCATGTGCTCAATGGTGATAGTGAGCCTCTGGACAAGTCCCGACTCGGGGCTGAACTGCCATTCATACAGACCGCAACCGACCCGGGCGTCGCCGGAGTGCTTGTCGGACATGCCAACCAGCCATTTGCACTGGAAGGTTTTGGCCTGCGGTTCAGGCGGGTGTCCCAGGCAGAAGGTATAGACGTTTTCGAAGGTCTGGCCGAACCGCCTGACCAGCACATCACCGATAGGCCCAAGGCCTTCGACGTGGGGTGGAAACGAGATGGATCCGGTGTGCACGACCATGTCCAGTATCGCGTCTGGCGCAAAGGCCTGGTCTAACAAATGTGGACGGTTGCCGTCCTTGGCTTTGATGTACTGTCGAATCGATAGTTGAGCAGTGTTCATTGTTTGTCCGTCGTATCCATACTGGGTTGAGAGCCGCCTCATTCGAGGCTCACATGACTATGACACATGAGCCCGTACGCCTTTACAAAGCACTATTCCATAAATCCGTCACCAGCATGCAACCGGGCGCATGGGTGATGCACAGCGGCGGACGTGAAGCTTGCACCACCGATTGCGGGGTCACGCCGCAGGCCCAGAACACCGGGATTTCGTCGGCCTCGATCGGTACGGCATCGCCGTAGTCCGGGCTGCTTAGCGAATGAATGCCGATCAGCGCCGGATCACCGATGTGTACGGGCGCCCCATGGACATTGGGCATGCGTGCGGTGATCTGAATCGCCTGGATCGCCGCGGCGGCTTTCATCGGGCGCATGCTCACCACCATTTTGCCAGACAGGCGAGCGGTGGAGCGTGTGTCGATGTTGGTCCGGAACATTGCGACATTGCGCCCCAGATCTATGTGCCTGAGGCGGATACCAGCCTCAAGCAGGGGTTGTTCAAAAGAGAACGAGCAGCCGAGGGCAAAGGCAACCATGTCGTCCTGCCACAAATGCTCGATATCCGACGGTTCTTCGCTCAACTCGCCATGGCGATAGACCCTGTATCGGGGCACGTCATGGCGGATATCAATGGCCGTCCCGAGATTACGAAAATGCGGATCACCCGGCTCGGTAACGTCGAGCACCGGACACGCCTGTCGATTGAGTGTGCAATACCGGAGAAATTCGTTAGCCCAATCATTGGGCAGAATCACGATATTGGCTTGCACCCGACCTTGGGCCAGACCGCTGGTGTGGTCCCGATATTGCCCGGCGGCGATGCTTTGGCGAAGGGCCAGAGGGGAACGCTGCTGCAATTGCTCAAAGGACAGGACTGACTGATTCATCACGGCATCTCTTCGGGTTCGATGACTCTTTTTAGAAAACCATGACGACGCCGTCCAACTAGGAATGTTGTTACCCCCGAACAACTAATAGTTATTCAAGGGGCTGTCGACTGTTGAGACCGGGCGTTGGAACCATTCGAAGCGGGCCGACATCTTCAGCGTATTGGCAAACCACTTGGCGGCTCATGTTTACGATGCTCTCGATCAATTCCAGGCCGACCCCGGCGCGCCACGAAGCCACGACATCCAATTGCGGCAAGCTTGTGCCCGGTTCCAGCTGAATCAGCTCGCCACTGGCCAAGGGCTTAGCCACTAATGCGGCCGGTAATGCGCCAATACCGAAGCCGTCTCGAATCAACCGGGTCATGGCCGAAACAGAGTTGACGCAACTGACTCGCGGCGTACTGATGCCATGGGCGTGCAGAAGGTTGAGTACATCCTGATGAGGTCGTGAGTTTTTAACGAAGGTGATGATGCGCTCACTGGCCAACTCGGCAAGGGAGGCAAAGGGTCGGGCATAGATCGAGTTGCTGGCGGCGATCCAGTGCATGGGATAGTGCGCCAGTTCGAGATTACGTACGCTTTCGTGGCGGATCAGGTCAGTCTGGAAAACGATGTCCAGATAGCCCTTTTGCAACTGGTCGCACAGGTTGCGCGCGGCGTCGGCGTTGATCTCGATTTCCACGGTGGGGAAAGTCTGCATCAAGGTCGACATGAACGGGCTGAGCCAGGTGTGGATCACCGTATCCATCACGCCGATACGCACCAGGCCCTGCTGCTGGCTGGTGTTGTCCAGCGAGTGCTTCAACGCTCGCTGAACCTCAAGCATCTGCTCGGCATAGTCGAGCACTTTCACACCTTCGGGTGTTAGCGACACCCCACGCGAATCACGCACGAACAAGCGCAGGCCCAACTCCTCTTCCAGCGAGGCAATCCGGCTGGAGATAGCGGCCTGAGTGCTGAACATTTTCTCCGCGGTCAGGCTGAAGCTTTGCAGTCGGGCAACCCAGACGAAGGTTTCGAGAAATTTGAGGTTCATGGCGACTCTCGTGGCTTTCGCAGCTTTTGTATGTGCGAGTGCGGACACTGCTCTCCCACAGGGAAACATGTTCGGCACCCGGCAATTGTTACTCCAGAAGCCGTCGCGCAGGTATCAAATTTTCTTATGTGCAACCTCGCTTTTTTCCCGTTTGACGCCATTCTGCCTCGGCGCGAAGAATCCACGCCATGACGCAGCCACTGCGTCTGCCTCCCCACGACACCGCCTTCACAAAAAAATAACGAGGCGTGTCCGTCATCTTCGCTTGCTGCCGCAGGAACCCCTATGGAAAAGACCATAATTGACAGCGTGCCTTCAGGCACGGGCCGCGCCGGCCCGTTCAGTTGGTACGGCCCTCTGTCAAAAAATGAAAAACGCACATTCTGGAGCTGCAAAATCGGCTATGCCCTGGACGGCATGGACACTCAGATGCTGAGTTTCGTTATTCCTACGCTGATCGCCACCTGGGGCATCTCCAAGGGGGATGCCGGAATGATCGGCACCTGTACGCTGCTGGCCTCGGCGGCAGGCGGGTGGGTTGCCGGGATTTTGTCCGACCGCATCGGCCGGGTACGAACCCTGCAACTGACGGTCCTGTGGTTCGCGTTCTTCACCTTTTTGTGTGGGCTGGCGCAGAACTACGAGCAATTGCTGGTGGCCCGGACGTTGATGGGCTTTGGCTTCGGTGGTGAATGGACGGCGGGCGCGGTGCTGATCGGCGAAGTGATTCGCTCACAGGATAGGGGCAAAGCGGTAGGCATGGTGCAGGCCGGGTGGGCTCTGGGTTGGGGGCTGACGGCGTTGCTCTATGCCGGGTTGTTCAGCTTTCTACCGCCGGAAGAAGCCTGGCGGGCACTGTTCATGATCGGGTTGGTGCCGGCGTTGTTTGTGCTGGTGATTCGCCGGCTGGTCAAGGAATCGGACACCTTTGAGCACACCCGGCGTGAGCGCAAGGCCAAACCCGAGCAGGATTCGCCGTGGGCGTTCTTCGAAATCTTCGCACCACGGATGCTCAGCACCACCTTGCGTGCGTCGTTGCTGAC
Source organism: Pseudomonas sp. GW822-FHT07A10 (assembly GCF_058798795.1). Lineage (NCBI taxonomy): Bacteria > Pseudomonadati > Pseudomonadota > Gammaproteobacteria > Pseudomonadales > Pseudomonadaceae > Pseudomonas > Pseudomonas sp. GW822-FHT07A10. The sequence goes on from NZ_JBXAKV010000011.1 coordinate 82,084, forward strand.
CACCGGCGCGCTGGGCGGCTACTACGCGATCACCACCTGGTTGCCGACCTACCTGAAAACCGAACGGGGCCTGAGCGTGCTCGGCACCGGGGGATATCTGGCGATGGTTATCGTCGGTTCGTACATTGGTTATGTGACCAGTGCACTGCTGACCGATGCCATCGGTCGCAAGAAGAACTTCATCCTGTTCGCTGTCGGCTCCATGGCGATAGTCCTGGCCTACACCCAGTTGCCCATCGATAACAGCTTGATGCTCTGGCTCGGGTTCCCGCTGGGCTTTTTCGCCTCGGGCATCTTCGCCGGCATGGGGGCTTTTCTCACTGAGTTGTTTCCGACTCGCATGCGTGGTTCGGGCCAGGGCTTCTGCTACAACGCCGGACGCTCCATCGCCGCGCTGTTCCCGTTGCTCATCGGTGCGCTGAGCGACAAGCTGCCAATTGGTACGGGTATCGGAATCTTCGCAGCAGGTGCTTATGGCGTGGTGATTCTGGCGGCGCTGAGTCTGCCGGAAACCCGCGGTCGACAACTCGAGTCCTGAGCCCCGACACGTCTGAGCAAGACTGCTCAGACGTCGCTGATCCACTTCTTATCGACAACATCGGTCGCGAGCGGCAACGCCCCCCGAGAGGGTTCGCTCGCGCCTGCAAAAGGAGCATGGCATGAACGATTTCATTTCCACCCAGCGCGTGTACGTCCCGGTTGGCACATTGCTCGGCTTGAGCCTGTTCTGTGCACCGGCTGCCCAGGCGGATTTCATTGCCGACAGTAAAGGCAGTCTCGAAGCGCGCAACTTCTATTTCAATCGCGATTTCCGCCAGGCAGGTTCGCGGGACAAGGCAGAGGAATGGGCGCAGGGTTTCCTGTTGCGGATGGAGTCCGGTTACACCGCCGGCACTCTGGGCTTTGGCCTGGATGCCTTGGGCATGGCCGGTTTCAAACTGGACTCCGGTGGGGGGACGGCGGGCACCAATCTGTTGCCGGCGGATTTGTCCGGTGGCTCCCAGAATAGCTACAGCAAATTGGGCATGACCGCCAAAGTGCGCTTGTCCAACAGCACCCTGAAGCTTGGGACTTTGCAAATCAAGGACCCGGTAGTGAACTCCAATGACACTCGTTTGTTGCCGTCAACCTTCAAGGGCGGCATGGTCAATGTGCAGGAAATCGACCGTTTGAAGCTCACAGCCGGTCAACTCACACAGATCAATGTCGTTGACTCCACCAATTATCAGAACATGACCGCCAACCGCATCGGCGGGCAAAGCGACAAGTTCCAGTTTGCCGGGGCTGACTATCAGTTCATGCCAAACCTGACTGCGCAGTACCGCTATGGCACGCTGGAGAATATCTACCAGCAGAACTACCTCGGGCTGGTGCACTTGCTGGACCTGGGCAAGGGCCAGTCGCTCAAGAGCGACGTGCGCTATGCGCGCAGTACCGAAGACGGCAGCTTCCGTGAGCTCGACAACAAGGCCTTTGGTGCACTGTTTACCTACAGCCTTGGTGGCCATGCTCTGGGCTTCGGCTACCAACGCATGAGCGGCAACGATCCGTTTCCGTATATTGGGCGCAGCGATCCATTCCTGGTCAACTTCGTGCAGATCGGCGACTTCGCCAACATCGACGAGCATTCCTGGCAAGCACGCTACGACTACAACTTTGCCGCACTCGGTGTGCCGGGGCTGAGCTTTATGACCCGCTACATCTCTGGCGACAATGTGCAACGCGCAGCGCCAGGTGAAGGCAAGGAATGGGAGCGCAACACCGATATCGCTTACGTGGTGCAGGACGGTACGCTGAAAGGGCTGGGCCTCAAATGGCGCAACGCGTCGGTGCGTTCGAACTTCGGTAATGATCTGGATGAGAACCGCTTGATCCTCAGCTACACCCTGGCGCTTTGGTAAATGCCAGTCAGTTAAGGCGCAGCTTCTTTTGCCGGCTAGCTTCAGGTCATGCCTATGAACCCTTGCTACCGCGGAATACACAAGGCCGAGATCAATCACAAGCCAATGCGGCTGAGACAACTCAAAAGCCTGCTCAAGGAGCACCAAAGCGGACGAGCGCAGCCTCGATAAATCGTCGGAGTTTGGCTGTTCTCTGACGATTGGCCGTGTAGAGCAAATGCATTTGTCGGCTCGGTGCTTCGTAATCAGCTAACAGTCGAACCAACTCACCGCTGCGCAACGCGGGCTCAAGAAAGTCTTCGGGACCAAGGACAATCCCGAACCCGTCCAGCGCTGCCGACAGCAGTGCTTTGCTCTCGTTGACCTGCAATCGACTGACGACTTGTACCCGTTCAACTGCGGAGCCTTTGCAGAATACCCATTCGCGGTCGGCCGGCCGGGACCAATAGGCATACCCCAGACACTCATGGTTCTTCAGATCATCCGGTATTTGTGGCACTCCGCGGTCGGTCAGGTAGCTCGGTGCCGCACAGGCTACCAACCGATAAGGCGCCAACGGCCTGGCGGTCAAACTGGACGCGGTCAACGGGCCAATTCTGAAAGTCACTTCATAACCCTCCTCCACCAGATCGACGAAGCGATCGGTCAAATGCAGATCGATTTCGACTTCCGGATGTTGACGCAAAAACTCCGTCACAAAAGGCATGAGGCTATAGGAACCGAACGTGACGGGAGCGCTGATTTTCAGTTTGCCGCGCGGGGTGTCGTTCATGATCTGCGCAAGGGAGTCGGCAGCCTGAGCTTCGCTCAAAATGTGCTTACAGCGTTCGTAGTAAGCACTGCCCAACTCAGTCAGGCTCTGGCGTCGGGTGGTACGGTTCAGTAGCCGCGCACCTAGCCGCTGCTCAAGCGCGGCAACATGCTTGGCCACCATCTGCGCCGACAGGCCCAATCGCTCGGCAGCACTGGCATAGGAGCCGGATTCCGCCGCCATCACAAACGCTCCCATGCTCGTTAGACGATCCATCATTCAACACTCCTGGTAACGAGACTAAGTAGCCGATGATTATTTATCTGCCATTGGTTGGCAATCATCATGGTTTCTTCTTTTTAGCAGCGGAGCAAGGACATGCGTATCGGCATTATTGGGGCAGGCTTCATCGGACGTGCAGTGGCGCAATTGGTCATCGCCGCGGGACACGAGGCGATGCTCAGCAACTCACGTGGGCCACAGACCATGAGCAGCGTGCGCAGTGGCATTCCTGGCAGTCAGGTCGGCACTATCGAGGACGCAGCACAATTTGGCGAAGTTGTACTCGTGGCAATTCCTCTTGAGCATTACCGAAGCGTGCCAGCCAGGTGGCTAGAGGGTAAAACCGTGCTGGATGCCAATAACTACTACCCGGAACGTGACGGTCACATTGCCGCTCTCGACCGATTCGAAACCACCACCAGCCGCTTGCTCGCCGAGCATCTGCCCCACTCCAGCGTGGTCAAGGTGTTCAATGCAATCCTCGCCCAGGACCTGGTGCAGGACGCGCGCCCGAAAGCAGCGCCCGACCGACGCGCACTGCCGATCGCGGCGGATGATCCGGCGGCGAAGGCGCTGGTGATCAAGTTACTGGACGAGATTGGATTCGACGCGGTAGATGCGGGCAGTCTTGATGAAAGCTGGCGATTCGAACGGGCTAAACCCGCCTACTGCATACCGCTGGATAAAGAGGGGCTGAAGGTTGCCTTGGCTGCGGCGCATCGGCAGGTCGAATTGCCCGAGGGATCGTGGCGCCGCTGAATAGCCCACAACCTGCTGGATCGAGAGAAGGCTTGGAGCTGACTGCGGACAGTGTCAGCTTTGGGTTGTGGATTCAACCGATCGACGCAACAGGCAGCATTCGGCCAGAAGCGGACGTTGAAGTGCCTACTGAAGCTCGGCAGCGAGTCAGACGTCTGCGCTTCGTTGCAAGCTCGTTGGGCCAAAAGTACCGATTATTTTCCAAACGGTAGATTGGTGCTCTTCAAATTTGCCCCCCAAATCTAACCCTGTCCCCTTTATGGTGGCCTTGAAACTAGCATTCAATCCGTAATCATCCGAATAGGAGAGTGAGAGGTTGAAGTTTTTTAGCCCATTGTTTACGCGAGCGGTAGCAACAGCTTGCCAAAGGGCTTCATGAGGATACCAAGTCAGATTCTCCGGAATTGACGGGGCGTCATGTCCTGTCAGTTTTGCATCAAAAAGAACTGCAGAGTTCTCTACGCCCTTTTTGCCGACACCTACAGAAGCAGAATCCTGAGTCGGAGTTGTAATGCCGAGGCCTGCTGAAAAGTCCTGGTCCCAGCCACTGACATGTTCAACCTTGATTTCATTAGCGCCGAGACTCGATAGAAGCGTTATTACCTCCGCAAATTTATGCTCGAACGCCTGACGATGAAACGAGCTCGCGGTGTAGTACACCAAAGGATTCGCAGGGTGCTGGGCGTAAACAACATTTTCTCGAGGATGACCTGGCGGGAACATGAGTTTCAATTTCTTGGTTTCGGAATAGCTGAGAGTGGTGAGATCAGCTCCTTTATCAAGCGCCTCCATAATTGTTTTTATGAGCTCTACAGCTTGTTTGCCGAGAGAGATAGCAAAAGGTTCCGTATACAAGGAAAACACGGATTTGGCGATTTTTGTTGCGAAACTCTCTTCAGAAGCTGCTGGTGCCATCTGGGCTTCGCGCATTGCTTCAGCGGTTTTATCCGGGACCACGACAATCAATCTGTGGCCAATTTCGTAGCTGTCATCCATGAGGATTCGATACTCTAGGTAGGTGGGTACCCCGCACGCGGCAGCGGTCGAACATCGACTCTGCACCTTTCGGGGACAACGAGAATTGTGATTCAGGCATTTTTCAAAATGCTTGCGGCCTCGCTCGCGTTGCCTGCTTGAATCATTTGAAAAAGTCCGCGCTCGATGTCTACTACGCGTGCGGTGGGCAAGTAGGCTTGAGCGATATGAGCGAGATGATCGCACCACCCCTCATAGGCAATCGAGTTCCCCATACTGGTGGGAATACTGGTCGCATCCTCTTTAAACGCGGCTAATATAGTATCGTTGTGGATTTGATGCATTTTCATAATCTGCCTGTCCAGTGTTGCGGATTTGACCGGATCCAAGTACATGCGGATCTTGCTCACAAACGAAACCTTAGAAAACTGAGGTAGCCCCAGGTGAGCGATTTCGTAAAGCGGTGGGCGTTGGTAATTCATGAACAACGCCGACGCCTGCTTAAGCTGCTGGCTTGTAACCGCAGATCGGAAGCGCTCTACACGAACAAGGGCAAGTCCTCCCATTTGCGCAAATCCCCAGTAAAGGACATTAGACAGGCCGTCTTTGACGTCGCCCAGAGAGGAGCTGAGTAGCTGTTGCCGGATACGGATTTCCAACTGAGTAATGGAAAGCCCAACGACGGGGGTTTGAGTTGAGAAGTCATAATGCGCTGTAGGGAATGAATAGGCATTTACTGCAACGCCCAATTTTTTCACTTGAAGGGTACTGAGAGGCATCAACTGCTCCTTTGGTGCTTGAGACATGCAAGTGCTGAAGCCTCTATCAGCAACCAAGCGACAAGGCCGATTGCCACCACTAGAGCAGCCCCCGCATCATAGCCACATTAGGATTATCATGCGACGGCACCCCACAGGCCGCTATATTGGGTCGGTTGCAGCCCTTCACCACAGGCAGAAATCGGCCAAAAGCGGTCTGTGGGGCACGCCTCGTAATTCCAGGGTCACTCACAATTTTGACTCGATACGACTGACTCACTCGGGCCGGTAGCGGTAACGACTTTCCGACGCAGAATCATCATTCCCGCAGGTACAAGGCGAGTTGCACTGCGGGTCGCGGATGGCCGCCGGCCACCCGCGAGCCAGTGCCATCAAGCCAGCAGCTTAAGCTCGTCTTTACCGTACTTGAGCGATTTCTCGTCTGGAATCATCAGGCCAGTGTGCTCGTTGCGCCCCTGCAGGATGAAGCGGGCGTTCGGGGTGCCCAACTGGGTAGCGGCCTGCTGGCTGTCGGCGCCGATCTCGCCCTTCTTCATGCGGTTGACGATCACCCCCACCGCCGTATCGTTGAAGTCGCGCAGCATCCAGGCATCGCCATCGCTGTCGCCAGCCACCAACACCGGGCCATAGCCCTTCTGTTTAACCAGCACGTTCTTGATGCCGACGGTCTTGCCCGGCCCGTAGTTGAAGTGCCAGTCCGGCTGATAGCGAGTGGTGTATTTGCCGCCTTCCATCGCCATGCGCAGGCCGATCACGTTCTCAGGCGGAACGTCGTATCCGTAATGAGGATTGCCCGCGAACACGCGTACCACATCGTCGATCGAGGCGGTGCTGACATAGACGTCGATGCCGTTGGCGCGCAGCGTGTGCATCAGGCCGCGGATTTCCTCATGGATGCGGATGCCATGAAAGTGCGTATCCGCCACCACCCCGGCCTTGCCCGGCAACGTGCGTGAGCTCTCGTACTTGACCTTGCGCAGTGCGTCGCCGATGGCGTAGTTGTTGGAAGCCTCGGCCATCGCCTGCAACTCAGCCGTGGTCATGTTCTTGTAGAAATACAGAATCCACTTATAGCCGATCTCCACCGGGTAACTGTCGCAGATCGCGTCGTACATAAAGTAGAGCTTGGCGAGAAAATCCTTGTACTGCTCGCTGGCCTGAATCTCTTCCAGGCTCTTGTCGCCGGCGAGCCCCTTGTAGTTGGCGTGCAACCAGCGGTAATCCGCTTCTACGTCGCTGGCGATGTCTTCCATCTTGACCGGCTTGCCGTCCACCGTGGTGTAGTCCTTCATGAACGCGCCGTTCGGCACGTCCTGACGCACCACCTCAGCGAACTCATCGGGCGTCAGCTTGTACTGCAGATGATTGATCTGGTAGACCAGCAGCGCTTCTTCACAGTCGTTCATGATGCAGGTGTTGTCCCAGTCGAACACCGCGTACGGGCGCTGGTCAGGGCGGTAGGACGCGCTCTTGACGCCGTGCTCATCGATCACCGCCTGCAGACGCTTTTGGTTGAGCGGCGACCAGCGCGCCGGGTCCAGCGCACTTGGTGTGGCCGGGGGCGTGGCGGCTTGCGTTATGCGGGATGACAACAACAGCGGACTGACAACGGAAACGGTGGCGAGGGTGTTCAGAAACTGGCGACGCTGCATGGCATAGCTCCTACTTCTAAATGAGAGGTTACAACCGAGGCGATGGCGAAAGCGTGTTTCGAAATGCGGACGAGGGGAAGAAACCGTCCGGCCACGAGGCTAGCTCCAAATACACAAAAAAACAATAATGCCTCAATATCACACAAACATGACGCGCAGGCTGCGCCAACCCAATGATCACAAGGCCGCGCCAAACTTGACAGCGACTGACGCCTCTCCACAATGCGTGCTCGGACAGCGACTCGAACAGCAGGGACACCCGGTATGTGGCAAGAAGAGCGTTACCAGCGGATCCGCGCACTACTATCGACTTTGCAGCGCGTCACCACCGACCGCATCGTCACGGAGCTGAACGTTTCACGCGAGACGGTGCGACGCGACCTGGTCGCTCTGGAAGAACAGGGGGAGTTGAAGCGGATACACGGCGGCGCCATCCGCGTTGAAGACGAAGCGCCCATCGCCGAGCGGGCGAACATCAACGTCAAATTCAAACGTGACCTCGCGCGCGCAGCGGTCAGTCTGCTGTCGCACGGACAGACTGTGTTTATCGACGCGGGCACCACCACCGTCATCCTCGCCGAAGAGCTGGCCAAGCTGGGAGGGCTGACCGTGATCACCAACTCGTTCAACGTGGCGTTGCAATTGCGTAATCCCGCTGTGCCAGGCGGCCAGTACAACGAGGTGATCGTACTGGGCGGTTCGCTCGGCGACCGTGCTCCCGCTACGGTTGGCGGCACCACGGTGGCGGAAATTGGCCGCTATCGGGCCGACCTCGCGCTGTTATCGCCCGTCGGCATCGACGCCCAGCGCGGTGCCAGCAACTACGACCACCGCGAAGCCGAAGTGGCGCGCGCCATGGCCGACAATGCCGAAGGCGTGGTCATCCTCGCCGACTACAGCAAGATCGGCGTGGAGAGCCGCGTCGCTTTCTGCCCGCCAGAACGCATCGACGTGCTTATCACTAACCACAAGGCCAGTACCGAAGCGGCGTTCGCCGCACTGAACGCCAAGCTCAAACGTATTGTCCTGGCGTAGCAGTGGCTCGGCGGTTGCAACAGGCATTGACGCAGCGTGATGCTCTACTCTAGTGCGGCGCAACCGGGTAGATCTTGCACGACGCGACTCTCGGCGCGGGCAAACTGACCGTAACTGCATTGGCTGCGATCGCTTGCAATGGGTCGTTTACTGCCCTTGGCGACAGGCAACAATCGGCCCAACAACAGCCAGTCAATGAAGCAGTGGCCTGCGACCGCGATCAATCACAATTCAATGCGGCTGAGACAACTCAAAAGCCTGCTCAAGGAGCACCAAAGCGGACGAGCGCAGCCTCGATAAATCGTCGGAGTTTGGCTGTTCTCTGACGATTGGCCGTGTAGAGCAAATGCATTTGTCGGCTTGGTGCTTCGTAAATCAGCTAACAGTCGAACCAACTCACCGCTGCGCAACGCGGGCTCAAGAAAGTCTTCGGGACCAAGGATAATCCCGAACCCGTCCAGCGCTGCCGACAGCAGTACTTTGCTCTCGTTGACCTGCAATCGACTGACGACTTGTACCCGTTCAACTGCGGAGCCTTTGCAGAATACCCATTCGCGGTCGGCCGGCCGGGACCAATAGGCATACCCCAGACACTCATGGTTCTTCAGATCATCCGGTATTTGCGGCACTCCGCGGTCGGTCAGGTAGCTCGGTGCCGCACAGGCTACCAACCGATAAGGTGCCAACGGCCTGGCGGTCAAACTGGACGCGGTCAGCGGGCCAATTCTGAAAGTCACTTCATAACCCTCCTCTACATTGCCGCTCTCGACCGATTCGAAACCACCACCAGCCGCTTGCTCGCCGAGCATCTGCCCCACTCCAGCGTGGTCAAGGTGTTCAATGCAATCCTCGCCCAGGACCTGGTGCAGGACGCGCGCCCGAAAGCAGCGCCCGACCGACGCGCACTGCCGATCGCGGCGGATGATCCGGCGGCGAAAGCGCTGGTGATCAAGTTACTGGACGAGATTGGATTCGACGCGGTAGATGCGGGCAGTCTTGATGAAAGCTGGCGATTCGAACGGGCTAAACCCGCCTACTGCATACCGCTGGATAAAGAGGGGCTGAAGGTTGCCTTGGCTGCGGCGCATCGGCAGGTCGAATTGCCCGAGGGATCGTGGCGCCGCTGAATAGCCCACAACCTGCTGGATCGAGAGAAGGCTTGGAGCTGACTGCGGACAGTGTCAGCTTTAGGTCGACTCCGACCTGTGACGGCCGGCAACAGTCGACCCAATAGGGTTGTCCACAACGCCCCATCAATTAGGCCGCAAGCGGTCGCCCTTAACGATGTGGGTGTACAGTCAAAGACACCAGTTTGAGCACAATGGGGCGAACGACGAGTATGCACAGGAATGCCACTGGCATGGCCAATTTATAGGCGTGCAGCGCATTACTTAGGTAATCATTCTCAATACCGGAATTTGCCGCAGTGATCACGAATGACATCAAGAGCGCCATGATGGTGGCCATATACAGTGCGAAAACATAAGGCGTAGCGCGAACCGAGAGCTTACGTTGGTTGAAAAATAGAGCTTTAGAGGATGTTTTTGGATTCATATCAGACCTTTTTGATCTTCGATTGGTAGGTGATGAACACCATAGCAAGATCAAAAATTAGCAACTAGACGGCTAGCAGTGGTTGCTTTATAAACAAAATCTTATGAATGACTCTTCTCGCTGGAATAAAGATGAACCTGTTAGGGGCGATTGCTAGCTTTATCAAGGTGGTTGAAGCGGGCTCCATCGTGGGCGCGGCCAAAACCCTGGGCGTCAGTGCGGCAGCCATTAGCCAGACCCTAAATCGCTTGGAAACCCACCTGGGTACGCGCCTTCTCCAGCGCACCACGCGTAGCATGGCGTTAACCGAAAGCGGCATGGTGTACTACGAAAAAGTGAAACGTATAGCGCGTGATCTCGAATCGGCGCAAAGCGCGATCACCAGCGCGCAGACTCAACTCCAAGGGCGACTGTGCATCGCTTCTACCTCCGCTTTCGGGCGGCATGTGTTGGCGCCACTAATCGCCGGCTTCGCTGCACGTTACCCACGCCTGATACTTGAACTCTCAACCACAGATCGCAAAATTAATCATATTCAAGAAGGCATTGATCTGAGCCTGCGGATAAAACCACAACTGGAAGAGGGGATCGTCGCTCGCAAGATCGTTTCAGTCCCTTTTATCATCTGCGCGTCACCCATCTATTTGGAACGAGCCGGCTGGCCACGCGATCCTGAAGACCTCCAGCACCATGCCTGTCTACCGTTTCGCTACCCGCTAGACGGACGCTTTCTACGTTGGGGTTTTATCCGGGATGGGCAACGTTACGACGCTACTCTCAATGCGACCGCAATCAGCGACGATGTTGACGCTCTAGCCCAAATGGCCGTCCGTGGCGCGGGAATAACCCGTTTGGCGGAGTTCGTGGCGGCGCCCTTTATCGAAAGTGGCCAACTCGTTCCTCTGTTTGAACATCGCCACGCTTCAACTTATGCCTACGCTGAACCGCTCGATATTTATGTATGTGTCCAGGAACGAGCCGCCATCACACCCAAGGTCAAAGCTTTTATGCATTATTTGACTGAACATCTGGAAATGCGCTGGCCGATGGAAAATACCTTTACGGCGTCCTGATACGGTGCTTTGCCGCCTTTATAAATTCAATGGCCAAACTTTGCATCGGATAACAGTTACGAACTGCTGCTTGCCGGTGACTGCGGCCGATTGCAGTCTGATTCAACGGGCAGCTTCGGGTCGTATGCCGCCCTTCTCAATAAACAGCAGTAGCCCAAAAGCAGTCAATTTCGCTCCATTTCGGCTACCCTCACAAAGCGCCACGCAGCAATCACCTTGTGCCAGGCGCCTCGACATTCTTTCGTAAATGCACCGGAGATGTTCCATGCTCAAGCGTACCCTGGCACTGGCCGTCGGCTTGTCCTTGTCTTTTTGCACCCTGCTGGCGCAAGCCGCCGAGACCCTGAAAGTCAGCGCGATTCCCGATGAAGCGCCGACCGAACTGCTGCGCAAGTTCAAGCCGCTTGGCGCCTATCTGGAACAACAATTGGGCATGAAGGTTGAGTTCGTGCCTGTCAGCGACTATCCGGCGGTGGTCGAGGCGCTGGCTACCGATCGCATCGACCTGGCCTGGCTGGGCGGCTTCACGTTCGTGCAGGCACGCCTGAAAACCGGCAATGCCATTCCGTTGGTGCAGCGTGAACAGGACGCCCAATTCACCAGCAAATTCATCACCGCCGACCCAGCCGTCAAGTCCCTCGCCGATCTCAAGGGCAAGACCTTTGCCTTCGGCTCGGTGTCCTCGACTTCCGGCAGTCTCATGCCGCGCTACTTCATGCTCAAGGAAGGCATCAAGCCGGAAACGTACTTTAGCCGCGTGGGCTACTCCGGTGCCCATGACGCCACCGTTGCCTGGGTCCAGGCTGGCAAGGTCGACGCCGGGGTGCTCAACGCCAGCGTGTGGGAAAAACTGGTCGCTGCCGGCAAGGTCGATACCACCAAAGTCAAAGTGTTTTCGACCACCCCAGCGTACTTCGACTACAACTGGACGGTGCGCGGAACCCTCGATCCGGCGCTGGCAGCCAAGATAAAGGCTGCGTTCCTGGCGCTCGATCCGGCGAACCCGAAAGACAAGGAGATTCTGGACCTGCAGGCCGCCAGCCGCTTTATCGAAACCAAGCCTGAGAACTACAAGGGCATCGAGGAAGCCGCACGCGCCGCCGAACTGCTCAAATGACGTTGCATCTGACCCAGGTCAGCCTTACCCACGCCAACGGTGTCCAGGCGCTGCGTGGCGTGGATCTGCACATCGGTGCACGCGAACAGGTCGCGATTATCGGCCCGTCCGGCGCGGGTAAGTCGAGTCTGCTCAACCTGCTGGCCACCGCCCTGCGGCCGGGCAACGGCGAGCTGCAGGTGCTCGGCGAGCGCGTCTGGCAGCTTTCTGCCCGTCAGCGTCAGCGGCTGCGCGCGCGCATCGGCCTTATCCATCAGGCGCCTCCCCTGCCCCCGCGCCAACGCGTGGTCACCGCGGTTCTGGCCGGCAAGCTGGGTCAGTGGGGTCTGGGCAAGAGCCTGCTGAACCTGCTGCATCCGCTGGATGTTCCGGGCGCACGCGCGGCATTGGCCAGGCTGGACCTGAGTGACAAGTTGTTCGCGCATTGCCAGCAACTGTCCGGTGGACAGCTACAGCGCGTGGGCATTGCCCGCGTGTTGTATCAAGCGCCCGAGGTGTTGCTGGCAGATGAGCCGGTATCGGCGATGGACCCGGTGTTGGCCCAGCACACGCTTTCGGTGCTGTGCCGCCATGCCCGGGAGCAGAACGTCACCCTGGTCGCCAGCCTGCACGCGGTGGACCTCGCCCTGGCGCACTTTTCGCGCATCATCGGCTTGCGTGATGGACAGATCCTGTTCGACCTTGCGGCCAGCGCCGTCGATCGCGAGCTGCTCGACAAGCTCTACGCCAATGAGCAGTTGCAATCCTCGCCGATTCCTCCGGCGCCCTTGAGTGTGCAGATCCCCCGATGCTGACGTCTGACACCCGCGATCCGGCCGCCCTGCCCCGTCTGCTGCTCACCCTGCTGGCTCTTGTCTTGCTGTGGCCCGGCATCCGCTTCAGCGAGTTGGACCTCCGTGTGCTGGTGGCGAGTGACAGTCAGAGCGAGATGGGCCGGTTTGTATCCGCCTTCTGGCCACCGGCCCATGGCGACGAGTTCATCCAGCTGTTGTTGCAAGCCACCCTGCAGACCCTGGCCATCGCCACGGCCGGCATGGCCCTGGCGTTGCTGTTGGCCGTTCCCGCCGGCCTGCTCGCCAGTCGTGCTCTGTCGCTGTCTGCTGCCTCCCGCGCTGGCCACCCGAGCTATTGGGGCCAACTGCTGCGTTGGCCCATACGCGGTTTACTGATCTTCCTGCGCAGCGTGCCGGAAATTGTCTGGGCCCTGCTGTTCGTGCGCGCCGTCGGCCTCGGCCCGACGGCCGGGGTACTGGCCATTGCCATCACTTACAGCGGCATGTTGGGCAAGGTCTACGCGGAAATTTTCGAGTCGGTCGACCAGCGCCCGGTACACGCGCTACTACAGTCCGGCAGTGGTCGGCTCGCAGCCTTTTGCTACGGAATCCTGCCCAATGTCGCTGCGGAACTGCTGTCGTACACGGTGTACCGCTGGGAATGCGCAATCCGCGCCTCGGTGGTGATGGGCTTCGTCGGTGCCGGCGGCCTGGGCCAGCAAATGGATTTGTCGTTGCGCATGTTCGCCGGCGGTGAAGTGGCCAGTCTGTTATTGACGTTCCTCGTCCTGGTGCTGCTCGCCGATCAACTCAGCCGCCTGCTGCGCTGGAGGCTGACATGAATCGCCTGTTCAACCTGGCACTGCTTCTGTGCATCGGCGCAGCGGTCATCGCCTCGTTCAACTACCTGGGCATCGACCTCGGCGAGCTCGGCGGCGCCGGCAACCTGAAGCAGATGGGCGCTTATGCCCAGCGTTTTCTCAGCCCGGACCTGAGCTCGAGCCATCTACAAGCCATCGGCCACGGCGCCCTGGAAACCCTGGCCATGTCGGCCCTTGGCACCCTGCTCGCGGCGGTGTTCGGCCTGTTACTGGCATTGCCCGCAGCCGGGCGCTACGGCTGGCCTTTGCAGAGCGCGTCACGCCTGGTGCTCAACGCCTTGCGCGCGGTGCCGGAACTGGTATGGGCCGCGCTGATGGTCCTGGCCGCCGGGCTCGGCCCCAACGCCGGCACCCTGGCCTTGGCCCTGCACACCACCGGCGTGCTCGGCCGGTTGTTCGCCGAAGCACTGGAAAACACCCCGCCAGAACCGGCCGACGCGATCCGTCTGCAGGGCGGCAATGCCGTATGGGCGTTCTGTTACGGCACCCTGCCCAACCTGTTGCCACAGCTACTGGCTTACATCCTGTACCGCTGGGAAAACAACATCCGCATGGCCAGTGTGCTCGGCTTCGTCGGCGCCGGTGGTTTGGGGCAAATGCTCTATGTCAGCCTCAGCCTGTTCCAGGAAGCTCAAGCCAGCACGGTTATTCTGGCGATGCTGTTATTGGTCTTGGCCGTCGATACATTGAGTAGCTGGAGCCGTCAGCGTTGGGTCAAGGCTTGAGCCAGGAAAGTCGGCACCCTTAACCCACACTTTGTTACCGCATACCCCAGCCGGGTGTAAAAACCTGCTTAGGTAACAGCCCCGCAGGTTGCCTCCCCCCAAGCGTTCACCTGCCTGCCAAGCCCATCCCAGAGCGCTGTACGCGTTTTCTCAAACGCCCAATCGGCGAATTGGCCGGGTGATTGCATATGCTTGTCTGTACAAGTACTTGCGTGTGCATAAGACATTTCGCAGCGCAGTACACGCGCTCTTGCGGCACAAGCGCTTTCGATGGTCCCTGGGAATAAAATAATGAAAAAAGCATTTCTCACTCTTTCTGCATTGGCTTTGTGTGTGGCTGCCGGTTCTGCGCTGGCCAAGGAGTACAAGGAGTTGCGATTTGGCGTCGACCCCTCTTATGCGCCGTTCGAATCCAAGGCCGCCGACGGCGGCCTGGTGGGCTTCGACATCGACCTGGGCAACGCGATCTGCGCGGAGCTGAAGGTCAAGTGCAAGTGGGTTGAAAGCGACTTCGACGGCATGATTCCCGGCCTCAAGGCCAACAAGTTCGATGGCGTGATCTCTTCCATGACCGTCACGCCGGCGCGTGAGAAAGTCATCGATTTCTCGAACGAGCTGTTCTCTGGCCCGACCGCGCTGGTATTCAAGAAAGGCGCGGCCATCGGCACCGATCCGGACTCCCTCAAGGGCAAGAAAATCGGCTACGAGCAAGGCTCCATCCAGGAAGCCTACGCCAAGGCCGTGCTGGACAAGGCCGGGGTAGAGACCCAGGCCTACGCCAACCAGGACCAGGTGTACGCTGACTTGATCTCCGGACGCCTCGATGCCTCGATCCAGGACATGCTGCAAGCCGAACTGGGCTTCCTGAAGTCGCCACCAGGCGCCGACTTCCAAGTCAGCGAGCCGGTCGAAAATCCCCTCCTTCCAGCCAAGACCGCCGTGGGTCTCACCAAAGGCAACGTCGAGCTTCAGGCCTTGCTGAACAAAGGTATCAAGGCACTGCACGACAATGGCACCTATGCGGCTGTCCAGCAGAAGCACTTTGGCGATCTGAATCTCTACAGCGACAAATAATGACCCTGCGCCCATTTCCGGATGGGCACTTTTTTGATTGAGGTAGGGCTGCTCAATGCTAGAAAACTTATTGCAGATTCTTGGGCTGTCAAACTTTAGCCTTCAGGGTTTCGGCCCGCTATTGCTGCAAGGCTCCTGGATGACGGTCAAATTATCCTTTCTGTGCTTGCTGGTGAGCGTTGGCCTGGGCCTGATCGGCGCCAGCGCCAAGCTTTCGAAATCGGCACTGCTGCGCGTCCCTGCGCAGGCCTACACCACGCTGATTCGCGGGGTGCCGGACCTGGTGCTGATGCTGTTGATCTTCTACAGCCTGCAAACCTGGCTGTCCTCGTTCACCGACTTCATGGAATGGGAATACATCGAGATCAACCCGTTCAGCGCCGGGGTCATTACCCTGGGCTTCATCTACGGGGCTTATTTCACCGAAACCTTCCGTGGCGCCATCCTCGCCGTACCGCGAGGTCAGATGGAAGCGGCTACCGCCTACGGCCTGACCCGCGCCCAGCGCTTTCGCCTGGTGGTGTTCCCGCAAATGATGCGTTTTGCCCTGCCGGGCATCGGTAATAACTGGATGGTGATCCTCAAGGCCACCGCGCTGGTGTCGATCATTGGCTTGGCCGATCTGGTCAAGGTGGCCCAGGACGCGGGCAAGAGCACCTATCAGCTGTTCTTCTTCCTGATTCTGGCCGCCTTGATCTATCTGGTGATCACCACCGTTTCGAACTACGTCTTGCGCCGGATGGAAATCTTCTACGCCGCAGGCACCCGGGAGGCCGTGCGATGATCGAGCTACTGCAGGAATACTGGAAACCTTTCCTGTTCCAGGACGGCAATCACATCACCGGGCTGGCCATGACCCTCTGGCTGCTCAGTGCCTCGATCCTCTTCGGCTTCGTGATGTCGATCCCGTTGTCGATTGCCCGGGTCTCGAGCAATGTCTGGGTGCGCTGGCCGGTGCAGTTCTACACCTACCTGTTTCGCGGTACGCCGCTGTATATCCAGCTGCTGATTTGCTACACCGGCATTTACAGCCTGGCCGCGGTGCGTGCTCAGCCAGTACTGGATGCGTTCTTTCGCGATGCGATGAACTGCACCATCCTCGCCTTCGCCCTGAACACCTGCGCCTACACCACGGAGATCTTCGCCGGGGCGATTCGCAGCATGAACCACGGTGAAGTCGAAGCGGCCAAAGCCTACGGGCTGACCGGCTGGAAGCTCTATGCCTACGTGATCATGCCGTCCGCCCTGCGTCGCTCGCTGCCTTACTACAGCAACGAAGTGATTCTGATGCTGCACTCGACCACCGTGGCCTTCACCGCGACCATCCCGGACATTCTGAAAGTCGCGCGGGACGCCAACTCGGCGACCTTCCTGACCTTCCAGTCGTTCGGCCTCGCCGCGTTGATCTACCTGGCAGTCACATTCTCCCTGGTCGGCCTGTTCCGCCTGGCTGAACGCCGTTGGTTGTCTTTCCTCGGCCCGGCTCACTAATTCAGGATGCTTGTTCATGTACAAATTGACCGTTGAAAACCTGCACAAAAGTTACGGCAACCATGAAGTCCTCAAGGGCGTTTCGCTGAATGCCAAGACCGGCGATGTGATCAGCCTGATCGGCGCCAGTGGTTCGGGCAAGAGCACCTTTCTACGTTGCATCAACTTCCTGGAAACGCCCAACGACGGCGCCATGAGCCTGGACAACCAGCCAATTCGAATGGTCCATGACCGCCACGGCATGCGCGTGGCCGACGCCAATGAGCTGCAACGCATCCGCACTCGCCTGGCGATGGTGTTCCAGCATTTCAACCTGTGGAGCCACATGACCGTGCTGGAAAACATCACCATGGCTCCACGCCGGGTGCTGGGTGTCAGCAAGAAGGACGCAGAGGATCGCGCCCGGCGCTACCTGGACAAGGTCGGTTTGCCGGCACGGGTTGCTGATCAATACCCGGCGTTTCTCTCGGGTGGTCAGCAGCAACGGGTCGCCATTGCCCGTGCCCTGAGCATGGAACCGGAGATCATGCTGTTCGACGAGCCGACGTCGGCCCTGGACCCGGAATTGGTGGGCGAAGTGCTCAAGGTGATCCAGGGGCTGGCCGAAGAAGGCCGCACCATGATCATGGTGACCCACGAAATGAGCTTTGCGCGCAAAGTGTCGAACCAGGTGCTGTTCCTGCACCAGGGGCGGGTCGAAGAGCAAGGTGCGCCCGAGGACGTATTGGGCAACCCCAAAAGCGAGCGCCTGCAGCAATTCCTCAGCGGCAACCTGAAGTAACCGGAGCGCCTTCGAGCGACCGCAGAGTTGCTCGAAGGCGCTGGCTCAACCGGATAGTCCATCCCTCCTGCCCTCTACTGAGCAGCTGAACTCATTCTTCCTGCAGCCCTGCCATACTGTTCAGCATGACCCGTGCAACTTTCCGCTTCTACGAGGAGCTCAACGATTTCCTGCCGGCCGAACGGCGGCGGCAGTCCTTCACTTGCGAGTGCGCGCGAGGGGCGACGGTCAAGCACATGATCGAGGCGCTCGGGATACCGCACACCGAGGTCGAGATGGTGCTGCTCAATGGCGAGTCGGTGGGCTTTGAGCGGGTGATCTTCGACGGTGACCGGTTGGCGGTGTATCCCAAGTTCGAAGCGCTGGACATCAGCCCGTTGCTCAAGGTTCGTACGCAACCTTTACGGGTGCTGCGCTTCGTGGCTGATGCGCACCTTGGCGGGCTGGCCAGCCTGCTGCGCATGAGCGGCTTCGACACCCTCTACGACAATGGCTTCGACGATGCCGAGATCGCCGAAATCGCCGCGCAGCAAGGACGCATCGTGCTAACCCGCGACCGCGAACTGCTCAAGCGGCGGATCATCAGCCACGGCTGTTACGTGCACGCCCTGAAACCGTCGCTGCAGCTGCGCGAATTGTACGAGCGCCTCGACCTGGCGCGTAGCGCGCGCCCCTTCAGCCTGTGCCTTCATTGCAACCTGCCGCTGCACGAGATCAGCCCGGAACTGGCCCGGCCGCAGGTGCCGCCACGCGTTGGCGTCCTCTATTCGCACTTCCTGCGCTGCGACGCCTGCCAACGGATTTACTGGGAGGGTTCGCACTGGCGCGGTATGTGTGCACTGTTGGCACCTCTGCTGGACCGATAGCCGAGCCCATCGGCTCGGCTGCGTGGTCAGGGACAACTGGCTTTTGCATCAGATAGATACGGCCAGAAGCAGTCCTTCGAATGACAGTCAGCGCTGAGAATGAACGGCTTTGCTCGAACGAAAGACCAGGTAACTTGCCACCACCAGCACCCATGCAGCAATACCGCCATACAGCATCACCCAGCCAAACCCATGCGCCAAAGCTGCGTTGGCGACATCGACCGGAATCGTGATCCCTTGGCCAGTCGGCACCAACACGGCAGAGTTGCCGGCCGAAATATTCTCCGCCAGCCATCTCAGTTGCCCATCATCGGGCGAGCCAGACAACTGGTTGCGCAGGGAAGACAGGATACCTTCCACCAAGATGAATCCCATCAGCGCGATATTAATTGCAAGGCTGATCATGCGAGCGCTGATATCGATGCCCGATGCCATGCCGGCACGTTCACTGGGCACCGATCCGGTGGTGGTATTGGTCACAGGCGTATTGGTCAGCCCCAGTCCGACTCCGGCGATCAGGCAGCCTGGAAGCATCGTCAGCCAGCTGGCGTGCGCGACACTACTGCCCCATTTCATCAGCAGGAACCCCAAACCTATGGTGAACAAACCTGCGGGAATCACCACGTCAGGTCGATAGCGCAGCGCCAGCCGTTCACCTAACGGGGGAACAACCAGCGTCGGCAGCGTATAGGCCAGCAGTGCCAGACCGGTGCCGACACTGGCGTAGCCCAGGCTATTTTGAAAGTACAGCGGCAGGTAAATCATGAACGGCCAGAAGCTGAAGTTCATACCTGCCGACCCTAGCAAGGCACCCGAGAAGCGACGGATGCGCAATACCGAGAAGTCGAACATGGGATCGACATAGCGTCGCTGCGCAACGACAAAGACGATGAAGCTGAGCATTGCCACAACCAGGCTGGTGATGGCCGAACCACTGGAAAAACCCTCCCCCGCGCCCTGAGTGATGAACCAGGAAAGGCCTAACACTGCCAGCGACAACGAAATAATGCCCAACACATCCAGCCTGCGACGCTGCGGATCACGTGACTCATCGACACCGGCGATCACCAGCACCAGCGCGAGCACGGCAATGGGCGCATGCACCAGAAACACCCATTCCCAACTCGACAACGCCACGATAACGGCGCCGATTATCGGGCCAAACCCCAAACCGATACCGAACACGATTCCCCAGGCACTGAACGCTTTCCCGCGCGCAGCTCCCGTCTGAAATCGGTGAGACAGCACGGCCACCTGACAGATCAGCATGGCACCACCGGACATACCTTGCAGGAATCGGTTTGCAACCAACACATTGGCGCTTTGCGCCCATCCACAGCCCAGTGAGGTCATGCCGAAAAGCACCAGGCTGATGACAAACACTCGCTTGCGTCCATACCGATCCGCCAGTGTGCCGGTGGCCATCAGCACCGTGGTGCAGGCGATGGTGTAGGCATTCATGATCCACTGCATATCTTTAAAATCGCTGTGCAGAACCGATTCAAGAGTGGGCAGGATTGCCGGCACGCTCGAGATTTCCAGGCCGAACATCAGCGACGCCAAACACACGGCGGCGATGGTGAAAATATCCTTCTGCGACGGAGAGAACTGCATCGTGATCTTCCAGATCAAGTTGATGGGCACTGGCAAGACCGCTCTGCACGCAGTCAGGGGTAGAGACGCGATAGCCTCGCCAGCGTCACCGGGCACAAGTCCAAGTGAGCGGCCGCATTCTGGAAGTAATTAAAAAATGACAGAAATGATTTAATTTCGTAAGTTTTATTAATATTCGTCATGAGTTGACTAAATGGACTTCGACCCAGCTCTGTTGCGTGCTTTTGTCGCGATCAAGGACACCGGTAGTTTCACTCGTGCCGCAGAGCGGCTGCACTTGAGCCAGTCAGCGATCAGTCATCAGATCCGGCGTTTGGAAGAACAGGCCGGAACCACGCTATTGGTACGCACCACCCGACGTTTGACGCTGACGGAAGATGGTGAAGATTTTCTGCGCCATGCCGAACAAATCCTCAAAGCACAAGATGCCCTCTCCCGACGTTTCGAAGCGTCGTCGGTATCCGGGGCCGTGCGCTTCGGTGTGCCAGAAAACTTTATCGGCGAGGGCCTGCCGCCGTTACTGTCTCGGTTCGCCAGACAATTTCCCGCCGTACGCCTGGATGTAACCGTCGGCACCTACCTCGATCTGCGCGCGCTGGTTGATGCCGACGGGCTCGATCTGGCCGTAGTCATGGCATTGCCGGGCAGCCAGGCCGGCGGTACCGTGCTGCGCGAAACCCGGTTTGTCTGGGCCGCGGCGCAGAGTTTCGACTTTACCGGCGATGCTCCTTTGCCACTGGCGTTTGCCCCAGCACCCTGCTTGCACCGCCAGGTGGCCGTAGATGCGTTGGAGAGCTCCACCGTGGATTGGCGGGTCGCCTTTACCTCTCCAAGTCAACAAGGACTGCGAGCGGCGGTATTGGCGGGGCTTGCCGTCACCGCCCTACCGCTGGGCGATCTAGAGCCTGGCATGGTGGTCATTGACGGCCAATATGGCCTGCCACCGCTGCTGGATGCTGATTTCAGACTGATATGGAGCGTCACGGGAAAGACCCCCGCGGCCAATGCATTTGGACAACTGCTGGTGGAGATGTCTGAGTCATCATCGATCTAGAACAAGCTGGCTGCCATTGGCACTCCAGAGTAAGTGCCCTGTTGATTGCGAAGGGTTGCTTTGAGTCCAGAATGTGTAAAAAGCCCCTGATCTCGAAAGCCCTGTGTAAAACTCTTATCTCGATGGACGTTGAGGTCACGAGCGACCTTGCTCCTGGAACATCTTATTGGCGTGACGAACACCGTCCACAGGACTCGCGAGGAAGCACATGATCGATGGTTCCGCCGTTTTGACAGTCTTTTTGGTCTACCTGGCCGGTGTCGTTATCCCAGGGCCAAATTTCGTTGCAGTGGTCCATAAAGCGGTGGCTGCTACACGGTCAGAAGCTCTGGCCTTGGTAGCGGGCATCATACTGGTCAATCTGTTCTGGTCCACCTGTGCAATTGCAGGTCTCGGGGTTGTATTTGCTGCGCTCCCTTGGGCTGCGCTTGTTGTAAAAGTTCTGGGCGCCGCCTACCTGATGTGGTTCGGATTCCGACTGCTGATCAACGCGGGGAAGAATGCGCTTGGCCCGCTAAATGATGCCGTCGCCGGTAGTTGCCGGCAGTCCTTCATTCAGGGGGTGGTTACCAACATCGGCAACCCCAAGTCCATGGCCTTCTATGCCGCTGTTTTTTCAGCAGCAGCCCCCGCCCACGTTTCACCAGGCACGTTTTTGTCGATGCTGGCAGTTGTAGTGGTGGTTTCAATGACCTGGTATGGAATGGTCGCAATCACTCTTTCGCAACCCAAGATTGCGTCCGCGTATCAAGGGAGGAAAAAAGCTATCGACCGACTGTGCGGCGGTTTGATTTTATCTTTGGGAGTCCGCCAGTTGGTTTAGCAATTCCACGATTGATTCGCCTGACAAAATCCCTTACCCCGCACTCAATTCCCACAACACATCCAGCACATGTTGCGTAGGCCGTTCGATGTCTCGACTACGGTGGGCAATACCCAGTTGCCGCCACAATAAGGGCTTTAATGGCCGCATGACGATCCTGGTATCGGGCAATGGCGTGGAGGCTTCATGCGGCAACAACGTCGCACCATAGCCAGCCGCCACCAGGCTTTTGATCGCATCGTTGTAGTTCAGTTGAATACGCGGCGCAGGCTGCGGCCCACCACTGGCGAACCACTCCGCAGTCAAACGCGAAAGACGTGTGGTGTTGTCATTCAGAATCAATGGCTGAGTGGACAGCCAGTCGGGGGTCACAACCTCCGGGGATTCCCAGCGAGCCGGCAGGAAGGCCATGACCGGGTCCCGTCGCCATGGCTCGATCCGCAAGCCCTTCACCGGGGACTGCGGCAGCGCGACCAAACCGATTTCCAACGAGCCCTCGGCAAGCTTCTTCAAAGTTTCCTGCGACGTGAGCACCGCGACCTGCACATCGATAGCGGGATGGCGCTGGCTCAACGTCTCCAAAGCGTGCGGCATCAACTGTGCGATGGCCCCTGTGGAGGCGCCTAGCCGCACACGCCCGGCCAATCCCTGCACCTGACGTTCCACGTCCTCAAGCGCCTGCTCCGCATCCGCCAACAGGCGGCGCGCACGTTCCACCAGTGTGTTCCCAATCGCCGAAGGCTGAACGCGCCCACGCGTGCGCGACAACAGCTTGCCGCCCACGCGCGACTCCAGGTCGGCGATATGCAAACTGACCGTGGGTGGCGCCAAGTGCAGCACACGGGCCGCCTCGGCAAACGAACCCAGGTCGGCAATCGCCACCAACGTGCGCAGACGGTCCAGGCTGATTTCGCGCATGAGTGACCCCTCGTTCAGAAAAACTGAATTTCATCGTTTATAAATTCAACTTTTCCTATCTTAGCGCTTCACTGAAGATTGGAACTCCTGATTTCCTATGTCCGAGAGCATTCCATGGCAAGTCCCCTTGTATTCATCGATGGCGACCAAGGCACCACCGGGCTGCAAATCCATCAACGCCTACGCGACCGCAGCGATCTGCGGCTTATCACTCTCAGCCCCGAATATCGCAAGGATCCGCAACGTCGCGCCGAAGCCATCAATAACTGCGACATCGCGATTCTGTGCTTGCCCGACCAAGCCGCGCGCGACGCTGTAGCGACCATCGAAAACCCCGCCGTGCGGGTGATCGATGCGAGTTCGGCGCACCGCACCCATCCAGACTGGACCTATGGTTTCGCGGAGATGAATCCGCAGCAGAGCCAACGCATCGCCGCCGCACGACGGGTCAGCAATCCGGGTTGCTATCCAACGGGGGCCATAGGGTTGCTGCGCCCTTTACTGGAGGCCGGATTACTGCCCAGGGATTACCCGATGAACATTCATGCCGTGTCGGGTTATTCCGGGAAAGGACGTGTCGGGGTGGAAGAGCATGAGGGAGAAGACGCAGCACAGGCGTCGGCGTTTCAGGTCTATGGGCTGGGGTTGGCACACAAACATATTCCAGAGATTCAACAACAAAGCGGTCTGACGGAGCGGCCGATGTTTGTGCCGGCCTATGGCGCTTTTCGGCAGGGGATCGTACTGACCATCCCCTTGCAAACCCGGTTGTTGGCGCCAGGTGTGAGTGCGGTGCAGTTGCATGCGTGTCTGATGCGGCACTACGCCGATGCGAGCCATGTACAGGTGATGTCGATGCTGGAGGCTAAAGGGCTGACGTCCCTTGATCCTCAGGCACTTAACGGGACTGATGATGTGCGACTGTCAGTGTTTGAGAATGATGAGACGGGGCAGGTTTTGTTGGCTGCGGTGTTTGACAATCTTGGGAAGGGAGCAGCTGGAGCAGCAGTGCAGAATCTGGATTTGATGCTTGCAGGAACGTGACTCCGATTACCCGCGCGAATTAGCGTGATGCCCTCATCCCGAGCCAGAATTAGAGGTCAGGCCAGGTTCGCGCCTGAAGCCGTGAGCCCATTTAACGGTAATATCCAGACTAAAACACCGACTTCAACTTGTAGAGAAAACATCTTGTTTGGGCATAAAGAATCGAGCAAACAGCTCGGATTGTGACTTGATATTTAATTTGGCATAAATATTGCGACGATGAACCTTTATCGTTTCCACCGAGAGGGAAAGTTTTCCGGCTATCTCTTTATTAGAGAAGCCACTGAGCAACAATCTGAGCACATCGCTTTCGCGCGCTGTTATTTGCGTGCCAAGCTGGGTAATCGTTTCTGGCCATAGAGGTGGCTCAGCGAGATTTTTCTCTACATCATTTTCAAAACACATGCGCTGATGCATTAATGCAGTCACCCACGGCTTGATAATATCAAGCATTGTTATTTGCTCTTGATCAAAACGGACTTTGCTACCAATGGAAATGCATAACGTTCTATCGGCATCGAGCTGAACATTGTACTGAGCTTCATCCACAGAGATATATTGCGCAAAATATTGATGATAATACTCAGTTTCAAGAAAGTATTCCGGCGCAATATCCAGCAAATGAAAGAAACCACTCTGGGGGTTTTCTCGATTAGCTATATAAAATGGATCCAGCAGGTAAAGCCCCTTCACATAGCGATGAATGAACGCGTCTACCTCTTCGACATCTGCGACCTCAGGAAGACTAACAACTTGCACTTGTTGATTGCTAAAGATCAATACAACCCAATTATCGATTTGCACGTATTCGTTTAATATACGAACAAGCGAACTCCAGAATTCTGGACGGTTCAACTGCATGATCAGTTTCCCAATCGATCGGTGCCAAGCCAGGCTATGAAGGTCGAACGGCATTTTCTACCCCTTTTGGGTTAGGGATTCGTAGGTCAGAGGTAAGTATTCGTAGGTATTTACTATTTGGTAACGCCCGGTATATTCGCTACCAGGACTTACGATGGCCATGAGGGCACATCGTCTTGACAAGGATGTTGCATGAGAAAATCACGTTTGCGAACCATTTTTTCGGCCTCGCTTCTCTGTGCTGGGATGAGCACATCAGTGGGAGCTGTAGAGCCTGGGGTGCATCTGTACAACTGGTTCGGGCTTCTCGCACCGGAGACCCCAAAGGAGTTTGAGCAGGCAACCGGCACCAGAGTGCATATGGATGCTTTCGACAGCGCCGAAATCATGCAGAGCAAGGTAATGGCTGGGCGCACGGGGTATGACGTGGTTGTGGCCACCTCCAATGTGTTGCCAAGCCTGATCCAGGCGGGAGTACTTCAGCCGCTGGATCGTAATCAACTGAGTAATTTGTCCCATATCGATCCTGATATTTTGTCCCAGGTCGCGGTCAATGATCCTGGTAATCGCTACGCCGTGCCCTATCTATGGGGCACTACCGGCATTGGCTATGACGTTGACAAAGTCAAAGCGGCATTGGGTGATAATGCTCCGGTGAATAGCTGGGATTTGATCTTCAAAGAAGAAAATATCAGCAAGCTCCAGTCGTGTGGTGTGGCAATGCTTGACTCTCCAAGTGAGATCATTTCGATTGCTTTGCATTACCTTGGGCTCCCCAGCAACAGCAGGAACCCGGATGATTACCAGAAAGCTCAAGCCCTACTGTTAAAAATCCGTCCCTACGTCCTCTATTTCGACTCATCCCGAATTGACGCTGACCTGGCTGACGGCAATATTTGTGCAGTCGTGGGATGGGCTAATGGTGCCCTTGCCGCGCAGGCCATAAACGAGAAGACCAACACTGGACGCAAGATTACCTACAGCCTTCCTCGCGAAGGAGCGCTGGTCTGGTCGGAAAATCTGGTTCTTCTAAAAGACGCGCCCCACCCAAAGGAAGGTATGGCGTTTATTAATTATATGTTGCGACCAGAAGTTATTGCCAAGACCTCAAACCACACTCTCTACCCTAACGCTAATAAAGATGCCGCTGAGTTTGTCGAGCAGAAGTTGCGAGACAACCCCTGGATTTATCCAGACAAAAAGACTATTGCCACACTTATCCCACTTGAGCCATTGCCATTGAAGCTGGAGCGAATCCGCACACGGATTTGGACCAAAGTGAAGAGTGGTGTGTGATCTGACTTGATTTGTCACCTGTTGCTCTATGCATGTCTTTGTTTTATACGCGGACATGCTATGAGCAGCAGGCTGAGGCTATTTATGTCCGGACAGTAAGACGCAAACGCTGATATACGGGGGCGCCAAATTAGTGGGTTAGTGCCTGTTATAGGCTCTTGCCCTGAGCTGGACTTACCCGGCTTCCTGACATTGACATCTGCGACAGCGCCGATTCAACTCCTTATGCAAGAAGAGAACAGTGGATGTTCAGCCCAGCCAATCAGACGCCTTTCAGTTTGACCATCGACGGTTTTGCGCACGATTTTCAAGTACTCGCATTTACCGGAGATGAGGCGATCAGCAGGCCTTATCTCTTCAACGTGGAGCTTGTTAGCGAGCGGTCTGACCTGGATCTCGAAAGCCTCTTCGACGTAGAGGCTTTTCTGACCTTCGACACGAAAGGCAGCGGCATCCATGGACGGATCTATCACATCGCCCAAAGCGGTAATGCTCAGCGTTTGACGCGCTACAATCTGGCCCTCGTACCGCACCTGTCCTACTTGCGCCACCGCATCAACCAGAGGATCTATCAACAGTTCTCGGTGCCGAAAATCGTCGCCTTGATACTGGAAGAACACGGGATTGTGGGTGAAGCTTATCGGTTTAATCTGGGGTCGACCTACCCCGAGCGTGACTACTGTACCCAGTACGATGAAACGGATTTGCACTTTATTCAGCGCTTGTGCGAAGAAGAAGGTATCCACTTCCACTTCCAACACAGCGCTCAAGGCCACGTGCTGGTCTTTGGCGATGATCAGGCAGCTTTTCCCAGGATTGGGCAACCCACTGCTTATGGACAAGAGAGCGATAGAGTGGCCAACGAGCCACTGATCAAGCGCTTCAACCTACGCCTGGGGAGAAACGAGCAACAGCCAGGCATGGAAAACGATATCAAGCTGAAGCCTTTCACAAGCCATGAGCACGGCAAGCAGATAAGTCTGCGTGCTATGGAGCGCCGCCACGCGGCTTATCGTCAAGCTGAAGGGCAAGGTGACCAGACCCGGTTAGTCAGTGGCCATGTTCTGGAGATCTCTGGCCACCCGCGCCAGGAATGGAACGACCTATGGTTACTGACTCAGGTCATCCACGAAGGCAAGCAACCACAGGTATTGAGCGAGAACGTCGCCAGAAGCAACACTGACAACGAGGATGACTTTCATCAGGGTTACCGCAACCGCTTTATCGTTCTTCCGTGGGACGTGTCCTATCGTCCGCCTTTGGCTCACAAGAAACCTCAGGCACCAAGCAACCACACCGCTGTGGTCATCGCTCTGGAAGACGAGGAGATCCAGAGCGATAGGCGCCTCGGAAGGGTCAAGGTCAAGTTCCCCTGGGACCGCGAAGGTAGATTTGACGACAAGAGTTGTTGTTGGCTGAGGGGGACTTCCAATTGGAGTTGTGGAATTACGCCCCCCCGAACGGGCATGGAAGTCATGGTTACATTTCTCGAAAACGACCCCGACCAACCGCTGATCAGCGGTTGCCTGTGCTGCCGCTAACCGCAAGCCCTATAAGAGCAGCAACCGTCAGGTTGAAATTTGCCCCTGCAATTACTTAGTCAAGGGCTCAAGCCAGCAGGTCGGTGATCCACCGGGCCTGCCGGGCGACGTCCTGCACCTTCTCCTCGGGCACGGCCTGCCGCGCCTTGGCGAAGTTGCTCAGGGTCCGCTGCTTCTCGCGCAACAGGCGCTGCCACTTGATCAGGAATGCCGAGCTGCGTGCCTGCATCTGCAGCGGACCGAAATACAGCTCCTCGGCGGTGTACATCACCGGCCCGGTGCGCTCGGCGACGATGATTTCGTAGTCGAAGCGGTTTTCCCGTAGCACTTCCTCGCAGAGGATGCAGTAACCATTTTCCATCAGCCATTGGCGCAGTGGCTGCTCGCCGCCGTTGGGTTGAAGGATCAGGCGCTCCTGCCCGCTCAGACGTGCCTTGCCGCTGTCGAGAATGTCGCGGATCGTCTCGCCGCCCATGCCGCAGATGCTGATCACCGTGATCCCGTCTCCCGGCTCGATTGCCGTCAGGCCATCGGCCAGGCGCACGGTGATCCACTGGTCCAGGTCGTTCTCGCGCACGGTGCGTTCGGCCGAACGAAACGGCGTCAATGCCACCTCGCCGGCCACCGCCGCCACGATGGCGCCACGACGCATCAATGCCACAGGCAGGTAGCCGTGATCCGAGCCGATATCGGCCAGGCGCGCACCTGCTGGCACATGTGCCGCCACGCGTTCCAGGCGCATGGACAATGTCTGTTGGTTCAACTGCTGCCCCTTTTCACCACGAACGTCCGGCACCTTTGACCGGATCGGCCCGCGATTCTGGCGAGCAACGCTGTGCATTTCAAATTTATGTGACCAGGGTCATGGCTCGACCCGCACCTACCGCTTGAGTATCGGCCCAAAGCAAACCCTGGTAATGGACCGCTTTGGGCCGACCTGAGACCTACAGCTGAGCTGTCCAAACGGCCAGTTCATAGCCATCCGGATCAATGAAGTGGAATCTGCTTCCACCAGGGAACGAGAATATTTCGCGGGTGATAACAGCGCCCAAGGCTTTGAGCCGTTGCTGCGCCTCATCGAGATCATCCGAGTACAAAATGATCAAAGGGCCACCAGGTCGAACCGGCTCTCCCGTAGTGAAGCCACCGGTAAGGCGGCCATCACTGAATTCCGTATAGGTTGGGCCGTAGTCGACGAATGTCCAGCCGAACGCACTGCCGTAGAAAGCTTTGCTGCGAGCAATGTCGTCGACATTAAATTCAATATTGTCGATCTGCCGGTCTTTACCACGCACACTCATGGATGCCTCCTTGGCTGATTTCAAAGGGACAATGATAACGCATTGGCTATTGCGGCTGCCGGCAAGGAGCAGCCCCCCCTTCGGCCAAATGCAGACTTTAACGCTGGCACGCGGTTATGATCCGGATAATCAGATTCCCTTGGACCCACGCTTATGCCCACCTCGCAAGTCCGCCCCTCACCCGCGCCGCTGCTCAAACCAGGAGAGACGGTGGTCTTGTTCGACGGTGTCTGCAAGCTGTGCAATGGCTGGGCGAGGTTTTTGATTCGCCATGACCGCCAGCGGCGCGTGCGGTTGGCGGCGGTTCAGTCACCCGAGGGGCAGGCTCTGCTCGCGTGGGCAGGTTTGCCCGTGGATCAATTCGACACCATGGCGGTGATCCGCGACCGACACTACTGGGAGCGTTCGGATGCATTTTTCGAAGTCATCGCCCAGTTGCCCGCACTCTGGCGCCCAGTGAACTTGTTGCGCATCTTCCCTCGCATGCTTCGAGATTGGGCATACGACCGCATTGCGCTTAATCGTTATCGGCTCTTCGGGAAATACGACACGTGCCTGCTGCCGGATCCTGATCATGAACAGCGCTTTTTGAAAGCGCCCCTATGAACGCCCTCACCCGCATTAACTGGACCGCCTCGCGTTCACGTTTGGCAGAGGCCTTGAACACCAAAGTCTTGAGCCAACCGATCCTGTTACCCCAATAGCCCAACCAGTTGTACCGGCGTCATCTTCGTCACCATCATCAGCACAATCACAAACATCCCGACAAAACCGACCACCCCCATCCACCACCATTTTTTGTACACGGATCGGTATTCATCATCGAGTCCGCTGCCAGCCTCAACTGCGCACGACGCCATCAGGTACAGCCGCTTCTGCAACACCAGCACCGGCAGCCAAAGCGAACCCACGCAGAAGAAGATAATCAACGAAGTCAGTACCCACTCCGTGGTCATGGGTAGTCCGGAGAGCCTCATCAGCAGGTAGCCCGTGATGATCTGAACAAAGCCTGCCGGCGTGGTAATCCAGGTGTCGAAGCGCACGACCATTCGGGCCACATGCGCGATCACTTGAGGGTTGGCCGTGCGGCTGGCAGCGATCAGGTAGAGGTAGGAGCCCATGCCGAATCCGAACAGGAAAATCGCGGCAATGATGTGGAGGTACTTCAGGCACAGATAGAGCATGTCAGCGCGGCTCCTCAGAGAACTGCACAGACAGGCTCAAATTGTCAGGGTCGTTGATCGCTGCCATGTATTCATCGACGGTAATTTCACCCACGCAAGCCCTGGCACCGGGTTGCGGCACATAGCCCTGGGCCATTTTTGCGGCCAAGGCTACGGATGCGCAGCTTGGAATTTGCGGTCCCTTGTCATTCATGGCCGTCAGTTGCACGGTCATAGCCAGCGGTTCCCCATCAACTCCCCTGCCCTGAACGTCGATGTACATCGCGCTTTTGCCATCGCCGAAGCGTTCGAACCGGGTCCCCAGCCGATGCAGTCTGGCGGCCCAAAGGGCGTGGTCGCGAACCAGCCCGATCTTCAACGCCTGAGCCAGCAGATAGTTGGCAACACCACCCAGCTTCAAGCCCGCGCCGGCCTTGAAGCTCAGGGTTAGCGCGCCATAGCGGCTGGCGAAAATATCCATGTCCGGCACATCGACATTGGCCAGCACGCGAGTGCCCAGATGCGGCATCTTGCGCAGCGTCAGATCCTGCCAACCCGACACTTCATGCACCTTGCCATTCTTGAGTTGCCTGATCGGTTTACCTGCGTAGGCGAGTACGCCTTCGACGGTCGACAATCCCGGCATCTTCGCCGAAGAGGAAATGCCATGCTCGATCGAATCGATACGACTGAAGCGATAGCGCTGCTGATCGATGATGGCTGACGAAAGCGTCGGTACCGAACTGCAGCCACTGAGGATCGCCACTGCGGCCTGTTTCGCCTGGGCATCGAGTACGCCAATGCCGTTGACGAAAGTTCGACAGTCAGACAGGTCGCAGTAGTTCACGCCAGCCTCGATGCAACTCTCGGCGACCGCATAGGATTGCCCCTGAAACGGGCCGCCAGTATGGATGACCAACTGGATGTCCATCGAGCGCAAAACGGATTTGAACTCAGTGCCCATGGCATTGCCGCACCAACTTTCGGCGACAGTGCCCGATTGGCTTTTCAACTCATCGACTTTGCTCTGCAACTTGTGTGGATCGCGACCCGAAATCACCAGTTCCACATCTGGCATCACCGCCAAATGCCTGCAAACGATGCTACCGAAGTTTCCGTAGCCACCGACCACCATCACCCTGAACACCATTCAACTCTTCCCTAACTGACAGGCTGCTTTCAGCCAATAATGACTGCTTTATGCCTGTAATGTCAGGCGGGCTTCGCTACCCTTCATTGAGTCCCTCCCCGCACCGACCGTCGAACCTCAGCCTGTATGGCATAAGCCGGCGCCTCCACAGCATTGAAATCTTGTGTATAGCGCTGGGCAAATCCTTCTACCCCCCATTCCCGAAACTGCTGCACGTGCTTCAGTTCGTGAGCCCAGAGCGCGATGTCCTGTTCTGCGGTTTGAGTGTCCCGGAAGAGGATGATGTCGATCAGCGTCACGGCACCGACGTCGGGGTTTTGCAGCATGGAAGTGGCGGCGCTGAATTGGCCGTTGTCGCTCACTTTGTAGTGCGCAGCATCGAGGACGCTGGGGTCGTACCAGCGCAGCAGTTGCTCCCGGATGTGCGGTGGAATGGGTTGGATCTCGGCGCTGGCTGCTTCAGCGCGGGCTTGGGTCAGCCACAGCGCCAGGGCAGGTGCCGCGACCTGGTAGACGCCATCAGGCATCTGCCCCAGATCTGGCAGGCAGATGCAGCCGTTCAGGCACACTTGTTTCTCGCCAGGTGGGCAGGCGTTAGTCTGGGCTTGTACTACAAGAGTCAGGCCAAGAACAGACAGCGCCACCAGGCATGTGATGATGGGCGGCATTGGGCCCTCCAGAGACGGAAGCAGGGCGGACAATCGACGACCCGCATAACTTTAGCGCATCCCTGTCGGGTCTCTTTTCGATGATTGCCTGGGGGGGGTAATTGCTGCCCTCACAACGACAGCAACAGTCGATCAGAAGTGATCGGACTGGATATACGGTGTCTCATGGTGGAAGAGATCACATTGGCCAACCCAAAACGTACCTTGAGCAAACGCGGCTAGGCACGTTTACACCGCTATAGTCGATTCTATTGCCGACCGTACTTCCAGGAGCCTTTTCCCAGTGTCTGACATGCCGAGCAACTTCGCCTACACAAAACGCTTCAACGCCGTACTCGCCTACATCGATGCCAATCTTGAAGGTGACCTGTCGGTGAAGACGTTGAGTCATGTGGCGAACTTTTCGGTGTTTCACTTCCATCGACAATTCAGCGCGTTCGCAGGTGTGCCGGTCTCACGTTATGTGCAACTGATGCGGCTACGACGCGCGGCACATCGCCTGGCCGCCCTCGCTGATCACTCGGTACTGGACGCCGCACTCGGTGCCGGCTTTGAAAGCCCCGAGGCATTTTGCAGGGCGTTCAGGCGGGCGTTCGGTATGACGCCGAGTGCGTTCAGGAAGGAACCGAACTGGCAGGTCTGGAATGCGGTATTCGCAATCCCTCATTTTTCCAGGACTATCATCATGCAAGTACGAATCGTGGAGTTCCCTGAAGTCCGGGTCGCAGCGCTTGAGCACTGCGGACCACCCGGGCTCGTCAATGAGAGCGTGCGCAAGTTCATCGAGTGGCGCATGCAGAGCGGACAGTCGCCGGTGGCATCGAGTCGCACCTTTGGCATTCCCTATGGCAACCCCGACACGACACCTGCACAAGCATTCCGCTTCGCCATCTGCGGCGAGATTCACGAGGCTGTGGCGCCGAATGAGTTCGGTGTGCGCGAGATCGTCATTCCTGGTGGTCGCTGCGTCGTGGTGCGACACGTGGGGTCACCGGATCACATCGGCGAAACGATCTATCCGATTTACCGCGATTGGCTTCCTGCCAGTGGCGAGGAACTCCGTGACCACCCGCTGTTCTTCAATTACCTGAGCGTCTATCCCGAGACGCCGCAGGATCAATGGCAGACTGACGTGTATGTTCCGCTGCAATAGCGGAGCAAGCAGCTATCGACCCTGACGGACGTTGACGGGTGTCAACCGATACCGACAAGCTCGTGTGCGTGTACTTCCCTCGAGCGACAGCAACAGACGGCGTTAGCTGAGTGGGAAATTTCAGCAACATCCACCAATGGCCATCCATCGGAAAAGCCGACTTGCAGCCAGGGCTGGCGGGCAGTGTTGCTGGCAACGCGCCACGCCTGGCCTGGGCGCAGAAGGTTCCCCCCCCCCCGCACAGCCCCTTCACCGACCACCGGCATTGCAGAAAGGTCGGTCATGAGCCATATGAAAGCGTAGCGCCCGCAAGTTCGATGACGCAACGCCAACCGCTAGCAGAGAGGCTTGCCATGCCACGTCTGGATGAACAGAAGGTCTACGACGAATTGGTCGGCCTCTGTTATGAGTGCGTGCTGGACGACTCCGCCTGGCGGCCACTACTCAAACTACTGGTCGCGGCCAGCGGGAGACAGCAGGGCTTGTTGCTGTTCGTGGATAACCGCAAGAACGGCACTCACGCCTCCACCACCCTCAACCTGTGCGACCCTGCCGGGATCGACGTCTACAACCGCCACTACTGCAATCTGGATCCGGGCGTTGACATCGTCCGCTCCCGCGGCGTGGGTCACTGGTACAACGACCTCATAGATTTCGGTCCCGAACGCATTCGACACGACCCTTATTATCAGGAGTTCTACATTCCCTTCGGGCTGCATAACCTCTCCTGCGTCAAGCTAGAGGAACAGGCCGATTCAGGCATCTACCTGACCGTGCTCAACGAGGTTGGCGCCCCCTTGCCAACCGCCCAACAACATGCCCTGCTGCAGCGGCTTAGCCCGCACCTGCTTAAGGCCGCCAAACTGTCCAACAAGGTCAACCGCATGGAACTAGAGCTAGCCACGCGCGACCTGCTGCTGGACCACCACCCCAACCCGCTCTGGCTGCTGGACGGCGACGGTCATGTACTCTATTGCAACCAGGCGGCGGCGCGACACATGGGCCAGAGCGCTTTCCCACTCTATGAAAACTTCGCCCGCCTGCACAGCAGGAGTCAGGACACCCACCTGCTAGCGCTGATCCGCCGCGCCGCCGGCAAGGACGGTAAGCGCCGTGCTGGCTGGCTGTGCCTCAACCCCACCCAGCAGCAGGAGCTGCTGGTCACGCCGGTCCCGGCCGAAGTGGCCTTCAACCGGCTCTTCCAAAAACCGATGGTGCTGCTGGCACTGCTGGAAAACCAGCCACAATCTCAACTGCTGGCCGAGCTCTTCCAACTCACCCCGGCCGAACAGCGCCTGGCCGAACTAATGGTTCAGGGACTCACCCCAGAAAACTGTGCGGCTCGTTTGAGTGTGTCCATCAACACCGTGCGCACGCAACTGCGCGCTCTGTTTCGCAAGACCGACACCGAGCGACAGGCCGAGCTGGTCAGCCTCTTCGCTCGTTTGCAGCAGTGTTAAACAGGCTCACCAAGCCGCCATCATCCCAAGATGACTTGTGCTCCCGAGGGAGGTATAAGCGACCTGCTGGGCCAGAGTGGCTTCTCGCTATGAGAACTTCGCCCGCCTGCATATCACGAACCAGAACACCAGTCTGCAGGCGCTGATCCGCCGCGCCAGCTGGCTGCAATGTAACGCCCTCCCAGCAGCAGGAACTGCTAGTTACCCCCGCTGCCGACGGAATCCGCTTTCAGCCAACACCTCCAGAGGCCGCTGGTGCTGCTGGTGCTCTAGAGAACCGGCCTCAGAAGAGCTTGCTGGCCGAACTTTTCCAGCTCAGCCCGGCCGAACACCGACTGGCCGAACTACTGGACCCTGGAAGGCTGCACCGCGCTCCTGAACGTCTCCATCAACACCAAGCGGCCCTAGCTACGCACACTGTTTCGCAAAACTGGCATCACCCGCCAGACGCAACTGATCAACCTCTTCACCCGGCTGATTGGGGGTTGGGGACCTGTTTGTCCTGCAACCCTCGGCACCTTAGACGTACATCTGCACATCGCTCGCCGTCAGGGTCGCTACCCCGGTCAGGGTCACCACCGCGATGGCATCGCCGTTGACTGCGCCGTCAGCGTCGTAATAGAGCGAGTGGTCATCCTGGTTGAACACCAAGTGCGCTCCTGCCACCTCGTTTTCAGCGCCACTGACGTTGGCCAGTGTCTCGGCGACGGTCTGGCCCTGTAAGTTGAATAGCCCGCTGTTGAGCAACAGCACGTCGCTGCCCTGAGTGAAGTCGGTGACCAGATCGGCGCGATCGCCAGGGAGCTGGGCGAACTGGAAGGTGGCGGTGCCGGTGCCGCCGCTGAACCAGTCGGTTTCGACGGTACTGCGGATCAGGTTGACCGAGGCGCCGCCGGTCCATTCGAGGTGATCGATGACGGGGTTGCCGTTGGCGTCGTAGCCTTGGCTGCAGATGCCGGAGTTGCTGCCGTCTTGGCCGTTGGACGTCCAGCTCACCATATAACCACCGTCGCTGAGCCCGCTGATCGTGGGTTGATATTGATTGTTGGCCGTGGTGCTGTTGACCCGCGCCTCGTCACCCACCGCTGCACCGTTGGAATCATAGCGCTGCGCGTAGATGCCCCAGCCGCTGCCGCCCCCCGGGGTAAAGGTCCAGCTTCCGTCGCAATGGTCGGTGAGCGTGCCATCGTTCGGATTGACGTTGACGCCCTTCACGCTCGGCGTGTTGCCGATGTCGCTGGTATTGGCCAACAGTTGCGCAGCGCTGAAGCTATAGGCGGAGTCTTCACTGCCATCGGCCAAGGTCACCGGGCCGCTCACCAGCGGCGCGGTGGTATCGAGAGTAATTGTACTGCCGGTGCCGCTGACGGTGTTGCCGGCCGTGTCGCTGGCCGTTACCGACGCATTGATCGAGCCATCGCTCAGGCTGGACAGGTCGGCGCTGCCGTTGACGCCAGCGACACTTTGGCTGCCATCGCTGAAACTGACGGTGGCGCTGGCGTCCGCGTCGAGGCCAGTAACCGTGTAGGCGACCGTCGTCTTCTCGGCATTGCTGATAAGGGAATCGGCCAGCGACACCGTCAGGTCGCCGCCCGTGTCGGCGGTGGTGTCCAGTGTGAGTGCGCCGATACTGGTGAAGGCGAGGTCATCCACCGCGAAGGTTGCGCCCCCATCGTGGATCTCCAGCTGCGTGATTGGGTCGCCGGAGGAGGTCACAGTCAGCAGCATATTAACTGCCCCAGACAGCAAAACCGTTTGTCCGATCAGCGCGCCAGAGGCGCTGTAAGCAAAAAGACCGGTATTCGCTTCACCCGAAACATAAGCCGACACCGATTGGATATTGCCGGTAATGGCCAAATTGAAGGTGAAACTCATCAGGCCAACTTCAGAATAAGAGAGGTTCGTTGGTGAGTGATAAGGCCATACGGTATTAGCAGCACCAACAATTGTGGCGCCATAGACAGTGACGCCGAGACCCAGGTACTGGTTGATTAGCGGGCCATCTGGAACATCATCGAACGTCAGTATTTGTGTCTGGCTGCCGATGCTGTTGCTGGCGCTGTTGCCCGCGACATCGGTGGCGACGATCGATATGCTGATCGGGCCATCGTTCAGACTGGACAGGTCGGCGCTGCCGTTGACGCCGACCACGTGGTGATTGGTCGCGTCGCTGAAGGTGATGGTGGCGCTGGCGTCCGCGTCGAGGCCAGTCACGCTGTAGGCGACCGCGGACTTCTCGGCGTTGTTGATCAGGCGGTCGGTGAGCACAACCCTCAGGTCGTTACCGACGTCGGCGCTGGTATCGAGGGTGTAGCTGTGGCCGGTGCCAGCTTGGCTGGTGCCGGTGGCATTGATGGTATGGACCAGCAAGTCTGTACCGCTGCTGATCAAGGTGACATCGCTGGCGATCCAGCTATGGGTTACGCTATCGGCCGCCGCATTGACCCAAGTAGTGCCACCATCGGCGGAAACCTGGATGGTCTCGCCGGTGTTCAGGGTGCCGGTGTAAGTGCCGCTCAGGGTCTGGGATTCGATGTTGGTGATGAAGTCGCCAGCGATTCCGCTGTCATCGCTCAGCGCGATGACCGTGGCTACTGCTGCGGGAGCATCTTCAACCGGCGCAAGGCGGAGGTTGGCCGAAGTGGCAACCGTCGCACCAGCGCTGTCGGCAATCACTAGTGCAAAATTCACCAGACCATTACGATCGAGCGCCGGAATAAAAAACCAGCTGCCACCAGGGTTGGCCATGATCGAGCCATCGACCGGGTCGACGCTGACACTCTGCACGCTCAGGTTGTCGTCGATATCGACGTCGCTGGCGTTGGCCAGCAACTGGGCAGCAGTGAAAGTGTAGGCGCTGTCTTCCATGCCGTCCGGCAAACTGACCGGCCCCGATACGGTCGGCGCATCATTGACCGATGTCACATCAATGCTCAGGGTATTGGCGCTGACTGCGAAGGCCACGCCGTCGCTGACCTTGAAGCCGATGCTGACGTAGCCGCTCCCATTACCATTGAGGGCCGGGACGAATTGCAGTTTGCCGGCGTCGAGGTCGGCCTTGCTGATGACCTGGTCCTGAACCACCGCGCCCCAGGCACTGCCGTTGTTGTACTGCAGGCTGCCGAACAATGGCAAGCTGGTGATTTTCACCGCAGCCAACGGGGTGTTTTCCGGGTCGCTGTAGGTGCCGAAGTCGGTGCTGTCCAGGATGACTGACGTGTCTTCCAAGGTAGTCTGACTGTCGTTGGTGGAGGTCGGCGCGACGTTCGGGCTGGTAGCTGCGGCCTTGAGGGCGGCGGTGTTCCAGACCACGTTGTTGCCGAAACGAAGCTGGTCGATCTCGTAATCGGCGCCCAGATAAAAGTTTTTCAGGGTCAGGGTCTGGGAGGTGGCCAGCACCACCATCTGCAGGTCGTTGCCGGTGTGCACAAAGCTCACGTTGTTACTGTTGAGTCCGACCAGTTGCACGGTATCGACGTCGGCGTTGGCACCGCCACTGTTATCGATCACGTCGTTGCCATAGTTGGTGCCATAGAGGTAGGTGTCGTTGCCGCGGCGGCCGACGAGAAAGTCATCACCGGTACCACCATCGAGGAGGTTATTGCCGGTGTTGCCGGTCAGTCGATTGGCCAGGGCGTTGCCGGTGCCATTGAGATTACTGCTGCCGGTGAGTTCGAGATTTTCCAGGTTGGCGCCCAGGCTGTAGTTCAGCGAAGCGCGGACAGTATCGTTACCGCCACCTGCCAGTTCGGACACGCTGTCGCCACTCTTATCGACGATGTAGGTATCGTCACCGCTGCCGCCCGCCATGCTGTCGGTGCCAGCACCGCCGTCAAGCAGGTTATTACCGGCGTTGCCGATCAGAGTGTTGGCCAGCGAGTTGCCGACGCCATTGATGTTGGCGCTGCCGGTCAGGGTCAGACGCTCGACGTTGCTGCCCAAGGTGTAGTTGATACTGGCCTGGACCAGATCATCGCCAGCGTTGCTGGCCTCCACCACCACATCACCGGCAGCATCAACCATATAAGTGTCATTCCCCACGCCGCCTTCCATGCGGTCGTTGCCGCTGCCGCCGTCGAGCGTGTCATTACCGCCGTTGCCGTACAGCGTATCGTCACCACCCAAGCCGAATAGATTGTCATCGGTGGGATTACCGTTGATGATGTCGGCGCCATCAGTGGGGGTGTTGGGTGGGTAGTAGAGGTTCGCCAGGATAGCGCTGGCGTTCCAACGGCTGCCGTCAACGAACTGGATTCGGTCGATCGCGTGATCCGCATCGAGAAAGTTCTGGCTCACGGTGAGGGTCTCGCCACTGGCCAGAACGGTGAGCACCAGGTCGTTGCCGCTGCGGGTCAGGCGGATCTGGTTGGCATTGAGGTTGGTCAGCAGGAGGGTGTCGACGTCGTTGTTGACGCCACCGGAATTGTCGATCACATCGAAGCCATAGCCCTGGCCGAACCGATAGGTATCGCTGCCGCGTCCACCCACAAGCAGGTCATTGCCGGTGCCGCCGTCCAGCGTATCGTCACCACCGTTGCCGTAGAGTGTGTCGTTACCGCCCAGTCCATTGAGGTTGTCATTGGTGGTGCTACCCGTCAGGATATTGGCATTATCATTGCCATTTACAGTGGCCATGAGCACACTCCTCTAGAGTTAATGGCATTTTGACGGTGTAAGTCTAATTCTCGGTAAATACCCATCCATCATTCATTTGAATGACTCAGTAAGCCTTTCGTCTGATGTCCCAACGAACCCGCAAATACCGCGCACAACCGCCCTATCGCGCTGCGAATCAGTTGTGAACGCAGTGGAACGCAACGCAGAGATGAGGCAAGGTGCAGCCGGTACTCAGGAAAGAACGCAAGGTGTGCCTGGTCATACAAAAGATCACCGTGATCGTCGCCCTCTCCCGCAACGCCGACGAGGCAGCGCCAGTTAAGCTAGGACCTCGTCAGTCTACTTTCGGCCAGAAGCGGCAATCGGGTGCGTCAGCAGCCAGATCCCTGGTCTCCCAACTCTAATAGCTGCTGCGCATTGGAAACGCTAACATCCCGCCCTCGCATGGATGCTGTCTGGTGGCGTATAAAGCGCGCTTGGAGTGTCCGTATTAGCAAGCCTGCGGATACAAGGAAGAAGCACCATGGCGCTAACCAGCAAGATTTCCCTCTACGACAGTGCATGGCCTGGGCTTTTTCTTAGCGCCAAAGAGCAGGTCGCGAAGGCGTTCGGCACTGAGCTTGTTGCCATCCATCATGTCGGAAGCACCGCCGTTCCCGAGCTCGCAGCCAAGCCAGAGATCGACCTCCTGGTCGAGGTTGCGGAGCATCGAAACGAATCCTCCCGAGACGCTGTCATGCGTGGTCTAGGGTACGCACGAGGAAGCGATCTGTCGGCAGGACACCATTTTTATCGTCGCGATGTTGATGGTGTGCGAACACACAAGGCCCACGTTTGTATCACCGACCACGGTCAAATCGACAGAATGCTCCGCTTTCGTGATTTGCTCAGGAGCGACCCTGTGCTTCGCCAGCGGTATCAAGACTTGAAGCTTGAACTGGAAGCAAGCAACACCGACGGCATAGGTGAATACCTGGCACGGAAGGCACCCTTTATCAGCGAGGTTATGGGGTTGGTCTCGACATCCGCTCGCAGAGATGTAGCCGGATGCGCCATGCCTGCAACAAAAGCCTGCCCTGTCGTTTTGCGCACGATTCAAGGAATCGTATACAGCCTCGCGTTCAAACATCCTGTCGCTGGTTATCAGTTTGTGAAGGGCACTATCGAATCAGGTGAGTCTCTTCCCAATGCGGCTGTACGCGAACTCAGCGAGGAGTCAGGAATTTGCAACGCCCGGGCAGTGAGGGATCTCGGCCTTTGGAATGCTGAGTTCGAGGAACAGATTTGGTCTCTTCAGTTATGTGAGGTTTCAGACCCATTGCCCGACGAGTGGAGTTTTGAAACAGATGACGATGGCGGCCGCATCTTTGAGTTTTTTTGGCATCCGTTGAAGCTTGATTTTCCTGAACCCTGTCACAGGCTGTTCCAGTCAGCGTTGGTCCAGATCAGAAATAGAGTTGAAGCTCTGACCACGTAGAGCCTGGACCAATCGGCTGGTCAACATGGTAATGCCGAGTGTTTTCCCTCACCTCTCCTCGGCAAATGCCTCCTTGATAAATGCCTCCAGCTCTTTCTCTTCAAGCAACTCAATAGAAAAATGCCCGAAACGTTTCGGTAACCAGAGTATGCGTGTCCCACTTGGCGACTGGAGGTTATCGCGAGACAGCGGTTTGCCGTTCTCATTTTCCGGCTGGACGCCTGCGTCGATC
This sequence comes from Pseudomonas sp. GW822-FHT07A10, assembly GCF_058798795.1. NCBI lineage: Bacteria > Pseudomonadati > Pseudomonadota > Gammaproteobacteria > Pseudomonadales > Pseudomonadaceae > Pseudomonas > Pseudomonas sp. GW822-FHT07A10. Next base: position 122,925 of record NZ_JBXAKV010000011.1, read on the forward strand.
AATTCGTTGTAGGCTGCCTCGATGTCCGGTGTGGAATAGCAGTGCCGGTAGATGGTGCCTTCGCCGTTGGCGTCCATCAGAGCCTTGAGATTTCCGGTAAACGGTTGCACCAGCATAAGGCGCTCCGTGCCGAACATGACGATCGCATAGCGCACATGCAAACCGTCGCGCTGCCAATCAAGTGTCTTTGAAATTTTGGCACTGAAGACACGGGCGTAATACCTGCACGCTTCCTCAAGGTCTTTGACGAGAACATCCACATGGCTGAACTTTAATTTCAATGGCCCCACCTTTTTCAGATATGCGACTTGATACCGAGATTTCTCCTTATGTATCACAGTGTGTCTGATTAGCCTCTCGATACATGGCTTTTCACTTGGCCTGCGATTCGACACAGACCAGATACGTCGCCGCGTTCAAATGCAAACAAGGTTTCGAGGGGCTCAGTCAGAACCCCTGGCCAACGGCTTGCAACGGAGACATCACATGAAGATGGCACTGCATAACAAAACCGGCAAAACCGGCAAAACCCGCCACCGCCTGGTCGGCTCGTCGATCCTCGCGTTTACCCTGTTCGGCGTTCTCGGTGCGGCCCACGCACAAACGACCGCCGCGGCGCAGCCAACCTCGGTCAATGCTGGTGCCACTCATGCAACACCCTCCCCATTCGGCCCGCTCAAGCATGTCAACGCCGGCCTGCTGGACGTGGCATACGCCGAAACAGGCCCGGCTAATGGGCCGGTGGTGATTCTTCTGCACGGCTGGCCGTACGACATTCACAGCTATGACGAGGTCGCCCCGTTGCTTGCTGCAAAGGGCTATCGAGTGCTGATGCCGTATGCGCGTGGCTATGGCGATACGCATTTTCTGTCCGATAAAACCGTTCGTAATGGCCAACCGGCTGCGCTGGCCAGTGACGTCATCGACTTCATGGATGCGCTGAAGATCAAACAAGCCGTGCTCGGTGGTTACGATTGGGGCGCACGCTCGGCCGACATCGTCTCGGCGCTGTGGCCAGAACGGGTCAAGGCGCTGGTCTCGGTCAGCGGGTATCTGATCGGCAATCAGGCGGCCGGCAAGAACCCGCTGCCACCCAAGGCTGAATTGCAGTGGTGGTATCAGTTTTACTTCGCCACCGATCGCGGTCGCGCCGGGTACGAGAAAAACACCCACGACTTCGCCAAGTTGATATGGCAACTGGCTTCGCCGAAATGGGCGTTCGACGACGCCACTTTCGACCGCAGCGCCAAGGCGCTGGACAACCCCGACCATGTCGACATCACCGTGTTCAACTACCGCTGGCGCCTGGGCCTGGTCCAGGGCGAGAGCCGATACGAAGCGCTGGAGCAGAAACTGGCCACGGCGCCTTCCATCAGCGTGCCGACCATCACCCTTGAAGGCGATGCCAACGGCGCGCCGCACCCCGCCCCCGAGGATTACGCCAAGCGCTTCACCGGCAAATACGAGTTCCGGCTGATCAGCGGCGGCATCGGCCACAACCTGCCGCAGGAAGATCCGCAGGCGTTCGCCAAGGCTGTGATTGATGCGGATCACCTTTGAGGTGATCTGACATCCATGCACTTGCCCCGCTGAACACCCTCACAACAACGGCTCGTTTATTTAACGAGCCGTTTTAACCAAGGCAGGCGCAACACCGTCTAATCTGAATAGAACACGACCACAAACACGCCTCCAGCCTCTTGATACAGGGGAACCGGGATGATCGGCAAAACAGCACGCCAATGTTCGTCATGGATCCTCCCTTCCCTGCTCGTCATCAACCTGGCCCTGACCGCGGGCTGTGCGGGCAAAACTTCCACGGCCCGCTACTCGGCCTCAAGTGCAGACTCAAGCGCAGGCTCAAGTTGCTATGCAAAAGCGCTACCCACCGCCGGCGAAGGTGGCCTGGCCTGGGGCTCCACCCTGGACATGGCTCGCCAAAAGTCCATGGATAATTGCATACGCTATGCCGGCCAATCCGGTGGCACGCCGACGACCTGTCATGTGGTGATGGCGGAGTGCAAAAACTGATAGCAAGGTGTATCGGTGACGCAGCAGATCCAGCCGTTGCTCAAGAAGATCGAAGCGAAACAGCCGTTGGGCTACCGCATCGACGTGGGCGGCGCGGTGGAGGAAAGCGACAAGGCCAACAAGGCGCTGCTGGCGGTGGCCCCGCTGATGATGATCAGCATCCTGCTACTGCTTATGCTGCAACTGCAGAACTTCTCTCGCATGTGGATGGTGGTGCTGACCGCGCCGCCGGGCTTGATCGGTGATGTGATGGGTAGCATTGCGATCTTGATCGACCGCTCTGCTACCCATCGAACGCCTCTGTTCAGTATGCAAAACTGAACACTCATCCTCTTCTCAATAGTGTCAGGCGGCACCAGGGACATTTGTTCCCATGCCCGCCGGCAGGAACGGTCGAATTTCATCGATTTCCGCAGCGCTGAGGCGCAACTCCAGGGCTGCAATCAGCCCGTCTACTTGTGCGCGATGGCGGGCTCCGACAATGGCGCCCGTCACGACCGGTTTGCGAAGAACCCAGGCGATGGCGACCGCAGCAGCGCTCACCCCGTGCCTTTCTCCAATGCGTGCCATGACGTCAACCAATGCCAGGTTCGCACTCAAACGGGGTTCCTGGAAATCAGCACTTCGGGCCTTGCGCCAATCGTCATCGGGCAGTTGCGAGATGCGTTCGCGCGTCATGCTGCCGGACAGTAGCCCTGATTGAAGCGTGGAATAGGCAAGCACACCCATCCCGGCCTGCTCACAGAATGGCAGAACGTCCTGCTCGATGTCCCGCATCAAGGCTGAGTATGGCGGTTGGAGCGAAACGATCTCTGTCACCGCCTGCGCCCGCTTGAGTTGAGCGACATCGAAATTCGATACACCGATCGCGCGGATCTTTCCTTGATCGCGCGCGGCGGCCAAAGCCGAAAGCGCCATTTCAATGCCTTCACTGCTGGCGTCGGCAGGAAAAGCAGGCCAGTGGATCTGATAAAGATCGATGGTCTCGACTTGAAGCCGGCGCAAGCTTGCGTCGATCTCGGCGAGCAAGGATTGAGGGGCCAGTGAATGCGAAATCTTCTTCGTGACCGGGTCCCAGACCAGACTGCCTTTGGTGAACACCAAAGGACGCCGTGAGGCCGGCACCCGCCGCAGCAATTGCCCCACCAGTTGCTCCGCATGGCCCAAGCCATAAACCGCAGCGGTATCAATCCAGTTAACGCCGCGTTCGACAGCATATTCAAGTGCGCCCAGGCTGTCCTTGTCATCCTGCGCTCCCCAACTGTACTCCCAGCCGGTGCCGGCGATTGCCCAGGTTCCCAGGCCAATCGGCGAAATCAGAAAATCCGATGATCCAAGACGATTGTTTTGCATAGCGACCTCTCCACGAATGATGGAGGAAGTATCCGGCAGAGGTCTCATGACGATAAGATAGGTAATCGTATTTGAACTACTGAACAACACTCATGAGTTATCACCCCGATCTCTCTGAACTCGACGCCTTTGCCGCCGTCGCTCGCCATCGCAGCTTTCGCAAGGCCGCCGACGAACGTGGCGTTTCGGCTTCCGCGTTGAGTCACGCAATGCGAGCGTTGGAAGCACGTTTGGGCATCAGGCTGCTGAACCGAACCACTCGTAGCGTGACCCCGACCGAGGCCGGCCAGCAGTTATTGGCGACGCTGGTCCCGAGCCTGAGCCAGGTTAACGATGCATTGGCGCAATTGACCTCGATGCAGGAAGTGCCCGCTGGCAAACTTCGCCTCAACGTGGCGCGTCCCGCGGCTCGCATCGTGTTTGCGAAAGTGCTGGCGCCCTTCGTGGCCAAGTATCCACGTATTCAGTTGGACCTGATCACCGATGATGGATTGACCGATATCGTGAACGAGGGATTTGACGCTGGAGTCCGCTTTGGTGAAAGCCTGGCCGGTGACATGATCGCAGTCCCTGTCGGCGCACCTCAATCGTTCGTGACCGTAGCCGCGGATGCTTATCTGGCCGCGAAGGGAACCGCGCACGTCCCCCGCGACTTGCTCGACCATGCGTGCATTGCCAGGCGTTTTCCCAGTGGCAAACTTTACGCCTGGGAGTATCAAGCCGACGGTCAACCGATACGATTGTCCGTCACCGGCCCGCTGATTCTGGAAGACGATGGGCTGATGATCCAGGCAGCGAAAGACGGCGCTGGTATTGCCTATGTCTACGAGGAGCTGGTGCGCGACGATCTCCGGAACGGGCATCTCAGAGAAATACTCCAGGAGTGGAAAGCACCGCCCAGCCGGTTCTTTCTTTACTACTCAAGCCGGCGGCATGTGCCACCCGCCTTGAAAGCGCTCATCGAATTTATCAGCGCTCGCGAGGCTGCGTAGCCGTCGTAAAATCAAAACTTGAATCCACGATTTTTTCAACAAACGGAGTCACCTACATGGAAGTCATCAATCAGTTGCAGCCCGCAGAGTGTGCAGGCATGGAAGATATCCGACGCGAAATCGACGCCCTTGATCAGGCCGTTATCAAGCTGCTGGGCAAGCGTTTTCACTACGTGCTGGCCGCCTCGAAGTTCAAGACCTCGGTGACTTCGGTGCGCGCTCCGGAGCGTTTCAAGGCCATGTTGGCAACACGACGCGAATGGGCCGAAGCCGAGGGCCTGAGCCCGGATGCCATCGAGAAGATGTACAGCGACCTGGTGAACCACTTCATTGCCGAAGAGATGAAACACTGGGCGGCTCATCAATCCGAAGCCTGACGCTAGTGTCCTGACTGTCCGCCCTACCGGCCAGGAGCGGACAGTTGTTCCACTGCACAATCATTCAAGTAGTTTCACCCGCAAGGAAAGCGACCTTATGAAGCCCGTCAGAATTCGTACCCTGCAAAGTACTGATGCCGAGGCGTTGCTGGCGTTCGAGTTGGACAATCGCGAATGGTTCGAGCGCCACATTGACGCGCGCGGCTCTGCTTTTTATTCGGTGCAGGGCGTCACCGACCACATTGACGCTTATTTAGCTGATTTTGCCGCCGGAACCTGGCACCCATTCGTCATCGAAGATGACGCCGGAAACATCGTGGGTCGGGCGAACCTCAAAGGCATCGACATGACCGAGCGGTCGGCAGAAGTCGGCTACCGGATTGCCCAAAACGCTTGCGGACAGGGACTGGCGACGCTGGCGGTGAAGCATCTGATCCAGCAGGCGCAGGTGCACTGGAACCTTAAACAACTGGTTGCCACCGTATACGCGGGAAATATCGGCTCGGCAAAAGTACTCGAACGGTGTGGCTTCTTGATCGAACATGCGTCTCGAAAAGGGGCAGAGCACGAATGTCGGTTTGGTCTTTCGATTTAGCTGAGTGAGTCTCCATCGGCTCCGGATCTTCTCATGCTGATTGTCTGCGCCAAGTGCCGGGTGACGTGCCGAACTGGCGTTTGAATGCGCGACTGAACGCAGCTTCGGACTCGTAGCCAACGGCAAAGCCAATTTGCGCCACATTGCCGCGACCTTCGCGTAGGTGTTGAGCCGCCACGTGCATACGCCAGAGCGTCAGGTATTGCATCGGTGGCTGTCCGACCAATGCCGTGAATCGCTCCGCGAATACCGAGCGCGACATGCCCACTTCAAGCGCCAGCGCTTCTGCAGTCCAGCCCTCGGTTGGACGAGCATGGAGTAGCGCCAGTGCGCGCCCGATATGCGGGTCTCGCAAACCCGCCAGCCACCCGCGCCGCTCAGTGGGTAGGCTGGCGACGTACTGGCTGACGGCTTCGACGAATAGCAATTCGGATAGCTTGGCGATGACCGTTGTCGAGCCGACCCGTCCCGCCGCGATTTCACTCACAGCAAAACGGAATGAGCTTTCGATCCAGGTGCCCGAAGCCGTCGCGCGCAGGTCGAGTTTCAATAAGGATGGCAGCGACGAAAGCAACGGGCTGAAGGGTGTTTCAGAGCCGAGGAAGCCACACAACAACTGCGTGACCTCGCCGCCCCCGCCGTACCTGATTCGTGAAATGCCGCCGACGTCTGGTGGCTGAATGACTTCCCTCGCCGGCATGGGCGCAATGCTCAGGTCACTGCCAAAGGAATGGGCATCATTGCGAGGAAGCAGAACGAGTTCGCCTACCCCCACGTCGAGGGTGGCACCACCGTCTATTCGTATTTGCATGTGCCCCGCGGCGACAAAATGCGACGCAATGATATGTCGAGGGGCCGCCAGGAACGGTTTGCAATCATCCGCCGAGATTCTGCCGTTGATGCACCAGGGCGCAGTGAGTTCCGCCTCGAGGAAGACCCCTCCAGACAGCCTGATCACACGCAAGACATCAGAAAGCGCATCCAACACTTGCCCGTCCTCTTTTCCGGACTCCGGAGCAGGTATTCAGGCGCATCGGTCATTCACCACCTGAACCGCGATGCCTAGATTAGCACCAACGCGGACTCAGAGATCGATGGTCATTGGCTCCGACGTCAACCGTAATTGCCCCATTCCAACTCGACCAAGGCAGCAGGAGATCTAGATGAACACCATCGCTACCCTAACCGGCTCAGAGTCAGGCAACGCCACCCGTTATGCTCAAATGGTCAGATCATCGAAAAAAACCGAATGGCAGATCGATCGCGATTTGCTACAGGACCGGAGTTTCGACTTCTCGCGCAAATTCCTGCCCGATGGACTATCGCAAATCGACCGACTGACCTTTCTCGCCGAGGCCGAGGCGCGCCTGCTCAGTCAGATTCAGGGCCGGACCTATGCGTATATCTTTGGCCTGGTCGAGCGGTTTATCAGTGCCAAAATGCTCGATCAAGGCCGAGCCCATGTATTTGACGATCAGCTTGCACTCGAAGCGCTGGTGCGCTTTTCCAACGACGAGATCAAGCACCAGGAATTATTCCGGCGCATGGAGACGATGATTGGTTCGCGATTGCCAGCGGGATATCGTCAAGTTGCCGATCCAAACGATGTAGCGCGTGCGGTACTTGCAGCCAGTACTTGGTCGGTGCTGGCGTTGACCTGTCATATCGAGCTGTTCGTTCAGGCGCACTACGCACAGAGCATCGCACCGCGCGAGGAGTTGTGCCCCCTATTCAAGGATGTCTTCAAATTTCACTGGAAGGATGAAAGCCGGCACGTCGTACTCGATGAACTGGAGTGGAAGGCGGAGCATGCGAAACTGTCGCCAGCCGAGTGTGACCAGGCAGTGAACGATCTGATTGCGCTGGTGGCGGCCGTCGATGCAATCCTGCAGGCACAATCGGCATCCGATGCCGACTACTTTATTCAAAGTGTCTCGCGATCGTTCAGTGTCGATGAGACAGCGCAGATCCATGCCTGCGTGCTGAGCGCCTATCGCTGGCAGTACATTATCTCGGGCGTGCAGCATCCACACTTTGGCCGGCTGCTGACGCGCATGACAACGCCAGCACAGATGTCCAGGGTTCAGACCGCACTGGCCCCCATCATGAGCAATTGATCGACAGCGCGCGACCGACCGTTTGTCGGCCGCGCGGCTGTGAACGCGACGGGTAGAAACGGCCAAGCGCGGCCTTTCAGGTAATGTGGGAAGTGGCCTGAAAAAGCTGTGGGCTCTGAAGGCAACAAACGGTGGCCGCAACGGTCCAACGCGCGGTTGAACACCAGGTGCGAGCTACCAGAAGCATCACCTGCCGACTGCCACTACCTCTGGGAGAACCAATTGTCAGCTGTCTTTTTGCGTCAAATGTTCCGGTTATCGGTACTGCTCTTTTCCGTTGGCACTTCGTTCTCTGTTTACGCCTGCCCAAAAGGGCAGTACGAAGTCTGCGTGGTCACTTGTTTTTGTGCCCCGGGCTCCAAAGAGGAGACCGGGTCGATTTTTGAGAACATGAGCCAAATAGCTTCCACTGGATTACAGAGTTGGATCGTGCAATCGCGCGACACCGCGGCAACTGGCGATATTCGGACAATCCCGCTGAATATCCGGGCCCAACTCGAACCCTACTATGACATTCAAGTGCTTGATTCGGCCCGCTACAAGGTAGGCGATGATGAGGAGCTGAACGCCGCAAACACCATGTTGCAGAATCCCGATGTCACTGCGGTCACCCTGATAGACATCATCGTCTTTCGCAGTGCCGATGATGCTCTTAACAATGTCGCGCTGTGGGCGCATGAATTGAAGCACGTGCAGCAGTACCAGCAATGGGGAGTTCGGGAGTTTTCCACTCGCTATACCCGTGATTACACAGCCGTCGAGGCGCCTGCTTACGAGATTCAAGCCAAGGTAGCCAGAGCGCTGAGAGCCAGCGTGGCCCAGTCAGAACCTCCTCGACTTCCTTGAGTTCAAGGGGTTGGACGTTTGCTCCATTAATGGATCAGTCAAATCCAAAAACCCATATTTATCCCAAAAACGATAAAGGGGATGATGCGCCTCCAGCCATTTATGTGAGAGCCATCATGAAGCGTGACACCAGCCTGACGTGGCGCCACGTCGATCCACAGAACCTTGACCTCAAAGGGATGCGGGTTGCCGTCGTGGGTGGCACCGGTGGCATCGGGCAGGCATTGAGTCGCTTGCTGGCCTCTCGCGGCGCTCGCGTCCTGGTCGTTGGGCAAACTTTTCGTGATGCTGGCACCCAGGGCATCGAATTTCTCCAGGCGGACCTGAGCCTGATGAGTGAGGCGCTGCGGGTCGCCAAGCTGCTGCCGGCGGAATCCCTGGACCTGCTCGTTTTCACCACCGGTATCTTCGCCGCCTCCCAACGTCAGGAAACAGCGGAGGGCATTGAGCGCGATCTGGCAGTCAGCTATCTGAACCGCATGGTCATCCTGCGCAACGTCGGGCCGAAGTTGGGTACAGACAGGCCCAAGGCTAAGAACAAACCAAGGGTGATTGTCGTGGGCTATCCCGGCACGGGCCAGATAGGGACGTTCGACGACCTCAATGCTGAAAGGTCCTACAAGGCCATGTCCGCGCACATGAACACGGTGGCCGGCAACGAAATGCTTGTTCTGGATGCGGTGCAGCGCTACCCGCACCTGGACGCTTTTGGCCTGAATCCCGGTCTGATCAAAACCAGTATCCGCGATAACTTTTTCGGCAAGGGCTCGCTGAAATCGCGCATGGCGGAGGGCCTGATCGGGCTGCTGACACCCACCGCCGAAACTTATGCGAAGAGAATCGTCCCGTTACTGGTTGCCCCAGAGATCGAAGCTCACAGCGGCGCGATGTTCAACAGCAAGGGCCAAGCGATCCTGCCGTCTACGGGCATGACTGAAGCGCATATCAGTCAGTTCATGGTCGCGTCCGAAACACTGCTTGCCCGGACGGGTATTTCAGTCGCGGCCTCTTGATCGTGGAGGCAATCGCTCTCCATCACAGCCTCCGAGAGTCTCGACTCCGGACCAAAAGCAGGCAGTGGACGGAGCGATAGCCAATGAGTAGCTATGCTTGGTCTGTTGCGCAAACTGATTGTGCAGCCGGGAATTGCAGACACCCGTGTCGATCGCCGCCCCACTGGTACTCCATAGGCAGCCGCGAAATATGACGTCCTTGGTCTCATCGATCATCGAGTTACTCACGGCGCACCCGCATATCGCGTATCTGGCCGTGTTTCTCCTGGCACTTTCCGAGTCAATTCCGATCATCGGTGTCGTCGTTCCCGGCACCGCCGTGATCCTTGCGCTCAGCACTCTGGTGCCGAGTGGCGTGTTATTGCTCTGGCCGTTACTGATCGCCGCCACGTCAGGCGCCATTGCGGGGGATGGTCTTTCGTTCTGGCTCGGGCACCGATACCGCCGCGAGATTCTTGGCCTCTGGCCACTGAACCGGCATCCTGAGCTGATTCAGCGCAGCGAAGCCTTTTTCAACCGTCATCGCGATAAAAGTATCTTTTTCGCGCGCTTCACACCGGGCGTCCGCGCCTTCGTTCCGCTCCTCGCCGGCACGCTGGGAATGGCGGTCAGTCGGTTTTATGCCGTCAATGTCGTGTCGGCGCTCGCCTGGGCTCCGTCGCATATCCTGCCCGGCGTGCTCGTCGGCGCGACGTTCAGCATTCTCGGTGCAGCTGCAAAGCCGCTCGCGATCCTGCTGGTCATTTTAGTCGCGGTGGGCTGGGTGGTCCTGCATATCGTGCGCTGGGCGCTGCATCGCGGCATCCCCTACTTCATCGTCGCAGTGCAGCGGTTGCGGGGCTGGACCGGCGCCCACGACACCTGGCTGAGCCGCAGTCTCACTCACTTTCTCGATCCTTCACGGCCCGAAGCACGGGCTCTCGCACTGTCGACGGTCCTGCTCGTCGGTGCCGCGTGGCTTTTCTTCGGTGTCCTTGAGGACATCATCAACGGCGACCCGTTGCTGCTTGCAGATAGCGCGATATACCGCGTGCTCCAGGATCTTCGCACTGCACCGGGCGATGCGGTGATGATCGCCATCACAGAACTCGGCGACACCAAGGTCGTGCTGGCGGTCACGATTGTTGTCTTGCTGTGGCTCATGTGGAAACGCGCTTGGCGTACGGCTGCCTATTGGCTGATTGCGATTGCTGGCGCTTCGGGGCTCACCATAGTCATCAAGGTAGCGCTGTATCGAGCTCTCCCTGCGGAACCTCTCTATTCCGGGTGGAGTGCCTTTTCCTTCCCCAGCGGCCACAGCACGATCAATGTCGTGCTATACGGTTTTCTCGCCTTCCTTATCGCGCGTGATACCCGCCCGGCACGGCGCCTCGTGGTCGCTCCTGGCGCAGCCACCCTGATATTTCTGATTGCATTCTCGCACCTCTACCTCGGGGCACATTGGCTTTCCGACGTGCTCGGGGGGCTGACATTCGGATCCGCTTGGCTGGCGCTACTCAGCCTCTTCTACCTGCGGCGGCAGGCCGAGCACATTGGGTCAGCGGGGCTGCTCGCCCTCGGATGTGTGACACTTCTGCTCGCCGGCGGCTTCAATATTTACCGTAACCATACGACGGACAGCAGTCGTTATGCCGTCAAGGTGGGAACGTTGACCTTAGCTGCCACCGATTGGTGGGCGTCGGATTGGCAGCAACTGCCGGTGCGGCGTATCGACCTCACTGGCGAGACGAATGAACCACTGACGTTTCAGTGGGCCGGTGGTCTGCCGGAGTTGCAAGATGTCCTGCAGCGCAACGGATGGCGCACCTCAGCGGCATGGACACTGTTGAATACCCTGAACTGGTTTACCGTCCAGACTGACCCTGCCGATCTTCCGGTCATCCCCCTTTTCGCCAGTGGTCGCCTTCCCAGTCTGACTCTCGTTCGACCGTATAACGATGATGGGCCTGCCGGTTCGCGTCTGGTGCTTCGATTGTGGATCGTCGATATCGAGCTCACAAACGGGCGAACTATGCCGCTGTGGATTGGCTCGATTGTCGAGGAGCGTTTCTATCATCCCCTGGCCCTCATCACGTTAACGTCAACACAGCCCGATGCGAATACACCGCGCAGAATGCTAGCGGCCGTTCTTGAGGGCGGGCGGCTCGTATCCCGGACCGAAGGAATGGCAGATGCGGATTGGGATGGGCAGGTTCTGTTAGCTCGCACGGTGAAAAACAAAAATGAATGACCGTTCAGGGTCGTTTGCCGCCCTACTTCTGAAGGAGCGCTTCACCATGGCCTGAATCAGGAATAAAGTAGCAAGACCTACATAAATCGTAGAAAACGCTACATGAAAAATTGGCTAGCTTTGATATTAGGTCTGCCAACTGCCAATGCCACCGAACGCATGCGTGCCTGGCGCGCACTAAAAGCCTCTGGAGCGGTGGTCTTACGCGATGGCGCCTACCTTTTACCGGATACCGCTGCCTGTCGAGAAGCGCTAACGTCTGTCGAGCGCGACATCCTGGCCATCAATGGCACCGCCTACGTCCTGCCTGTCGTTGATCCTGACGGTGAACGCTTTATTGAGCTGTTCGACCGTAGCGATGATTACAGCAAGCTAGGCGCCGAGATCGAAGCATGCCGGGCACAGCTCAATGCCGAGAATGCGCTGGTCACCACCAAGCAAATTCGCAAACTGCGTAAAGCCTACGATCAGCTGACCAGCATCGATTACTTTTCAGGCAAGCCGAAGCAGCAGATCGACTTGGCGTTGCAGGAGCTTGAGACAGCGGTCAGCAGAGTGCTGTCTGCGGATGAGCCGCATAGCCGCGACCAGCCAATCACGGCGCTGAGCCTTGGCGATTATCAATGCCGTGTCTGGGCAACGCGTAAACGCCCATGGGTCGACCGCCTGGCTTGCGCCTGGTTGATTCGGCGCTTCATTGATCCGCAGGCTCAGATCCTTTGGCTGAACACTCCACAGGAGTGCCCAGCCGATGCATTGGGTTTCGACTTCGATGACGCAACTTTCAGTCATGTCGGCAATCGCGTGACCTTTGAAACCCTGCAAGCCAGCTTTGAACTTCAAGAGCCGGGCCTGAGCCGCATCGCTGCACTGGTGCATTACCTCGATATCGGTGGCATTCAGCCGGTGGAGGCTGCCGGCATCGAACGGGTGCTGGCAGGGCTACGCGAAACCATTACCCATGACGACCACTTGTTGGCTGCTGCCAGCGCCATCTTTGACGGCCTGCTCGCCGAGTTCGTGAAAGAGGAACATCCCAATGATTAAGGCTTCCCCATCAGCTGTTGAAGAGGATCTGTCGAGGCCTGAACCGATCAGTTTGCGTGAGGCGTTCTGGTTCTGGCTGAAGTTGGGATTCATTAGCTTTGGCGGGCCCGCAGGACAGATCTCGATCATGCACCAGGAGTTGGTAGAGCGGCGGCGTTGGATTTCCGAGCGGCGGTTTCTGCACGCCCTCAACTATTGCATGCTGTTGCCAGGGCCGGAGGCTCAGCAGCTAGCAACCTATATCGGTTGGTTGATGCATCGAACCTGGGGTGGGGTGATCGCCGGGGGGCTGTTTGTGTTGCCCTCACTGTTCATCCTGATCGCGCTGTCCTGGATGTATATCGCCTTCGGCGAAGTCCCGGTGGTGGCCGGGCTTTTCTATGGCATCAAGCCCGCCGTGACGGCCATCGTCGTGCAGGCGGCCCATCGAATCGGCTCACGCGCGCTGAAGAACAACTGGCTGTGGGCTATGGCGGCGGCGTCATTTACCGCGATCTTCGCGTTCAATGTGCCGTTCCCGCTGATCGTGCTGGGAGCCGCGTTAATCGGTTATGCAGGAGGCCGCCTGGCGCCCGAGAAATTCAGGACCGGGGGCCATAGCGCCGCCAAAAAGTCCTTCGGCCCAGCATTGATCGATGACGACACCCCGTCCCCTGAGCATGCCCGGTTCAGCTGGTTGAAACTAGCGCTGCTGGCACTCATCAGCGCAGCGTTGTGGGCGTTGCCGATGGGGGTCTTGACCGTGCTCTTTGGCTGGGAAGGCACCTTGACTCAGATGGGCTGGTTCTTTACCAAGGCCGCATTGCTGACCTTTGGCGGCGCCTATGCGGTGCTTCCCTACGTCTACCAAGGCGCGGTCGGTCATTATGGCTGGCTGACACCGACACAAATGATCGACGGATTGGCGCTGGGGGAAACCACACCGGGGCCGCTGATCATGGTGGTGGCTTTCGTCGGCTTTGTCGGCGCCTATGTCTCGCAGGTGTTCGGCGCCGATCAGGTGTTTCTGGCCGGAGCCGTCGCGGCCACGCTGGTGACCTGGTTCACCTTCCTGCCTTCGTTCCTGTTCATCCTCGCAGGTGGCCCGCTGGTGGAGTCGACTCACAATGAACTCAAGTTCACCGCACCGCTTACCGGGATTACTGCCGCTGTGGTTGGGGTGATTCTCAATCTGGCGTGTTTCTTCGGCTATCACGTTCTTTGGCCCAAAGGGTTCAGCGGCAACCTGGACTGGCCTTCCGCGCTGATCGCGATTGCGGCGGCGATTGCCTTGTTCCGCTTCAAGCGCGGCGTGATTCAGGTACTGATGGCCTGCGCACTCGTTGGTTTGACTGTGCACTTACTGCGCTAGAGCGCGCAATGATCAACTATTTTCTGGCGGGCACCGGGCCTGCCAGATCACCCAGCCTACTGAGTTAGGCAGGAGGTGTTCCATGAGGTGGATTACCCGTGAACGACCCAAGATCGACCGCATTGCCTGTCCTTGGCTGATCACTCATTTTATCGATCCCCAGGCCGAGTTCTTGTACGTGCCCAGCAGAGAGGTTCTGCAGATTGCCGCTGAGAAAGGTGCAACGCCTTATGACATTCCGGGCGTTGAGCTTTCCCACGTAGGTGAGCTGTGCAGCTTTGATGCGTTCCTGAAGAAGTACCAGCTCAGTGATCCTGCCTTGCAGCAGTTGGCCAAAATCGTGCGCGGCGCAGATACCTCCCGCCTGGATCTGACACCGCAATCGGCTGGGCTCTATGCGATTTCGCTGGGACTATCGCAATGTTATGCCGATGACCACGAAATGCTGGCACATGGTTTGATCCTGTATGACGCCCTGTATGCCTGGTGCAAGGAATGTCAGGGCGAGTCACATAATTGGCCTCCTCAGATGTGAGAGGCGTCCACACGGAGGTCCAGCCCGGAACTGGGCTCATGATCAGTGAAACACGGCACATTCTGATCTGCGCATTGCTGAGACTTGGGCGAGGCGGTTGAACCCGCCTTGTCCGAGCAGGAGAAGACCTCATGAACACACGAGACAATCGACGTTTCACTCTGCCAGTCTTCGCGATCCTGCTGACTGTGCTAGCCATTTTGGGCTTCGCAAGTCTTCGCTACTGTCTGGCCGCCGACGAGTTGCCGACTAACGACCTGCCACTGAAGCACGTCGCCGACATTCCATTGCCCGGTGGCGCCACTCGGCTCGACTACGAGAGCTACGATCCAGAGCGCAACCTGATGTTCATCGCTCATCTTGGTGACGGTGAAGTTATCGCCTTTGACATGCGCGAGTCCCGCGTTGTCGGGCGCATTGCGAACCTCTCGTCGGTACACGGTGTGCTCGTAATTCCTGAGTTGTCACGTGTCTACGCTTCAGCGACAGGTACGAACGAAATCGTTGCAATAGACGAAGCGACCCTGGCAATTATCAGTCGCATACCAGGCGGCATCTATCCGGACGGCATGGCTTATGTGCCTCACCTCCACAAGCTTTACGTATCGAACGAAAGCGGCGAAACCGAAACGGTGATCGACGTGGACACGAACACTCGTGTTGCGACGATTCCACTGGGAGGTGAAGTCGGCAATACACAATATGACCCCATATCACGACACGTCTTCGTCAATATCCAGACTCGTCGGCAACTTATCGAAATCGATCCCGCGACCGACCACATCGTGGCGCGCATTGATCTGCCGGGGGCACGTGGCAATCATGGTTTGTTGATCAATCCGCATGACCGGCTTGCCTTTATCGCGTGCGAAGGTAATGACAAGCTCCTCGTACTGGACATGCACACCATGCGGGTTATCCAGGCGTTCGATACCGGGGGAGCCCCCGATGTGCTTGCGTTCGATCCAGTGCTGAACACACTTTATGTCGCAGGAGAGGCCGGCATTGTGTCGATGTTCCACGTGAAGGGGGCAGTGGTCACGAAAATCGGCAATGGCAGCGTGGGCCCGCGTGCGCATGTCGTTGCCGTAGATGCCGCGACACACCGCTCGTATTTTCCGCTCAAGGATATCGACGGGCACCCGGTACTACGGATTATGGAACCCCGTTAGCGGATTGAATCGACTCTAGTTCCGACCGTGCTAGATGTCGGGCCTGAACTTACTCCTGCCTGACAATATCGACCGAGATCTCCACCGCAGCAATCGTGCCCCGGTTCTCAAGCCAGTGCGTGGTGTTCCTGTCCTCGGGCCAACCCACGCCCGGCCCATAGTCCGTGGCGACGCCATTTCGATGGTCGGTGATGGTTCCTTGCAGTATGTAGACGGTACCGGGTCTGTCTTTATGGTTGTGAACCGGCCCGAAGACGCCTCCAGGCTCGATGGTCACCATGCGCATTCTAAGCTGGCGCCCTGCCATGCCTTCGATCTCGGGGCCAAGGTCAACCGTTGCCAGTAACTTCACCGCAACGCCTTGTGTTTCAGGTGCTACCTGTTCGTCGCTCATCGTGCTCTCCTCTCTGTGCATATAGGGCTTGAATAGAAGTAAAGCCCCTAAGAACCGACAGAGAGGTAAATCCGCCCAACGATGGTCGCCAATGCGGCCAATTGTGGCCGATGGTCGTTGCATTTCGCTTGTCACCGGCGTTTGGCTAAGCTGAATAAATCGGGGGGTGAACTGAAACCTGAGTGATGGCGGCCATCAGCGGATCTTGATTGGCATCAAGACCGCACTCCCGAAGGAGACGACTATGTATGCGGTGATAAGAACCTACCTGGGCGCTGGAGCAGAACAGCTTTTCAAGCTTCTGGAGGAGCGCAATGCCGACGTCGAAGCCACCCTGCGGACAGTGCCCGGCCTCGTAAGCTACACACTGCTCAATACGGGTGATGGCGGCACGGCGGTAACTGTTTGCACAGACAAGACCGGCACTGATGCAAGCTTGAAAGTGGCGCGCGACTGGATTCAGAAAAATGCTTCGCATATTCAAGTGAAACCACCGATCGTGACGGAAGGTCCGGTGATTGTGCAGATAAAATAGATTCAACCGGTCGATGCAACACACTAGACACTGTGTAAACAGGAGGCGTGTTGCATCGACGGAATACATCGCGCTCAAAGCTACAACAACCCCATGGGCAAACCCGATCATAGCGCTCTATGATTGAACCCCATGACGACCTCTCTTCCGATCCGCCAACCCTGCCCTCCCGGTGCTTGCATCTGCGAGCGTGAGCAGCTGTTGGAAACCCCCGGCACGGACCTGCGCATCCTGAGCCTGACCCAGTCGGAAGAGAAACGCCTGATCGAACGCCTGGAAAACCTCCAGAGCCTGAGCGACCTGGAGCGTCTGCAACGGCGAATGTATGAGCAGTTGGGTCTGCGCGTGGAGATCGCTCCGGGCTTCAATGAAGTGCGCACCATGCGCGGTATCAATATCACCTTGGGCGAACTGCCGGGCCTGTGCCGCAAAACCCGTCAGTCGATCCCGGCGGCCATTCGCCGAGGACTGGAGAAGCACCCGGAAGTTGCCTACGAGCTGCTCAATGCCAACGACTTGTTGCGTGATGCCTGATGGCTTGCACCGTTATCCCGATACGTTCATTAGAATGCCCTGAAACAGGATCAGCGGTCGTACACGCGACACGGTCCGCTGCTATGCCTTCTCATGGGAGAACAGGTTTCAGGCCAGCCAGGACGTAGCTGGAAACTCAGGCGTGACCGTGGCCCCGGCGCCAGCCAGGAACGCGAAGATAAAAGGTGCCAGTCCGTAGCAGGAGGTGGCAGATGTTATTCATGGTCCGTTGGTCCATCAGTCCGCAGCAACGTAACAGCGCGATCGAACGTTTTCTCAAGACCGGTGGTGCCCCACCCGCAGGCGTCAGCATGCTGGGACGCTGGCATGCTGTCGGCGGCTCCAGTGGAGTGGGCATTGCCGAGGCCAGTGATCCAGTGGCGATTCAGAAGTGGGTACTGGAATGGAGCGACCTCATGAACATGGAAGTCCACGCCGCATTGACCGATGAACAGGTGGCGCCGCTGCTCGCTGCCGCAGTGGGCAAGCAATAGTTGTTGTGGTGAGGGGGCTTGCCCCCGCTGGGCTGCGAAGCGGCCCCAAAATCTCTGATGTACCAAAGATTTTGTGAGTGCTACGCACTCAAGCGGGGCGATGCGTCGTTCCGACAAGCCCCCTCGCCACATCCCTTCCGATTCACTATTTTTTCATCCCGATCCGTCGCCGCATCTCGGCGGTAATCGTCTGCCGGGTTTTCTTCAGGTCGGCCCAGGGTTCATCGCCCACCTCGGCCAAACGTTCATGCACAGTGTGCAGGTTCCATTGATTACCCCCCTTGAGCTCAGACACTTCTTCGCGAAAGATCGGTACCGACACTGGCAACCCTTCGCGGCTGCGCACGGCATAAGCGCAGATCGTGGTGGCGCCGAGGCCGTTGCGCAGGTAATCGATAAAGATGCGCCCAACCCGGTTTTTCGGCCCCGACACCGCGGAAAATCGTTCCGGCAGCAGCTTGGCCATGTGACTGACAATCGCATGGCTGAAGTCCTTGACCTCGTCCCAACCGTGTTTGCGGGTCAGCGGTACGACCAGGTGAATCCCCTTGCCGCCGCTGGTCTTGAGAAACGCCTTGAGCCCCAGCTCATCCAGCACCGTGAGGATCAGCCGGGTCGCTTCGACCATGCTCTTCCAGGGCAACGCCGGATCCGGGTCGAGGTCGAGGACGAAGCGGTCGGGTTTGTCCAGATCGACCGACGTGGCGTTCCAGGTGTGCAGCTCCACGGTACTCATCTGCACTGCGCCAATCAGGGCCTGGGCATTGTTGATAACCATCATCGGTTGGCCGGTCAGTGCCTTGTCCAGAGTGACAATGCCGGGTATGGCCAGATTCTCGGCGTTCTTCTGAAAGAACAGTTCGCCGGTGATGCCGTCCGGTGCGCGCACCAGCGCCACCGGCCGGTCCTTGAGTTGCGGCAGAATCCACTCGGCGACGCTGGCGTAATACTCCGCCAATTGCATCTTGGTGGTGCCGCTACTGGCATCGATCACCCGATCCGGATGCGTGATGCGCACCTTGCCCTGCTCCAGGCCGACTTGTGACGGTGCCGCTTGGGAGGTTTTAGTTTTAGTGGTTGAGGTTTTCACGGTTGTCGGACGCTCCTCGGTGATGTCGGCGGCAGGCTTATCCTCGCGCAGCCCATGGAACACGGCCTGGCGCACCGAGCCGTCCTTCGTCATCTCGGCGAAGGCCACTTCCGCCAGCAAAACGGGTTTGAGCCAATGCACACCCTTGACTTCAACACCGGTGGGCGGGTTCACCACCGAGGGCTTTTTCGTCTGCAGCGGTTTCAGTTGTTCGTAAAGACGCTTGAGGCTCGCCTCGCTGAATCCGGTGCCGACCTTGCCCGCATAGCGCAATTCCCCGCTGTCACGGTCGTGCAGCCCCAGCAGCAACGCGCCAAAGGCACTGCGCGAGCCTTTGGGATCGGTGAAGCCGACCACGATGAATTCCTGCCGATGCTTGCACTTTAGTTTGATCCAGTCACTGCTGCGCCGGGACACGTAAGGCGAGCCCAGGCGTTTGCCAATCAACCCTTCCATGTGCATTTTACAGGCGCTGTCGAGTAACGCCTCCGGGGACTCGTTGAACGTGTCGGAGAACCGCAACAGAGGGTTTTCATCGGGCTTGAGCACAGTCGCCAGCGCCGCCCTGCGCGCTTCGACAGGAACTTCGCGCAGGTCCACGCCATTGAGGTAAGGCAAATCGAACAGGTAGTAAACGATGCTGGCGCTACGACCGGCATCGAAGGCGTTTTGCAGCGCCTGAAAATCCGGAACACCCTGCTCGTCCGCCACCACCATTTCGCCGTCGAGCCAGGCCGATTCCAGGCCCAACGCCGCCAGCGCTGCAGCCTGCTCTGGCAATTTGTGGGTCCAGTCGTGACCGTTGCGGGTGAAGAGCTTGACTTCATCGTGGTCGATGCGCGCCATGACCCGGTAACCGTCGAACTTGATCTCATAGCTCCATTCGCCGTCCGGCGCGGATTCCACCAGTGTCGCCAATTCGGGTTTGAGCAGCTCCGGCAGTTTGGCTTTGCGAGCGCCTGTCAGCTGTGATGAGCGCTCTCTGCGCGCCTTCGCCGCTGGCTTTTTAACGGGACTGGGTTTCGACTTGGCGACAATGGTGCGATCGCTGAGTACGCTGTCGGGCTCGGCGGCGACCACGTCGTAATCGCTTTCGGGCCTGGCCGCGCCGTCCTGATGTTTGATCAAAAACCATTGCTCCTGCTTGCCCGGCATGTGCGTGCGCACGAGGTTCCACAGGCCGCCGAGCTTCTCCCCTTGCAACTCGAATTTCAGCCGGCCCTTGGCGTACGCCTTGGCAGGGTCGTCCTGGGGAATCCACACCCCACGGTCCCAAACGATCACCTCGCCGGCGCCGTAATGCCCTTCGGGAATGGTGCCCTCGAACGTGGCGTAATCGAGCGGATGGTCTTCGACGTGGATTGCCAGGCGCTTGACCTTGGGGTCCAGCGACGGGCCTTTCGGCACGGCCCAACTTTTCAGCGCGCCATCGAGCTCAAGGCGAAAGTCATAGTGCAGGTGCGAGGCGTCATGTTTCTGAATGCAGAATTGCAGCGCATGATCCTTCACCGCTTTTTTGCCCGAACGCTTGCCGGCGAACGGTTCCGGAGTCGCCACAAAGTCACGCATGCGGTTGTAATCGTCCAGGGTCTTGTTCATGGCTTACCGGGTGCTCGCTGGCGGACGCTGAATCGGCACGTCTCTACATCAGCAGAGCGACAGGTCCGGAAAAAAATTCCATCGCCACTGGAATTGCCCGGACAGACGGCTGGGTCTATCGGGATGATCGCTCATAGCCTTGATGCGCAACTTCTTGCGCAGTTACTCGTCCCAAAAACACCTCAACAACGCTGAACGTCAGGTGGATCAAGCCCTCCAGCCGAGTGCGCAACTTCTTGCGCACCACTGCGCAAGAAGTTGCGCACTTTTTCAGGTGATCGCTGCCGAACAACCTCTCCACGTTTAAAAAATAGCCTCAACCACCTGATTTATATGAATAAAAACATTTATGGCACGCTCCTTGAAAACAGTCAGGCACCCACCGGGCGATACCGCCTCCCGGGCACCCTAACTTTTAGCAAGGAGCACATCCATGGCTACACCAGCGTACATGTCCGTTACTGGCGAGAAACAAGGCCTGATCACTGCCGGCGCATTCACCGCCGACTCCGTTGGCAACACCTACCAGGAAGGTCACGAAGACCAGGTCATGGTTCAGGCATTCAGCCACGACGTGATCATCCCGCGTGACCCACAGTCCGGCCAACCGACCGGTCAGCGTGTACACAAGCCAGTCGTGATCACCAAGGTCTACGACAAGTCTTCGCCACTGCTGCAAGCGGCGCTGACTTCCGGCGAGCGCATGAGCGAAATCGTTATCCAGTGGTACCGCACTTCGGCTCAAGGTACCCAAGAGCACTACTACACCACCAAACTGGAAGACGCGATCATCGTCGCCATCAACAACAAAATGCACAACTGCCAGGATCCGTCGAACTCGCACTTCACGCACCTGGAAGAAGTGCAATTCACCTACCGCAAAATCACCTGGACCCACGAAGTATCCGGTACTTCGGGTTCCGATGACTGGCGTGTTCCAGTCGCTTAATCGCGGCTGACCGTTCCAAACATCGGCCAGCTCTGCTGGTCGATGTCATTTGCACCTTCCAGGAATTTTCGCGTCCGTTGATCCGGCTTTCGGGTGTCAACGCGCGCCGCAGCACTGCACGAGGAACAAGGGATGTTCGCGCCGGCCAATCAGACTCACTTTGCCCTGACTGTCGAAGGTCTGGGAAACGACCTTCAGGTCCTTGCCCTGCAAGGTCGGGAAGCCATCAGCCAGCCTTTTGTGTTTGAGGTGGAGCTGGTCAGTGAGCAGCCGTCCCTGGACCTCGAAACGCTATTGCACAAACCGGCCTTTTTGCAGCTCTCGCCTGACGGCAGCGGCATTCATGGCCAGATCTACCGCGCCGCCCAAGGCGATTCGGGCAAACGCCTGACCCGCTACGCCGTGACCCTGCGCCCGCAGCTGTCCTACCTGGCGCACCGCATCAACCAACGCATCTTCCAGAACCTCACCGTGCCGAAAATCATCGGTATGGTCCTCGAAGAGCACGGCATCCAGAGCAATGCCTACGAATTCAAAGTCGGGGCGATTTATCCCGAGCGCATTTACTGCGTTCAGTACGATGAATCGGACCTGCAGTTCATCCAGCGCCTGTGCGAGGAAGAAGGAATCCATTACCACTTCCAGCACAGCGCCACGGCCCACAAGCTGGTGTTCGGCGATGACCAGACGGTGTTCCCGAAACTCGCGCCCGTGGCCTACCAGCAAGACTCCGGCATGGTCGCCAACGACCCGGTAATCAAGCGCTTCGACCTGCGCCTGGAAACCCGCACCAGCCGTACCACCCGCCGCGACTACGACTTCGAAAAACCACGGCTGAAGCTGGAAAGCGAGAACCGTGGCGACGCCCTGCCCGACCTCGAAGACTACGACTACCCCGGCCGCTTCATCGACCGCGAACGCGGCAAGCAACTGGCCAAACGCGCCCTCGAGCGTCATCGCAGCGACTTCCAGCTGGCCGAAGGCCGAAGCGATCAGCCGTTGCTGGTCAGCGGCCACTTCCTGGCCCTGACCCAACACCCCAAGGCCAAGTGGAACGACCTGTGGCTGCTGACTGAAATCCTCCACGAAGGCAAACAGCCGCAAGTGCTGGAAGAGTCGGTGACCAGCAGCACCACCAATCTCAAAGACGATTTCCACCAGGGCTACCGCAACCGCTTCCAGGCCACCCCCTGGGACGTGCCGAACCGTCCGCCGCTGAACCACCCTAAGCCACGGATCCTCGGCAGCCAGAGCGCCGTGGTCACCGGGCCAAAAGGTGAAGAGATCCACTGCGACCAATACGGCCGCGTCAAAGTGCAATTCCACTGGGACCGCGAAGGCCAGGCCGACGACAAGACCAGCTGCTGGCTGCGCGTCTCCTCCGCCTGGGCCGGCGCCCATTACGGCGGCATCGCCATTCCACGGATCGGCATGGAAGTGCTGGTCAGCTTCCTCGAAGGCGACCCCGACCAACCGCTGATCAGCGGCTGCCTGTACCACAAGGAAAACGTCGTCCCGTACGCCCTGCCGGCGAACAAGACCCGCAGCACCTTCAAAACCCTGAGTTCTCCGGGCGGCGGCGGATTCAACGAGCTGCGCATCGAAGACAAAAAAGGCCAGGAACAGATCTTCCTGCACGCCCAGCGCGACTGGGATGAGAACGTCGAACACGACCAGAAAATCCGCGTCGGCAACGAACGCTACGACACCGTCGAGCAAAACAGCTACAGCGAATTCAAGGCCGAAGAACACCACACTGTCTACGCCGACCGCAAAGTCGAAGCCCGCGCCAACGACCACCTCACCGTGGGCGTCAACCAGCACATCAAGGTCGGCACCGGCCAATTCATCGAAGCCGGCCAGGAGATCCACCTGAGCAGCGGCATGAAAGTCGTGCTCGAAGCCGGCACCGAACTCACCCTCAAGGCCGGCGGCAGCTTCATCAAGATCGATGCCAGCGGCGTAACCCTCAGCGGCCCGGCAATCAACATGAACTCCGGCGGCAGCCCGGGCAGCGGCACCGGGGCAGCACCGTTGATGCCTGGGGCGTTGAAACAGGCTGATGCGGATAAGGCTGGTGCGGTGTTGACCCCGGCGCAGATTAATACGCTGAAGCGCAATGCGCCGTTCTGTGAAGACTGCGAAAAATGTAAGGCAGGTGCTTGTGCGATCTGATCCGATGACTCCACAAGCGTGGCTGGCTGAACGGCCGTTGCGGACGGGTGAGCGGTTGCACTTGATTGTTAGTGCGGCCAGTGATGCCGAAGCGCTCAAGTCGCTTTACCAAAACGAACCCACAACCCAGGCGACCCCGATTTGGGGCGGTACACCTTACGCGGGCTGGCAGCCGGTGATGCCCTACCTCATTGAGTTGAAACCCAACTCAAGTTTTCTACCGTGGATTGCCGAAACCGACGCCCTCGATTGGGGGTGGCTGGCCGTTTCCAGCAGCGAACCGAACGTGGTGTTCGAACACCTGCGTAGCCTCACTCTGGTTCGGATGCCGGATGGGACTGAAGTGTTTTTCCGGTTCTGGGACGGGCGGCATATCTACCCGATTCTGGCAGGACTCGGCGACGCCGCCGGTGAAGTGCTGCCGGTGTTTGATCGGTACCTGATCAATGGAAAGAGCCTGGAGGTGGGGCCGCGCGCGGTGCCGCCGGCAAAAGACTGGCCGTGGTGGGAAGTGCCGCAGAAGCTGCTGGATGGTTTGACCAAGCAAAATCCGTCGACCGTCATCGGCAACATGATGCAGTGGTTGAAGGAGGATCACGCCGATCTGTACTTCTCGTTCCCTGAATCCAACCTTCGAGAAAAAGTGGCGCGCTTCGTAAAGCGCACCCCTCTCACGGAAGAGAACTACACAGGGCTGCTGAAAGCCCACTTGGAAAATGAGGTGGCCGTATGAGCATTTTGATGGGTTCGATCGTTGGGAACCTGACAGCGAAACAACCAGATGCTCAGGCCATCGTCAGTGATTTCAAGACATGCCGCATCGGTTTAAACTGCAGCGAAATCAGCAACCTGACGATCAAAAACATACCTACAAAAGAAAAACCCAATATAACAATCACTCAGAGCGAAAACATTTTCACGCTCCATGCTTCGAACAGCAGCTCGATAATTGAATTCACAACGAAATCCCCGCTACTTTGTGGCCCCTCAGTTTATATGAACGACAAAAAGCCCGTACTCACTTAAAAAATCTAACTCATTTTTCTGCCCTTTGAGTCGTCTGACAAAAGCATCGGACATTTCCCGCCCCCCCCATCGCCATCCATGAACTTGTAAACCCCCTCCTCCCCAGATAACCTCCCTCAGTCACTGCAACCTCAGCGACCGGTTTTGACAGACCGAACACAAGGCATGCAAATGCCGCTTTGCGGCTCCTTTGATTCAGGAGCTTCACGGTGAAAAAGTTTCCACCCGATTCCCTCGATCCCATTCAACTCAGCCAAGCAACCCAACGCGCCGTCAGCGCCCGCCTCCGCAACCCCAAAAACCCCGACCCCATCAGCCACGTCTTCACCCTTCTCCCCAACATCCGCACCGAAACCCTGCTAAGCCACGCCTGCGAAACCCTCGCCTCGCTCAACGTACTGACCACCGACCTTGCCCGTGAACTCGAAGGCTCGCACCGCAGCCTGGCGCTATCGATTCAGCAATTGGCTGTACTGGGTGAGTTGTTGGTAAACCGGGCGCTGGACAACCTCGACCCGACCGGTGGGACGTCCGACGCTCAGGAGGTTCAACCATGACTCGATACATGCCGATTACCGGCATCGACTGCACGATCCCTTCCCTGCTAATCGACACCGCAGCGCCTGTCGACGTGTTGCACGACACGGCGGCGCATCGCATTCGTTGCGTCACTCAACTGTTGGAAACGCTGTCTATGGGCGAAGCGCCTGGGGGTGACGCTGCACTGTTGCAAGAGTTTGCGCGGGTGTTGGCAATCCCATTGCGGGACGGCTGCGATTTGCTGGATGTGGTCGGCCGACGGTTACGGGCGCAGCTTTAATTCAGCCAATAAAAATGGGCGACGCCAGGGTCGCCCATTTTTATATCCGACGTTTAATATCATTCCTCAAATTGATCCACACAGCATTTCGCAAGAGGTTGCTAAAACATCGTCTGCAAATTTATTGATACAGGAGCAAAAGCCTTCAAACGTCCACTATATTGGACTCTACCGCAAAATCGTGACCACCAGGAAACCCAAAAAGCTGGCGCTTCGGTCAAGTAATTTCCACACTGAGAAATATTGGTTTTCAGCCGGTCTTCAATTTATGCTTGAGCTCACAGTATGGAGGCTGTGATGAATGTTCAAACTCAGACGGAAAACATGGGCGTTACTTTTGGTCTACATCGTAGGTGTCAGTGGTTATATCTACTACCTTTACGTCGAGACCCAAGGCATCCTCACTGACAACATTAATAACAAGCTGCTGCATGCCGCGTTGGGCGCTTCGGCCATCCTCGGCGACCGCTACCATGACAATCTGATCGACAAACAGTCGAAAACGGAAGCGCAAGACTGGGATGCCATTCAGCGGCTCTCCCGGTTTAACGAGTCCATGGGCACCGCGTTTGTCTACAGCGTGGTCAAACGCGCTGGGGAAGCCTATCTAGTCAGTTCCAGCGCATCGAAAAAAGAAATTCAAGAGCAGAATTTCGTACGTTTTTTCGATCCTTATCCCGATGCCAGTCAGGCTTTGCTCGACAGTTTTGAGCGCACCGAGCCCACCTGGATCGATTACTCGGATCACTGGGGAGACTTTCGCGCTGTCTTCGTCCCGATGAAGTCCCAGGACGGAACAGTTTATGTGGTGGGGGCGGAGATGACGTTGGCGGATTACTACCACCAACTCAATCAGGACTCCCTGCACCATATCCTCCTTGCCATTCTGGTATTTCTCGCCTTCAGTCTTTTACGCATGCGTGCGCATCTTCAGCAATTGCAAATAAACGAACAGGTATTGAATCAGGCAAAAAATACCGCCGAGGACGCTGATCGTTCAAAAACCAGATTCTTGGCCACCATGAGTCATGAAATCCGCACCCCCATGTACGGGGTTATCGGCGCGACCGAGTTGTTGGCTGGGTCTGCCCTCACTCCCGAGCAAATCAATCTGGTCAAAACGATTCATACCAGTGGACGAACCCTGTTGTCTCTTATCGACAATATTCTTGACTTGGCAAAAATCGAAGCGGGCAAACTTGAATTGAAGCCTCGTGTATTCGACGTGAGAGTGCTGGTTTCATCCAGTATTGAAATGATCCGGCAAAACATTCAGGACAAACCAATAGTCCTTGAGGCCCAGGTCTCACCGGACGTACCGCCGTGGGTCAAAGCCGATAGTGATTGCCTTCGCCAGATATTGATCAACTTGTTGGGCAATGCGGTCAAGTTTACCGAAGCCGGACAAGTATCACTCGTGGTCACGACTCGTGGTTACGGCCCTCGAGCGCGCCTCGACTTCTCCATACGCGATACCGGCATAGGTATCCCCTTGGCTCGGCAAAGCAGCCTGTTCAAGCCCTTTACCCAGTTTAAAGGGCCGACCAGTCAACGCTTTACCGGGAGCGGGCTCGGTCTTTCCATTTGCAAGAATCTGGTCGAGGCACAACAGGGGACGTTGTCCTTTACCAGTCAGCCTGGCGTTGGATCGACGTTCTTTTTCTCACTCCCCATGGAGCTTTTTTCAGTTTCGGAGATACCCATCGAGAGCAATCAGGCAGCGGTTGGTTTCGACGCTTCTTTTGCCCAGGATTATCCACTGGATATCCTGCTGGTGGAGAATCATCCAATTAACCAGAAAGTTGCTCTGGCGATGTTACAGGCATTGGGTTATACGCCTGACCTCGCGTCAAATGGCCTGGAGGCGGTCAATCAGTGTATGACATCGACTCCGGATATCATTTTCATGGATATCAATATGCCTGTTATGGATGGATTAGCGGCTATGCGTAAAATCCGCCAACGACCGCAGGGCGATACTTGCTATATCGTTGCTTTCACCGCAAACGCTTTTTCGAGCGAGATTGAACGTTTCAGGGCCGCCGGAGCCAATGATATTTTAACCAAACCGACAAACTTTCAGTCCTTGACCCGAGTGCTTCAACGAGCAGCCAATTACCGACAGCAGCTCCAGGCCAGCACGCGGGGAGTGAATACCATTTCAAGTTGACGCCAGAATCTGGCTGTTGATGGCGTACACCGTATCCTGACCCGGATTGGCTCCATCATCCAATAAAAATGGGCGACCCCAAGGTCGCCCATTCTTATATCCGAAACTTTTAAACAGCACCTCCCAAAGAAGGTGTTCGCCCAGTGTAATGGCCTGGCAATCCATGCACCGGTAAAGAGCCCTGACACCGGGCGAACGGGAAGGATTTTAATAGAATTTGGCAGATATGTCCTCGTGTACAAACATGAAATTTATGCACGTAATATTTCGTAAGGCCCCGCTTACACAACGTCTACAAACTTCCTAAACGCACCGGTTCGACCATTAAAATTGATTGTTCTTATACAGCTATCCGCACAAGAACAATCAATACGTACAAGTAATGATCAGCTTGGGTGCTGGCAGGCCACTTTCAGCACATCGCTACAGGTCAGCACAACGCTCTACCCTACGTTCAGATCTTTCAATTTCACCGAATAACGTGGCGTCGAGAGCTCCAACTCAATACCCGGTCATCTCCAGATACCCCTGCCCCCCATGACTGCCGCTCAGCCGCACCGGCCCTTCCCAGTAAGGAATGCGCAAGTCCATCCAGGCCTTGGGGTTGAGGGCGTCGATAGTAATTTCGAGGTGCTTGCCCGGGATGTTGATCGACCAGCGCACAGGCATCGAACGCCCGGCGACCTTGGCGGTATCTTGCGGTGTGAGGCGAATGTCGTCGGCGTGCAGCAACTGCGTCTGCCCCTGAGCGTCGATCCAGGTGCCGGTGAGGTATGGCGCGCCGTCCTTTTGCCGCATGCGGTAGAGCATCACTTGCTCACCGCTGTCCAGGTGCAGGGAGAACCAGTCCCAACCGGTCTGGTTGGCGGTCAGCGGTTGGCTGCTCCACTCTCGGTCGAGCCAGGCCGGGCCGTTGACCGTGTAGGTTTTGCCGTCGATTTCGAGGGTGCCGCTGGCCTGGAAAAAAGGCTGGCTGTAGTAGTACGAAGCCTGGCCTTGTTCGGATTTCTGGCTGAAGCCTTTGTCTCCTTGAAGCACCAGTGGCCGGGTTGAGGTCAGTCGCAGCTGGTAGCTGAACGTTTTGTCGCGGGCGCTGAGTTGCAGGTCTGCCAGCGGGTTTTCGTCGGTGGCCTGACTGCTGAAACGCCAGTCATCGATCCATGCATTGAACGGCTTAAGGATCACTCCGGCCTGGCCGACACCGCCTCGGGCATAGCGTTCGGCAGCATGGTGTGCGGTGGCGGATGTCACGGCCGCGTGGCCCAGCCAGATAGTCTGATTGGCCCAGCCAAGTTGCTCGGGCGTCGCTTTCAAGGCGCTGCGAAACAGCGTCCATTGCGCGCCGAACTCGCGCCCCTGATCGTCCTTGAGGTTGGCGGTGACGTACCACCATTCAATGCGAAAGCCATCGTGGGCGCCGTGGTCCGCCGGGAAACTGAATTCTCGCCCGGGCACCACCGGGGTAAATGCGGTGGCCTGATGGCCGAGGCCGGCGAAGCCTTTTTCCGGCGCAGGCGTGTTGTCGCAGCCGCTCAGCAACGCCAGTAACAACACGCCGACTTTAATCTTCATGAGCAAACGTCCTCAGCAGATCCGCCGGTTGCGTGCGATACAGCGAGTACAACGGCCACGCCGACGCGAGCAACGTGGCGAGCAAGGCCAGGCCCATCAACTGCAACAGTTGCAGTGGAAACACCCGTAGCGGCAAGCGCCAGCCGAAGGCCTGCACGTTGATCACCGCGTCCAGGCACCACGCCAATGCGATGCCCAACGGCAATGCCAGCACCAATGTCAGCACCGCGAGCAACCAGGTCTGCCCGAGGTTGAGCAGCATCAACTGTCGCCGCGTCACGCCCAGCGCCCACAAGGGCGCGAGTTGTCCGAGGCGACTCTGGCTCTGGGTCAGCAGGCTGATGAACAGCGCCACGCCCGCGACGCAAAGCGTCAGGCTGTTGAGTGCGGCGGTGGCGGCGAAGGTGCGCTCGAACACTTGCGTGGACCAGCCCTTGAGCCGGGCCTGGTCGACGATGCGGCTGTCGTCCAGGGCGAAGCGCGCTTGCAGCGCGGCCAGGAACGCGGGAATCGACGCGGGCTCGATGCGCAGGTTGAAACGGCTGGGTGTCAGCTGCGGCCAGCCGCGCAGCAGGTGATTGATGTTGACCAGCAGATGGCCCTTGGGATTGCCGTAGTCGGCGTAGATCCCAACGATCCGTGGCGACCATGGACCGTTGGGCGTGGCAATGGTCAAGTGATCACCCAGGCGTACCTTCAACCGCCGGGCCAGTTGTTCGCTGAGCATCAGTGCGTCATCCTTGGCCAGTCGTTCCCAAGGGTCGTCGCCCAAGGCTTCCAGCAACGGCCAGTGCTGGCGATAGGTCGGGTGATCGATCACGCCGAAGACTTCCGCCGGCCAGCCCTGTAACTGAATCGACACTTGCCAGTTGGGTAGCACCGCGCTGACTTGGGGTTGTTGTTTGAGCCATGTGTAAAGCTCTCGGGCCTGGGCCGGATTTTGCGGATTGACATACAACTCGGCGGTCAGGCGTTGTTCGAGCCAGTTGTTGAAGGTCTGGCGGAAACCGGCGGTCATGCTGCCGGCGCCGATGTTCGCCGCCAGCGCCAATAACAGCGCCATCAAGGCCAGGCTCAGGGCCGGCAACTGCTGACGGCAGTCGGCGACGAACCATTGGCCGAGCACCGAGCGACTGCGCCG
The DNA here is from genome assembly GCF_058798795.1 of Pseudomonas sp. GW822-FHT07A10. NCBI lineage: Bacteria > Pseudomonadati > Pseudomonadota > Gammaproteobacteria > Pseudomonadales > Pseudomonadaceae > Pseudomonas > Pseudomonas sp. GW822-FHT07A10. The sequence goes on from NZ_JBXAKV010000011.1 coordinate 153,083, forward strand.
CAGCACCCGGTTGAGCACGCTGTTCAACACCACCGGCAAGGCCAGTGCGGCGCCGATCAACAACGCGGCCATCAGCACGAAACCACTGCTCAGGCTGTCGCCGAACATCAACGCCAACACCGCGATCAACGCAGCCATCGCCGCGACCCAGCCCTGGCGCCGCAACCAGCGCGCGTGGGCCTGATGCCAGGCTTGCGGATCGGCCAGCGCCAGCAGCGGCAAACGCGCTGCGCGCAGCAAACTGTTGGCGCCTGCCAGCAACGCGCCGAGCAAGCTCAGACCGATGCCGCTGAACCACCACAGCGGGCTGAGGCTCAACTGTCCCGGCACTTCGGCGCCGTACAAGCCGCGCAAACTGGCGGCGACGTCCGGCAACAGCACGCCAGCCAGCAGGTAGCCGCTGAGCACACCGGCGACACCACCGATCAACGCCAGACCACCCAGCTCGACGGCGAGGCCGGCAATCAACATTCGCGCACTGACGCCACAGGCGCGCAGGGTTCTGAGCAAACCTCGACGTTGCTCCAGCGCCAGGCCGATCGCCGCGTGCACGATGAACAGGCCAACCACGAACGACAGAAAGCCCAAGGCATCGAGGTTCAGATGGAAGCTCTCGGTCAGGCGCGCAAGATTGTTTTCTTCGCCGCTGCTGATGAGCTGGAGTTGGCCCTTGAACTGATCAGGCAGGGTCGCGGTGAAATCCTTGGGCAGCAACAGACGTGACAGTTGATCGGGCAATTGCAGAATCTGCTGGGCGAAGCCGATGTCCACCAGCAACACACCGGGGGCCATGTCGGGTTGGGCACGCAGTGGCGGCAAGGCGATGCCGCTCTCGGCCGTCGGTGTTTCACCTTCGTGCAAGCCCAACGCCTGCAAGGTCTGCGGCGAGATCCAGGTGCTGCCCGGCGCCGTAAAGAACTCGACGACCTGCTCGATCGGCAACGCCTGCCCGGCCACTGCGGAACCGGCCGGCAACGACACCGGTTCGATACCCATCAGCTGCAAGCGCTGGTCTTCATGGCCCTTGAGCGTCACCCGGCCTCGCAACACGGGCGATACCGGCCAACCCGCGCGACGCAGGTCGATAAACAATTGCTGAGGGAACACCCCACCGCCGGGCGCACTGAGGCTGGCTTGAGGTTCGCCACCGATCAACTGACTGGCCCGCGCGTAGCTTTCCCGTGCCTGACTGTTCAGCGCTTGCACGCCGGTCAGCAGGCTGGTGGCGAGCCAGAGCCCGGTCAGCACACTGAAAAATTGCACCGGATGTTGCCGCCAATGGCTGAGCAGCGCCCGCAATGTCTCGCGAAAAACCCGCACTTCAGCGCTCGTCCGCGCCAGCCAGACGGCCATTATGCAGCACCACTTTTTCCGCCAGCCGCGCGGCGACTCTGGGGCTGTGGGTGACCATCAACAACGTCGTCGGGCTGTCGTCGAGCAACTCCAGCAGCAACTTCAACACCTCATCGCTGGTGGCTTCATCGAGGCTGCCGGTGGGTTCGTCGGCCAGCAGCAGTTTCGGTTGCGAGGCCAGCGCCCTGCCAAGCGCAACTCGTTGCTGTTGCCCGCCAGACAGTTGTTCCGGATAGCGCTGCAACAGATCCACCAACCCAAGACGCTGCACCAGATGCGCTTGCCAGCGCGGATCGTGGCGCCCGGCCAGACGCGCCTGAAATGCCAGATTGTCCTCGACCCGCAAACTGCCGATCAGGTTGAACTGCTGAAACACCAGGCCGATTTCGGTGCGCCGCCAGTGGGCCAATTGGCCTTCGTTCATCTGTTCCAGCCGATGCTCGCCGCTGCGAATGCTGCCGCGATCGACCTTGTCCAGGCCGGCGATCAGGTGCAGCAAGGTGCTTTTGCCACTGCCCGACTCGCCCATCAACGCCAGGCTGCTGCCGGGTTTCAACGTGAGGTCGACGCCTTGTAATACCGGCAAAGGGCCTTGGGGGGTGGCGTAGCTTTTGAAGACGCCCTGGACCGAAAGCATGAGAGGAGGCTCGTTGAAGGCAGTGGGCCTAGGATAGCGGACGGCAGCAGGACCGCGTTATCGTTTATCGCGAGCCTGCTCGCGATAAGGCCAGGTCATCTCATCAAAATCTCACTCCCCCACCGCCACACTCGGCACCACTGGCCCCGGCGTCACAATGCTCTTCAGATCGATGTACTTCCACGCAGGCACAGCGCCGAGCCGCGCATTGAAGCGATAGTTGAAAGTGAAATCATCCGCCGTCGACACGCTCAACGGTTTGCCATACACCGCCTCGACCCCCGCCAGGTCATAGCCCATCAACTGCAACAACGTCGGGAAGATGTTGTAGTGACTGGAGCGGTCCTTGTTGGCCGGCAACTGCGCCTGCCAGTCCATCGTCTTCAAATCGCTGCCCGAGATCACCACCAACGGCACCAACCCTTCTTCCTCCACCGGGTCACTGCCACAGTGAGTGTTGAGCCCCGGGTTACCGCGTTCATGCAGATCCTGCCCATGGTCCGAGGTGTAGATCAGCAACGCATTGCGTAAATCCGCCTGGGTGAAAACCCGTGAGAAGAACTCGCCGACATTCCACAGCACCGTGTTTTTGTAGGCATTGCGGTACAGCACCCAATCATCCGGCTGACCGTTGAAGCCATCGCGTTTACCGGAGTCCGCCACCTCGACAAACTGCCCCCGAGGCAAGGTCGGGCGGTAGGCCATAAACGCGTCTGGGTATTTGTCGTGCACGGGAAAATGCGCGCCGACCTTGTTGATCACCACCAGCTCCGGTATGCCGTCGTTGAGCAGGTCGATCAGCTTGGCCGCCGCAGCCATGTCGCGCTCACGCACGCTGGTCTGGTCGAATTGCACGAACTCGTCGATGTCCTGCTTCTCGGCATTGCTCATCAGGTTCTGCAAGTTGCCGCCCGTGCGCTGGGCATCGATGTAAACCGTGCGCAGCCCGGCCTTTTTCGCGTACTGCCAGATCGACGGCAGCGTGGTGTTGATCCGCATGTAATCGCCACGGGTGCCGCCATAGCGCAACGTGACGTTGGTGTCGGCGCTGCAATTGGCGATGGACGCGGCGTAGCCGTAATTGAAGATGTCCACGCCCGGGTGCGCTTCCTTGAGGTTGCTGTGCACACCGAATGGCGTGTTGATGTCCAGGTAATTACCGGAAATGCTCTCGTCGATGATCAGTACGATGTCGTAACCCACCGGCCGATCGATGCGCGCCAGGCTCACCGGCTCGCGCGGGCCGACGGTGTTGTGCAGCGCTTCGTAGGTAAACAGATTCAGATAGGCCAACGGTGTGTACATGATCGGCAAGCCACGGGCGCCCTCGCCGGCCCGCACGAACAACACGACACTGAGCAGCAGCACGCCGAGCACCGGTGCCGCCACCAACAGCGGTCCCGGCAATGGTAGCCGTCGACGCGGCTTGAGCCCGATACCCAACAGCAGCAACAAGCCACTGACCGTCGCACTGATGATCGCATCGCGGTACTGGTAAGCCGCTTCCTGAATGAACCCACCGGAATACACCAGCGACACAAAACTGCTGTAGGTCAGGTAACTGGCGGTCACGTGCGTATACACGTCAAAGAAAATCGCCGAGCCAAACAGCGCCAACGCAAACAAATGACGGACCAGTGTCTGACGAATATAGGCGGTCATGAACAGCGCGATCGTCAGCACCACGAACATCCCGCCATACAGCAACATCGGCAAACCGATGCCCAATGCCTCGAGACGATCGAGGTAATAGTCGTAGCTTTTGAGTAAATACAGAACCAGCAACAGTTCCTTGAAGTATCGGATCATGGTGGATGCAGTACCTCCATGGCTGCCATTGGCAAATGGAAACCAATGATTATCAGCCATTTTCTGACACTAGCACCGAGCCATGAAAGCGCAAGAAATGCCGGTTTTTTGCCAAAAGCGTCAAAAAAACATTAACTCAAATCTGACGCTTCAAAACGCCTGTAACCCTTGTAATACAAGCCTTTCGACCGTTTATCGTTTTCTTGAAACCCCTCAAAACCACGACAAATCCAGCAACGGCAAGCACTTGATACCAAATAGCCCATGAAATCAGGGTTTCCAGCCCGCGCTACCCGTCATTTTGCTGACACGCTTTCCCAAGGCTGGGCTATACCCCTTTTGACAGTCTCATTTCAGTTACATCCACCGTCTTACGAGGCACGCCAATATGGACGTGAACGTATTGGGTACGTGTTGCGTCGGCCTCATCCAAGCTGCGGCATTGGCAGCTCCAGAGGCGCCACGATCATGAAGATACTCGTCACTGGAGCCGCCGGCTTCATTGGTGCCCATTGTGTGTTGCGGCTGTTGAGCGACGGGCATCAGGTGTGCGGGCTGGACAACTTCAATGACTACTACGACCCGCAACTCAAACATGACCGCGTGGATTGGGTACGCGAGCAGGTCGGCGATTTCCCCCTCGCGAAAGTCGACCTGGCCGATGCCGAGGCCCTCGACGCACTGTTTGAGTGTGAACAACCGCAAGTGGTGATTCACCTCGCGGCCCAGGCCGGGGTGCGTTACTCCCTGGAAAATCCTCGGGCCTACCTCGACAGCAATCTGAGCGGGTTCCTCAACATTCTCGAAAGCTGCCGTCACCACCCGGTCAGGCACTTGATCTATGCCTCGTCCAGTTCGGTGTACGGCGCCAACCAGCACACGCCTTATTCGGTCAAGGACAACGTCGACCATCCGTTGTCGCTGTACGCCGCGACCAAAAAAGCCAACGAGTCGATGGCCCACAGCTACAGCCATCTGTTCGGCATTCCCTGCACCGGTTTGCGTTTTTTCACTGTGTACGGGCCCTGGGGCCGGCCCGACATGTCGCCGATCCAGTTCGCCCGGGCGATTGCCGAAGGGCAGCCGCTGAAGCTGTTCAACTACGGCCAGCACCAGCGGGACTTCACCTACATCGACGACATCATCGAGAGCATCGCCCGCCTGGTCGAACGCGCGCCCCAGCCGGCACCGGACTGGAACCGCGAGCAACCGGACCCGGCCAGCAGCATGGCGCCATGGCGCATTTACAACATTGGCGGACAGCAGCCGGTAGCGCTCAAGGACTACCTGGCACTGCTGGAAAAGCACCTGGGGCAAAAGGCCCTCGTCGAGTTACTGCCCCTGCAACCGGGCGACGTGCTCAACACCTGCGCCGATACCAGCGATCTGGCACTGGCCACCGGTTTCCAGCCACGGATAGAGCTGGATGAAGGACTCGGACGATTCATCGCCTGGTTCCGTGACTACTACCCACTGCGTAGCGCCCACTCGCCATTCATGGCCGGGCTTTAGCGGAGGACTCTATGACTGGACATGAAAAAGGCATGTTGCTCGATCACATGCAGCATGATAACCGCCTGGATCCCGAGCACCGGATGCGCCTCGACAAGGCGATCCACGTGCAGGGTCACGGCTGGGTGACCGGCCGCAACGGCGGTCGGCCCTGGACCCTGTCGCGCACCAATCGGGTGCTCGCCTGCCTCGGTGCACTGGTGATTTTACTGTTGATTTCCCCGGTACTGCTGGGGCTGGCACTGGCGATCAAGTTCAGCAGCCCGGGGCCGGTGATGTTCGTGCAGAAGCGCACCGGTTATCGCGGCCGCATGTTCGGCATGTACAAGTTCCGCACCATGGTGGCCAACGCCGAGGAGCTCAAGGAGTCCCTGCGGCATCTGAACAAGCACGGCGCCGACGCCATCGACTTCAAGATCGACAACGACCCGCGGATTACCCCCATCGGCAGCTTCCTGCGGCGCAGCAGCCTCGATGAATTACCCAACCTGATCAATGTGGTGAGCGGCGACATGCGCCTGGTAGGTCCACGACCCACCTCGTTCAATGCCCGTCGTTACAAGGACAGCCACCTTGCACGCCTGAGCATCTACCCCGGCATGACCGGTCTGTGGCAGATCTCCGGGCGCAGCAATATCGACTTCGACCAGCGCGTTGAGTTGGACCTCACGTACATCGCCGAGCAGAGCCTGTTGCTTGATCTGAAGATTCTGTTGAAAACCCCCTTCATCGTGTTCAACGGCCACGGAGCGAGTTAAATGGACGGTTCATCGAATAACAGCCTGACCATCGCCAGCCCGAGCGAGTCCAACCTGACCTCGACCGTGCTCGACCTGGATCTGCGGATCCTTTTTCTGACCGCTGCCAACGCAGGCACGGGCACCACCACCAGTGCCCTGGCGCTGGCCAGCCAACTGGCGTCAATGAGCAACGGCCAAGTGCTGCTGGTGGACGCCAGTCAGTCGACGGGCAATCTCACGCAACAGCTGGGGCTGAGCAAAGAGCGCGGCTTTCGCGACCTGCTGTTCAACGATTCCCCGCCGCTGCTGCAGGACTGCCTGGTGACCGTCTCCAGCCTGCCCTTCCACATCCTGCCGAACGGGCGGCACATCCGCGGTACCGAGCACCTGACCAGCGAACAGCTGATCCCGTTGCTCGAACAGTTGGTCGATCGGTATCGCTTCGTGGTGATCGACGGCGATGCGGTGTATGAGGCCGTCGACACCCTGGTCATCAGCACTTTGGTGGACGGCGTGATCATGGTGGTGCGTGCGGAAGACACCCGCTGGGAAGTGGCCCAGGCCGCGGCCCAACGCCTGACCCAGGCCGGCGCGAAACTGGTGGGCAGCGTCTTCAACCGGCGCAAGTACTACATGCCCAAATGGCTCTACAAAAACCTGTAAGCACCCACCTGAAGGATGAAGTCATGAATGCCAAAGTGCTTGTCCTGCTGTTGCTACCGCTTGCAGGTTGCTCCAGCACCAGTGAAACCCAAAACATGCCGGTGCAGATCCTCACGGCCGAGCCGGCCAACGCCCAGGCCACCGATATGCCCAAGGTCGAACAGACCTTGCGGCCCAAGGACGTGCTGGACGTGATCTTCCACGTCAGCACCAGTGGCTCGGAGGCTTACCGCATTCAGCCCGGCGACCAGGTCGCGCTGAACTTCACTGCGGCCAGCCAGCTCAACGGCACGCAACTGGTGCTGCCCGATGGCACCATCGAACTGCCGGGGGCCAACACCTCGGTGAAAATCGGTGGGATGACCTCGGTCCAGGCCCGGGAGGAAATCCAGCGCGCCTATAACCGCAAAGCCCTGTTCCAGCCCAATCGCAACCAGTTGACCGTGCTGGTCACCAGCCCGCTGAGCAACGAGCAAAACCTCAAGAGCGCCCTGAACCACCCCGCTACCGGCATGAGCCGGGAGATCACCGTGGGCAACGACGGCTATGCAAGTTTTCCGGAAATCGGCTCCGTGCCGCTGCAAGGCATGACCGTGAACCAACTGGAAACGTTCCTCAATCAACGTTATGCGCAATTGCCGGGACGGATGACCGTCGACGTCATGCTCAAATCCACGTCGGGCAATGAAATCTATGTGCTGGGTGAAGTCGCGCAGCCGGGCTCCTATCCGATTCGCCGCCCGGTTTCAGTGCTCGAAGCGTTGACCCTGGCCCGTGGCACCAACGTCAAGGCGCGCCTCGATTCAGTGGTGATCATGCGCCGCAACGGCAACCAGGTGCAGGCTGTGCACTACGACGTGGAGAAAGCCTTGTCCGGTGACGCGTCGCAGATTGCTTACCTGCAACCGGACGACATGCTCTACGTGCCCAAGACCAAACTGGCCAGTGCCGGTGAGCTCGCGCGGCAACTGGCCGATGTGGTGTTGTTTCAGGGGGTGGGCTTCACCTTCGGCTACCGCGTCGACAACAAAGGCAGCAACAACTAACTCTCAGGTGACCGACTATGAACCCAAAGGAAAACTACCTGCATGAGTTCTTCAGGATCTTCTTCGCCAACAAGCGGCTGGTGAAGCGAATCTTCCTGATCTTTGCAGTGATCGCCCTGCTCCTGCCACTGGTGCTGAAACAGAGCTTCGATATCACCGCGCAGGTGCTCGTGCAGTCCAAAAAACTCTCTCAGGGAGACGCCACCACATCCCTGACCCAAGGCGACGCCTCTTTCATTCCGCCATCGCTGGCGGATATGGAAACCGAGAGCAATATCCTGCGCTCTCCGGCCCTGATCCGTCAGACCATCAGTGACCTGCAGGCCAAAGGCGAATACACGCCCAACCCCGGGGCCTTCAACAAATTGGTGACCGTACCGATCCAGCGTTTCGTGACCAACCCCTTGCGTGAATACGTGATCAACCCGGTGCGCGGCGCGCTCGGGCTTGCAATCGATCCGGTGCGGGACACCACCCTGGATACCTTCACCCAGGAGGCCATCGATAACCTGAAGATCGACACCCTGCCCGGCTCCAACGTGATCTCCATTATCTACAGCTCAAGCGATCCGGCCCAAGGCACCCGGTTTGTCGCAACGATGTTGCAAAACTACCTGGCCAGCCGTCAGGAACTGCAATCGATCGATCTGCCACAGAGCTTCTACGAAACCAAGAAGAAGCAGTATCAGGTGCGGCTCGATGGCCTGGAAGGTACTCGACTGGCGTTGCTCGAAAAGATCGGTGCGTCCGATCCGAAGGAAGAAATCACCTTCCGCCTCAACGCCATCAACACCGAGGAAGAGAACCTGAACCAGTATCAGGATCGCTTGCTGCAAAGCCAGCGCTGGCTCGACTACCTGAAAACCGCGCTGGCGGCGGCCAACAATACCTCTCGGCTCAACGACTACACCTTCCCCTTCACCTTCACCACCACGGTGGACAACATTGCCTTCGAAGACCGGGAGATCCGGCAGATCGGTGAGGCACTGACGACTCAAGTCAGTCGCTACATGAACGACCTGGCGGTGTTCCAGCCGGGCAGCGAACCGATGCTGCTGGCCCGCGAGCAAATTACCCGCACCCGCCAGCAGTTCCTGAAAATCGTCAGCAACCGGATTCAGGAGCGCACCAGCGACCTGGCCATTGTCACCTCGGTGATCAACCAGAAAACCGCGCGCATCGCCGAGTTCAAGAACCGCATCCACCAGTTGCAAGTGGCGCAGAGCAAGTTGCAGCAGATGGATACCGAGATCAATGCCTTGCACGCGGCGTTCTCCACCTATGCCCAGCGCTTTGCCGAAAGCAGCACCGCCCGCGCGCTGGACAGCGATTTGTCCAACGCCCGGGTGCTCAGCCCGCCGTTCGAACCGACCGAGGTGGCGTTTCCCAAACCGCTGCTGATCATTCCATTCGGGATGCTGACCGGACTGCTGCTGGCGATTGCCTTCGTCTACGTGCGTGAGTTCTTCGATCACAGCTTCAAACATCCAGCGCAAATCACCCATGAACTGGGCTTGCCGGTGCTGTTGGTGATCAACGATCAGGACGTCCTGCCGAACAACCCGCACAAGAACTGGACCGTGCCTAGCTTCATGTATTGGGTGCGCCATTGAACGGGCCGCTCAACGCCAGCGCGCTGCCGATCATGCATTTGATCAGCAGCGGCGGCTTTTATGGCGCTGAGCGGATGTTGCTGGACCATTGCCTGGCGACGCCGGGGCACCACCAGGTGCTGTTTCTGGATGCGCCGCCGGCGCTGATCGACCGGTTCCGCGAGGCCGGGATCGACTGCCGCGCTTTCGCGGGACTGGGGCAATTGCTGGGTCATTTACGTTATCGGCGGGCTGAACATCCGCTGATCAATACGCACAATTTCAAGGGTCTGGTGTTTGGCTGGGTCGGCGCGACATTGTTTGACTTGCCGTTGGTGATTACCCAGCACGGTTTCACCCCGCGCAGTCGCAAGCAACGCTTCTACGGCTGGCTGAGCCTGCAACTGTGCCGCACCGCGTCGGTGAATCGGGTGGTCTGCGTGGCCGAAAGCATCGCGGCGCTGCACCGCAAGGCCAGTGTTCGGAAGGAGAAGCTGCAAGTGATTCCCAATGGTCTGCCAACCGCCAACGGCTTGCTGCCCCACAACGCCAGACACCCGCGCTGGCTGGCGGGCTTCGTCGGTCGGCTGACCCATGAAAAAGGCCCGGACCTGTTTCTCGATGCACTGATTGCGCTGTGTCAGCAACATCCGCAACTGGACGCGGTGATGCTCGGCGATGGCCCGGAACGGGAAACCCTGCTGGCGCGAATTGCCGCCGCCGGCTTGCACAACCGCATCACCCTGCCGGGTTACCAGACCGACATGAACCGCTGGTGGCCGCAACTCGATGCGCTGGTGATCAGCTCGCGCACCGAGGGCACGCCGATGATTTTGCTCGAAGCAATGCAGGCCGGAGTGCCAGTGGTGGCATTCAGCGTCGGCGGAATTCCCGATGTGCTGGAGGATCGGCACAACGGTCTGCTGGCGCCCCCCACCGACAGCGTCGCCCTCGCCCGGCAGCTCGACACGCTGCTGAGTGAGCCGGTACTGGCTCGCGAACTGATCGACAACGCAAAACGTACGCAACAGGACCGTTACGACCTGAAGGCCTTGGCCGAACGCTGGTCGCAGCTTTATATCCGTACTGCACGGGAGGCACGCGCGTGATCTTTCCGCTCTCGATCGTCAGTCTGCTCGCCCTGGTCTGCCTCGGTTTGCTGGCCAGTCCTTACCCCTATCTGGCGCCCGGCGCGGTGCTCGGCATGGTCGCTGTCGGTGTGCTCTACCGAAAACCCGCCTGGGGGTTATTGGGCATCGCGGCGCTGGTGCCATTCGAAGGTTTCTTCAAGGGCAACGCGCTGTCAGGCACCAAATTCATCGGTGCGTCACTGGCACTGGTCCTGATGTTGCAACTGGCCATTCACCAGATTCCGTCCGAGCGCCTGCGCAGCAACATCTGGCGCTTCCTGGTCGGCTTCGTGGTGTTGTACCTGTTGAGCATGATCAATACCGACAACATGGACATGTCCCAGAGTCATCTGCGGGACATGAGCGTCGGCCTGGTGCTGTTTGTAATCACCTTGCTGATTGGCCGTGAGTTGAACCTCGATCTGTTCGCCCGGCTGGTAACCCTTAGCGTCAGCGCGACCAGCGCGCTGGCCATGTTCTCCACCAAGTATCAGGACCAGGGCCGCGCCGCCGGGCTGCTGGAAGACGCGAACTCGTTTGCCCTGTTGATCGCCTTCGCCGTGCCGCTGGCCCTGCTACTGGTGATCCGCGGTCCGAACCTGTTGCACCGATTGTTCTGGGGCGGCTGCTGCATTTTACTGCTGGGCGGCATGACCAAAACCGATTCCCGTTCCGGGCTGGTGGTGCTGTTCCTGAGCTTGATGATCGGCGCCTGGCACTACCGCGCGCAGTTGCCACGCATCCGGCCGCGCCACTTGGGTTTTGCCATACTCGGCCTTGCGCTCGTGATCCCGGTGGGGATTTATTCGATGCCGGCCGGTTACCTCAAGCGCATCCAATCCTTGAGCGTCTTGAAAGAAGGCGCCAAAAGCCAGGACGAATCCCTCGGCCGCCGCACGTCATACCTTGTGGTCGGCAGCCAGATCATTCGTGAGCACCCGTTACTCGGTTCCGGCCCCGGCACCTTCCCGCTGCACTACGCCACCTCCGGTTACGCCAAGGTGTTTTCCGCCAACCGCAAACCCGGCGACTTGTACCGTCGCGCTCACAACACCTACATGGAAATCTTCAGTGAACTGGGGATTCCCGCCGGGCTGTTGTTCGTCGGCATGCTGGGCCTTGGGATGTACAACCTGGTCCGCGCCCGTCAAGCCTGGATGCTGCGACGAGATTGGGAACAGGCCGACCTGATCACCCACCTGGGCATCAGTTATCTGTCGTTGACACTGTTTTTGATGTTCCTCAGCGCACCGAATCACAAGTACCTGTGGATCATGCTCGCCCTGACCTGGGTGTTGCGCCTCAAGGCTGAGGAACGTCCGCCGACGGAGGCCAGGGCATGAACCGCATCAGCATTGCCATCCCGATGTACAACGAGGCCAGACACATCGGCCGCACCTTGCTTGCCGCGAAAAAAGCCGCGCAGGCTGCCGGGATGGAATGCGAGCTGATTGTGGTCGATAACGGCTCCAACGATCAGGGCCCGCACATCGCTCGCCAGCTCGGGGCGCAGGTGCTGGTGCTGCCCGGGCTGCTGATCGGCGCCCTGCGCAATCGCGGGGCGGCGATGGCGACAGGCGAATGGCTGGGCTTCATCGATGCCGATATCGAGATGCCCGAGGACTGGCTCACGCTGTTGTTGAGCATCCAACACGCGGTTCAGGTCGACGTCCTGGGACTGGACCTGCACACCCCGGCCGAAGCCCCGTGGTATGCCAATGCCTGGCAACGCCGCACGTTGCGCCCGAACGATGAAACGGTGAAAGCAGTGCGATGGCTGCCCAGTTCCAACCTGTTGATGCGTCGTCCATGGTTCGACAAGGTCGGCGGCTTCAACGAAAACCTGCGCACCGGCGAAGACAAAGATTTCACCATGCGCCTTTCCCACTCTGGCGCACGCCTGCTGGCCGTCAACCAGAGCGTTGCCCTGCATTGGGGTTACGAGAGCAGTTGGCGCGAATGGATGGGCAAGGAGTTCTGGCGTCAGGGCAGTCACCTGCAATTACTGCGCAGCCACGGCTTGAATCTGCGTTTACTGCGATTCCCTATGCTATCGATCATCGCCTGGGTGTTGGATTTCATGGCGCTATCCGCCCTGCTCAACGGTTCCCCCCTACTGGCGCTATTCATGCTGTTCGTCACCAGCCTGCCAGCGCTCGCCCAAAGTCTGCGCCAGAGCCTGTTACACCGCGACCTGCGCCTGATGCTGCAACTCTGGGGCCTGCATTGGGTGCGTCTGCACCTGGCGGGTGCCGCGTTCATCCTGAGCCTTTGTCGCTGGAATGCCAGGAGACCCGCCCGTGGCTGAATTCATTTTCTGGTGGTGCCTGTTATTGCCGGTGTACGCCTGGTTCGGCTACCCGCTGCTGCTGACGCTGCTCGCGCCGTTATTTCCCGCACGGCGTCATGGGCCGGCACAGCCGATGAACGTGAGCATCGTCATCGCCGCGCACAACGAGGCCCAGTACATCGAAGAAAAGTTGCGCATCCTGCTCGCCCAGGATTATCAGGCGCGCTCGCTACAGATCATTCTGGCCAGCGACGGCTCCACCGACGACACCGTGGCCTGCGCCCGCAAGGTCATCGACCCGCGCATCAGCGTGCTCGACCTGCCCCGTCAGGGCAAGGCAGCCACCTTGAATGCCGCCGTTGCCCTGAGCACGGGCGAGATTCTGGTGTTCACCGATGCCGACAACCAATGGTCGACCGACACCCTCGGGCAATTGCTCGCGCCTCTGGCCGATCCACAGGTCGGGGCCTGCGCCGGGCACATGTTGATCCCGGTGGCGGGCCAGGGCCTGAGCCTGGGCGATAGCCTTTATCGGCACTACGAAGGTTGGCTGCGTATGGTGGAAAATCGTACCGGCTGCATGGTCTCCGCCGACGGCGCCCTGCTCGCCCTGCGTCGCGAGTTGTTCCAGAACGTGCCGTCGGAGGTCAACGATGATTTCTTTATCAGTACCTGCGCGCCGGTGGCGCACAAACGCATTGTCTATGTGCCCACAGCCCGGGTGATCGATCAGGGCGTCGATGAGATCGACAAACAATGGCGCCGTCGTCTGCGCGTCACCGTCGGCGGCCTGCAGAGCCTGGCCCAGCGCCGGGAACTGTTGAATCCCTGGCGCCATGGCTTGTATGCGATTGCGCTGATCAGCCACAAACTGATTCGACGCTTGGCACCGATCCTGTTGCTGCCGTTGTTGCTGAGTAACTTCTGGCTGTGGAATGTCCATGGCTTCTATCGCCTGAGCCTGATCGCGCAGCTGCTCGGTTATGCGGTGGCCATCGCCGGCCTGCTGGATGTGCAACACCGTTTGCCCAAACCCTTTCGCCTCGCCGGCTTCTTTCTGGTGACCCTTGCCGGAATGAGTATCGGTCTGTGGCAGTTCCTGCGTGGACAGCGGTACGCGCAGTGGAACCCCGAGCAAAATCGTTGACAGGACCGCGCCATGGCGATCAGACAATTATTAAAACGCACCAGTGGCTGGCTCTATCTCAACTCGCCGGTAGGCCGTCACCAACTGCACGGTGCCGGGGTGATCCTGATGCTGCACCGGGTGCTGCCCAATGACCGCGCCGCCGACTTGCCCCATCGCAATGAACTGTGCGTCGGGCCGAAAGGCTTTGCTCACCTGCTGCTCTGGTTGAAAAAACACTTCGATTGCGTACCGCTGATGGAAATTCTGCAACCCGGCACCGCCATGTCGGAGCGACCCAAAGTCGCACTGACCTTCGACGATGGCTGGCGCGACAACGCGCTGAATGCCTTCCCGTTGCTGAAAAGGTATCAGGTGCCGGCGAGCATTTTTCTCTCCACCGACTTCATCGGCAGCCGGCAACGCTTCTGGTGGGAAAGCCTGGGGGAAACCCTGTGGCACAGCCACGGTGAAAAAGCCCGGACACACTTGATTGAATGCCTGCAACAGATCGGGCGACCGTTACCGGTAATGCTCGATGACCTGGATGTGCAGCGCCGTAGCCTGGCGCTTTTGCATTTTTTGCAAAACCTGAAAAGCCTGCCACCGAGTGAACTGAGCCGGCTCACCGACCAATGCCCTGAAGAATCGTTGCCCCAAGCCTTGGACTGGCATCAAGTGCGCGCGCTGGAAGCCAGCGGGTTGATCCGCTTCGGCCCTCACGGCGCCAGCCACACGATCTTCACCGACCTTGACGATCAACACCTGGATGAAGAACTGAGCCGCAGCCGCAATGCACTGTTGAATGGCTGCAACCGGCCGCTGCCAGTCTACTGCTACCCCAATGGCAACCATGATGCGCGGGTGCGCGAACACGTGGCCGACCACGACTTCCCGTTTGCCCTGGGCACCGCCAGCGGGATTTACCGTGGTATCGGCGATCCACTGGCCTTGCCGCGAATCGGCATCAGCCAGCGCACGGCGCGCGATCCGGAACTGCTGTCGTGGCGTATCTACCGCGGAGCCCGGCCATGAGTCGCAGCCACTACCTCAAACACCTGGCCCTGAGCATGGGCACCAAACTGGCGATGATCGGCCTGCGCCTGCTGCGTAACGTGTTGCTGGCGCGGATTCTGGGACCCAGCGAGCGCGGCCTGTTTGCGCTGCTCAGCACCCTGCCCGATTTGATCAGCGCCGCCACCAGCGGCGGGCTGAATTCGGCGGTGGGTTATCAGGCGGCCAAGCAACGGCCCATGGGTTTGCTGCTGAGTCAGGTGCTGGTATTCGGTTGCCTGCTGGCAGGTTTGCTGACGTTGCTGGTGGTGGCGCTGACCCGCGAGTTCGGCAGCGAACTCGACATCACCACGCAATTAGGATTGCTCGCCTGGCTGTTGCTGCTGGCGGTGCCGCTGACCGTGCTCAAGAGCGGCCTGCTGACCTTGCACAACGCGTCGGGCGGTGTGGTGGCGTTCAATGCCTTGCGGCTGGTCGAATCGCTGGCGCCACTGCTGCTGTTTATCGCCTTGTTCTGGATGTGGAAAGACGCCGCGCTGGAAGCGGCGCTGATCAGTTGGCTAGCCGGCATCAGCCTGGTGGTGCTGGCCGGCTGGGTCTGGCTCAACCGTGCGCAACCCTTGACGTTGCAATGGGACCGCGCCAGCCAGAAAGAACTGTTGCGCTACAGCGCCCGTAGCCATCCCGATTTGTTGTTCCAGCAAGTCATTCTGCGCTCCGATTACCTGTTCATCGGTGCCTTGCTCGGCAGTACGGCATTGGGTCATTACGCCATGGCCAGCGCTGCCGCCGAGTTGCTGCTGATCGTCCCGGAAGCGGTGACCACACCCCTGATGAAACGCCTGCTGCAACAGGACGAAGGCATGGAACGCCTGACGCCGTTGGCCTTGCGCCTGACCGCCACGGTGATGCTCGGTGCCTGCCTGACCATGGCCGTGATCGGAGAATGGCTGATCGTCACCCTGTTCGGCATCGCTTATCAACCGGCCTACCCAGCCTTGCTGGCGCTGCTGCCGGGGCTGCTCGGTCTTTGCTATGCGAGCATCCTGCGCCTGGACTTGCTGGGCAAAAATCGCCCCGGCACGGTTTCGCTGCTGGTGGGCCTCGGCGCGCTGCTGAACCTGGCCCTTAACCTGTTGCTGATCCCGATGTATGGCATCGTCGGCGCCGCGGCGGCATCGTCCATCGCCTACCTGGCGGTGACCGTCGCGCTGTTGGTGATGTACTGCCGGTTGAGCGGCGTACCCTTCTGGCAAACCCTGATCATCCTGCCCAGTGATGTGGCACCGATGCTTCAGATACTGCAACGGAAATCAGCATGAAACCCCTGGTGCTGCTGTTGAGCCTGGGCCTTGGTTTGAGCGCTCAGGCAGCGCCCATGCGCTGGACCGACATTCGCGACGGCAGCCTGTATCTGCAAGCGGATCGCCCCGACACGTTGACCATCCAGTGGGTCCCTGCGTGGCAGGCCGATGCCAACGAAGAACACCTGTACCTGCTCGACGGCAACGGCAACCTGAAGGGTGATCGCCTGATCGCCGCCAGTGAATCACGCGGCAAGCAGAGCTGGCCGCTGGCGCCAGGTGCCGCCAGTTATCGACTGGAAATTCCGGGCTACAGTTTCCGCCGCTACACCGTCGAACACGACGAACGCACCGTGGCGCTGTTCGCCCCGGCCAAGGTGCATTTCAGCGCCGAAACCCGTGGCGGCGATGAGCTGTATTTCAAAGTCGCACCGGGGGAACACGCCGTGCTGGCCGGCAAGTTTCACGGTGGCGTCAGCGCTCTGCTGGCCCAGCGTGTGGGCGATAACAAACAAGTGACGCTGGCGCTGAAACCCTATCGCGCCTATTGGCAATTCGATCAGCTCGAACTGCCCGTCACCCAGGACGAACAAGTCTGGCGCCTGCGCCTGCAAGGCAGCGGCAAGGTCGCGTTCTGGCTCGATGGCACGGCGAACCTGTTCGCCCAGAACCCGCAGCAACTCAAGCCGCTGCGCGAGGACGCTGGCCAGACCCGGCTGACCCTGCATAAAGAGACGCTCGGCCCGACCCCGAACCTGGGCATTTATTTGCCCTACGTGCTGCCGCCTCAATCCAGTTTCGCGGCGCTCGATGCCCTCAAGCCTCAGGCTGGCTCCTACTACAGTTTCGTCGACGTCACGGCGGAAAATCCACACCACGAAGACGCGTTCCGCCAGCTCTATCAGAACCGCTTCGGCATCACGCAGGACATCACGCTGTTGGCCGGCAGCCAGCGTCAGGCCGATCTGCGCGCCGACACCACGAGCAACGCCGGCCTCGACGCCTGGCTCACCGCTACCCGCGCCCTCGGTGGCGGCGGCACTCACTACATCGCGTTCGCCGACGAGCCCAATCTCAACTACTCGAGCTACGCCAACTACCAGGCGATCTTCAACAGCATGGCTCGGCAAGTGCGCAGCGATCCGGCCAACGCCAAGGCTGGCATTCGCATTGCCATGCCCGCCAGTTCGCGTTTCGTCAACGGCCCGTTCACCGACGATGCTGCCGACAAGCGCGGTATCGACTGGGCACGGCGCCTGCTGGCCGAGTCCGGCGAGCAGATCGACGCCCTCGCCTGGCATGAATGGATGGTTCGCGACCTGCTGGCGACCCGGGTCTACCGCGACAGCGTGCGCCGCGCCGCCGAGCTGGTGGGCCTCGATGCCAAGGGCCGGCCACGCAAGGCCTTACTGCTGGACCAGACCAACCTGTCCAGCGGCTCAAGTCTGAGCCCCTACGATCAGGAAACCCATTTCGCTTCGCTGTGGTGGGCCTCGGTGGTCATCAACTCGGCGCAGGACGGCTTGCTGGACATGCTCAACTGGTTCCAGGCCGCCGACGAACCGAACTACCCCAAAGGCATGGTGCGGGTGCTGGGTGGCGATCGTTTCGAGCTCAAACCGGTGGGCCTGGCCCAACAATTCATCCGGCAGCACTGGCTGAAAAACGTCATGCGCCTGGACAACGACGCCTTCGAAGTCGACGTGCTGGCGATGGCCACCGAACACCAACGCAGCCTGCTGGGCGTCAATAAGGGCGCGCGCCTGCAGCGTGTCGATCTGGCCGGGGCGACCTGCCCGCTGACCAAGGGAGCGCTGGTGTATTTTGGTGCCGACAGCCGCAGTCGCGAAGGCAAATTCAACTGTCAGGACGGTCGCGTCAGCTTCGACCTGCCAGGGCAAACCCTGTTCGCCCTGAGCTGGAGCGCCTCATGAACGTCCATGAGTTATGCGGCGGTCTGAACCTATGATGGCTCGATTCGAATGGCGCACGTCGTTGTGCGCTCCGGACTTTCCAACAGCCGCCTATGAGGGGTTGCGCTGGCGCGTGACGGACCATACACCGTTCAACACCCTCGCCTGGCTGCGCGCATCGGAACAGGCACTGGTTGCCGGGGAGCGCTTGCACGTTCTGCTCGGCTGGCACGGCGATGAATTGGCCTTGTGCCTGCCGTTGGTGGTGTCCGTGGAGCACTTTGGCGGGCTACCGTTTCGAGTCCTGCATCACCTCGGTTACCCCCTCACCGATCGCCTGGCCCTGCTCAGTTGCCTCGATGCCGAGAGCATGCGCAAGGCGCTGGTGATCATCCGCCGTCGCGTGCCCCATGCGATGCTGCAACTCAATGAATTGTGCGAACCCATCGGCGAAGAAAGTGCGCTGACCACCTGGATGGCCCACAGCTCGACCGGCGAGCGCCGCCTCAGTTGTCGGGTGCCGGTGCACCTGATCAGCGAAGCCGACCATCAGGAAGTGTCCGGCGACCCCCGCTACAAACTGCGCCGTGCACGTAAACGCATCGCGGCTTGCGGTGCCGAGATCCGACGGATAACCCCCGACGCCGCCACCATCAGGCCACTGTTGCGGACCCTCGGCAAAGTCGAAGCGCTGAGCTGGAAAGGCCTTCAAGGCGTGGGGATTTTCACCAATGACCGCTACCGGCAATGGATCGAGCAGGCTTTCACCGCCCTTGCCGAACTGGGACTGGTGCGGGTGGTGGTGCTGGAACTGGACGGGCGTTGCATCAGCTACCGCATCGGCTTGCTGGAACAGGGTCGGTTGTACGACTACAACCTGGCGTTCCTGCCGCAACACGCAGACCTGGGCAGCGGTCGTGTGCTGCTTGAAGAGTGGATCCGCTGGGGGCTGGACGACAACTGGCACTGGGTCGACGCCTCGCGGATCAGCCTGGAAAACTCCAGCCATCAACTCCTGGAGCGCATGACCGGGCAACTGGAGCACTGGCGCTGGAGTTTCTACTCCTGGCGCCCCAGCGGACTCGCCCTCGGGCTGGCCCTGCGACTCTGGCACCACATCAAACCCGGGTTAAAAAAGTGGAAGGCCAGGCGTGCAGCAACGCTGGTTGCTCCTACGCTTACACCTATACAGGCACCCATTATCGCCAAAGACGCTGCACCCACCGAACAAGAAAGAGAGGGCAGCCATGCCTCGCCAAGTCATAGTCAACGCTGACGATTTCGGCCTCAGCCCGAGCGAAAACGCGGTGATCCTGGGTGCCTTCCACGCTGGAGTCATCAGCTCCGCAACCGCCATGGCCAACATGCCGGCCTTCGAAGCGGCCTGCGTCCTGGCCCGACAGCCAATGCTCAAGGGGCGGATCGGGCTGCACTTCAACCTCACGTATGGCCGACCGTTGAGCCCGTCGATTCTGGCGCGTTCGACGTTCTGCGACAGCCAGGGTGAGTTCGACCTCAGCCTGCCACGTCACTGTCTCTGGCTCAACCGCCTGGATCGCGACGCGGTGCTGGAAGAGCTCGAAGCCCAATGGCAACGTTGCCTGGACAACGGCCTGCACCCCAGCCACCTCGATTCCCATCAGCACGTGCACAACATCTGGCCCATCGGTGAAATCGTCGCGCGGTTTGCCGCCCGCCAAGGGGTGCCCGTGCGACTGGCGCGCGACCTGGGCAGTAATTTGAGCGTGCCCAAGCGAATGTTCAAGACGTTGCTCAACCATCGCTTGAACAGCCTGTCCGGAGCGACCGCCCAGAACGTATGCACCCCGGTCGACCTGCGCACTGTGGCGATGCCAATCGACGGCTTGCTGGAAATCGTCGTCCATCCGATCCATATCGGCGCCGATTTTGGCGATGCCTATCTGGACCCGGGCGAGTCGCTGAGCCATGTGCTGGAGCAGCGTCTTGCGGGTGTTCCGAGAGTGTCCTATGCCGTGGTGCCGAGGGCATCCAAAGAGGAGCCGCAATACCCGACCGAACTGCACCCGTTGAAATCCTGATTTTTCGCCATCGAAAACGTTACCCACCACACCCAGGCTTCAGCCTCGGAGGACTTCATGAGCGCCATCGACAAGATTCGCGAACGCATCAAACAAAAAGGCCTGCTCCACACGCTCCAGTCACTCTGGAAGCGCTACGTGTATTTCCATAGGGAGCTGCTGTGGCTGGGGCGCGACCTGGTGACCCCGGTGGCGCCGCAAAATCTGCGGCCCTATTCGGGCCTGCGCCTGGTGATCATCACCCCGGAAAACGCCATCGCGTTCACCAAGTATTACGGCAACCGCGTCAAGGCCATGGCCGAAATCGCCGCCGAGGGTCACACCGGGCACATGTACGTGAACGAGGAAGGTGATGCCATCGGATTCATCTGGGGCAGTGCCAGGGACTACTTCGACCGGCACTATTACGGCTGCTGGTTCCGGATCAACCCCGGTGAGTTTTTCGAGTTCGGCGGTGAAATGATTCCTGCCTACTTCGGCACCAGCCTGTCGATGGACGCCCAGTTCAAACTCTGGGATGCGATGCGGGCCAAAGGCTGCAACAAGATCGTCGACGTCTGCGACACCCGCAACATTCAGGCGATGAAAATGCACATCCGCATGGACTACCAGGAGCAAGGGCGCATCACCCACGTCTACGACCTGTTCGGCCGCTGGCGCTTCTTCCGCGAAACCTACTACACCGGCTCGCGGCTGACGGCACTGCGCAAACCGGAACAACGGCCGGTGACGGCGGCGCAGGCGTGATTGGCGGGCAGGCGGGCAGGCGGGAGCGATGGTTGTTGCTTGACTGCGGACCGTGTCGACGCCATCGCAGGCAAGTCCGCGATGGCGTCAGTCAGTGCAACTCATTCCTCAGGTCTGACACTCAGCGCTTCACCGCCACCAACGTGTAACACAACGGCAACTGCGCCTTTTGCTGCTGATACTGATCGTAGAGTTCTTCGCGGTTGGAATGCGGGTACTCCTTGAAGTGGCTGATCTGCAACCCCGCCTCGACGGCACCGGTGAAGATCGCGCCCAGGGTGTGGACGAACCAGTAGGACGCCGAGGCCTGCTGTTCGACTTTGCCTTCGTAGACGATCGGTTGGTCCTGGACGAAAGGCTCACTGCGAAAATACGAGCTGTCCGGGCGATAGGGATCGGCTGACTCGGGGTCGAACATTTCCAGGAACGGGTGGGTTTCGTAAATCACCAGGCTGCCGCCGGGCTTGAGGGTTTGCGCGACATGGCGCAAGAACTCGCCGATGTCCGGCATCCAGTTCAATACGCCGATGGTGATCAGCGCCACGTCGAAGCGTTGGTGCAGTTCAGTCGGCAGGTGATGGATATCAGCTTCGATGAATTCGGGCTGATGAGGCGAACGGGATGCCAGCTCCCGGGCCTGATCGAGAAAGGCCCCGGACTGGTCGACGCCCACCACGCTGCGGGCACCCAGCGCAAACAGCGAAAGACTTTCCCGGCCATTGTTGCAGCCCAGTTGCACCACATCCTTGCCGTCGACACCGACCTGTTGGAGCAACCCGGTGAGGGTGTCATCCAGGCAGGAAAAATCGCCATGGCTCACCGCTCTCAAACGGGCCCGCCATTCGGGGGTGTCTTTGTGGTGTTGGGCGGAGTCATTCCATGCATCGCGATTGCTGGCGATGGCTTTTTCCTTTGTCGGCATTTCCATTGCACGCTCCAGATTCCGGGCCTTTGATTGACCGGCACGAGTCTAGATCAGCGTCAGGAAAAACCACATCAGGGGTTTGTTGCGATCTTGTAATCAACGATGGCGTGCACCCTCCTATTGGTTCAACCGCTCACGCAAGAACTCGATCAACGCCTGCACCGGTCGCGAGGCCTGACGGTGCTGCGGGTAGACCGCCGATAAGGTCAGCGGCTCGGGGCGGAAATCATCCAGCACCGGCACCAGCCGACCGTCCTCCAGGGCCGAATCGACGATGAAGGTCGGCAAGTACGTGATGCCCATGCCGGCGATGGCCGCGTCCTTGAGCAGTTCACCGTTGTTGACCCGCATCCGCCCGGTGACATTGACGGTCAGCGGTTTGCCCCGCCCTTCGAACCGCCATTGCACCTGGCGGCCATGGCCGTACGGCAGGCAATCGTGGCTGTGCAACTCCTCGGGTTCAACCGGCGTGCCACGTTCGGCCAGATACGCCGGGCTGGCGCAGTACACCCGCTCGATGACGGCGATGCGCCGGGCGATCAGTGTCGAGTCTTCCAGCACGCCGATGCGCAAAGCCAAATCGTATCCCTCACCGAGCAAGTCCACCGGACGATCACTCAGGTCGACCTCGACGGTGACGTCGCGATAACGCTGCAAAAATACTGGCAGCAAACAGCCCAAATGCGCCACGGCAAACGACAACGGTGCACTCAGGCGAATGGTCCCGCGAGGCTCGATGGTCTGGCCGGCGATGCCCTGCTCCACTTGCTCGACTTCACTGAGCAGGCGCAGGGCCGATTCGTAATAACTCTGCCCCAGCGGGGTGACGTCCAGCCGTCGGGTGGAGCGATTGAGCAGGCGCACACCGAGGCGCTCTTCGAGTTGCATCAGCCGACGGCTGACGAACTGCTTGGACAGGCCCAACTGATCGGCCGCCGCCGTGAAGCTGCCGGAGTCCATGACCTGGCAAAAAATACGCATGTCTTCGAACGGATTCATTGTCACTCTCTGGTTGACAGTTAATCGCTTTATAGCCGCTTTTTCACTTTCCGGCATCTCATTAATCTGTGCTCACGGTGTTGCTGAGGCCTGAACCCCAGCGCCACAGCAGCCCGATCCCAAGGCATAAAAACTCAAACGATTTAAAAAGGATTTGCACATGAACATCAAGAAAACCCTCGCCACTTCCGTTCTCGCCCTGTCCATCGGCAACGCATTCGCCGCCGGCAGCCCCGGTGTAGAACACAACACCCAGGCCTTCCTCGATGCCCTCGCCGCCGGCGGTGGCAAACCGCTGGAACAACTGAGCCCAAAAGACGCCCGCGCGGTGCTGACCGGTGCCCAGGCTTCGGTGAAGGTTGATCTGTCGGGTGTTGAAGTCAGCGACAAGGCGATCAAGGTCGACGGCCAGACCATCAACCTGAAAGTGGTGCGTCCGGCCAAGGTCAAGGGCGAGTTGCCGGTGTTCATGTTCTTCCACGGTGGCGGCTGGGTATTGGGCGACTTCCCGACTCACCAGCGCCTGATCCGTGACTTGGTGGTGGGCTCCGGCGCAGTCGCGGTATACGTCGACTACACGCCGTCGCCCGAAGCGCAATACCCGACCGCCATCAACCAGGCCTACACCGCGACCAAATGGGTGGCCGAGCATGGCAAAGAGATCGGTGTCGATGGCAAGCGACTGGCGGTGGCCGGCAACAGCGTCGGCGGCAACATGGCGGCGGTCGTGGCGCTGATGGCCAAGGAACAGAAAACCCCTGCCCTGCGCTTCCAGTTGTTGATGTGGCCGGTGACCAACGCGCAGTTCGACGACGGCTCGTACCAGCAATTCGCCGAGGGGCACTTCCTCACCAAAGGGATGATGCAGTGGTTCTGGGACAACTACACCACCAACCCGGCCGAGCGTGCGCAGATTCATGCCTCGCCGCTGAATGCCAGCGCCGAACAACTCAAGGGCCTGCCTGCCGCACTGGTGCAGACCGCCGAATTCGACGTGCTGCGTGACGAAGGCGAAGGCTACGCCCGCCACCTCGATGCGGCCGGTGTGCCGGTGACCTCGGTGCGCTACAACGGGATGATTCATGACTTTGGCCTGCTCAATCCGCTGAATCAGATTCCGGAAGTCAAAGCGGCGGTACGTCAGGCCGCGGCTGAGCTCAAGACGCATCTGAACTAAGCCCAACCTCTCGCCACACCTCAGGGTGTGGCGAGTTTTTTTGTGCCCGCTGGAGTGCAATCCATGAGCCTTTTCTCTGCCCACCTGTTGCCTTGGAGCGCCCTGCTGCTGGTGCTCGACGCCCTGCTCTGGCACCTCGTCCCGTTCAAGCATCGCGCGCCAAAGGTCGGTGTGCGGCTGGCGCTGTTTCTGGCGTTCAGCGCGCTGATTATCAACGCTGGCGTCAGTCCGTTGCAGACACCGTTGATTGCCGATGACCAGGTGGCGCAACTTGGTGCAACGGCGCTGGGGATTATCTGGTGGTTGTACACCGCACGAGTGCTCACCGAGGTGTTCGGTCTGGTGCTGATGCGTCGCATAGGTCACAGCGGCCGTTTGCTGCAGGACGTAATCGGTGCGCTGGTGTTTCTGGCCTCTATCGTCGCGGCCGCCGGTTATGTGCTGGATCTGCCGGTCAAGGGTCTGCTGGCGACTTCCGGCGTGTTCGCCATCGTGGTCGGTCTGGCGCTGCAAAGTACGTTGGCCGACGTGTTCTCCGGCATTGTGCTCAACACCACCAAACCCTATCAGGTGGACGACTTTGTGGTGATCGATGGCGTCGAAGGCAAAGTGCTGGACATCAACTGGCGTGCCACGCACCTGTTGAGCAACGCGGGCACGATGGCCGTGGTGCCGAACTCGGTGGCGGCCAAGGCCAAGATCGTCAACCTCAGCCGCCCGAACAACCTGCACGGGGTGTCGATCAGCATCAAGGTGCCGAACCACATCCGCCCACGCCGGGTGCTCGACGCCCTCGACCGCACGCTGCAAGGCAGCAGCAGTCTGTTGCTGTCGCCCGCACCAAAAGCGGTGCTCGTCGATGCTGGCGAAGAGATGTCCGAATACGTAGCCAGCGGGTTCATCGCCGAGCTGGGCAAAAAGAGCGACGTGCGCAATCAACTGTTCGACCTCGCCCATCGCCATCTGGAAGCGGCCGGCATCTCGCGACACCCCGACGGCGTGATCGAACCCTCGACCCGCGCCCGCGCACTGCTCGATGAAGTGAAGATTTTCCGCTCGCTGAGCCATGAGGAACGCGACCGCCTCGCCGAATCGATGGTCGCGCAACAATACGCCGCCGGCGAGGTGGTGCTGGATCTGGCTGAAGTGCCGGACAGCCTGTTCGTGATCGCCACCGGCGTCGTCAGCGCCAGCGTGCCGGACGGCAATGGTTTCACCGAGGCCGGTCGCATGGGGCCAAGCGAAGTCATGGGCGAACAGAGCATCCTGGCCGATACGCCGTCACAGGCGACGTTCACCGCGCTGACATCTTCGATCATCTACCGTCTCGACAAGAACCTGACCCGCCAGTGCATGGAACAGCGCAGCGAAGTGGGCCGGGCGTTGAACAAGTTGCAGGCGGTGCGCCAGCAAAACAGTCGGCAGGCGTTGATGGCCAAACCGGTGCCGATCAGGAAAGGTGGGTTTCTGGGATGGTTGCAGAAGCGCTGATGCAGAGGACATTCAAGCAGTACAAAAAAATGCCCGCACATCGCGGGCATTTTTCTTCAACGCCTTACTTGGCGGTGAACTTGGTGTAGCTGTTGATCAGGTTGCGGTAGTTCGGCAGACGCTGGGACAACAGGTTGGCCAGGCCTTCCATGTCGTTGCGCCAGTCGCCTTGCAGCTCGCAGGCCACGGCGAACCAGTTCAGCAGGTGTGCACCCGCCGCCGACATGCGTGCCCACGCCGCTTGTTGCACGGTGGTGTTGAAGGTGCCGGAAGAGTCGGTGACCACGAACACTTCAAAACCTTCGGCAATGGCCGACAGGGTTGGGAACGCCACGCAGACGTCAGTCACCACGCCGGCGATGATCAGTTGCTTGCGACCGGTGGCCTTGATGGCTTTGACGAAGTCTTCGTTGTCCCAGGCGTTGATCTGGCCTGGACGCTGAATGAACGGCGCGTCCGGGAATTGCTCGCGCAGTTCAGGCACGATCGGGCCGTTCGGGCCTGCGTCGAAACTGGTGGTGAGGATGGTCGGCAGGTTGAAGAACTTGGCGATGTCGCCCAGGGCCAGCACGTTGTTCTTGAATTCGTTGGGCGAGAAATCCTGCACCAGAGAGATCAGGCCGGTCTGGTGATCGACCAGCAGCATAACGGCGTCATCTTTGTTCAGACGTTTGTAAGGAACGTTGCTCATGTGAAACTCCTCGGAGGGTGATGAGTGAAGCGTCGACCACACATGGCCGACGCTTTTGTTGCAAGACTCAGAACGCGAAGCAGGAACAGCCGAAGGCGCCCCAGAAACCGGCGAAGTCACTCACCGGCACGTTCGACATACGGGCCTTCTCATGGCTGTGGGTATGCACGGCGCACGGGCCGCTGCACTGGTGCACCTGCGCCTGCATCGGCGCGTTCGGCCGCCAGTGTCCCGGAACCTTCGCCACCGGCGACCAGTCCGGCAGCACCGGCAGGCTGACAGGCCCGAGTTTTTCGAAGTCGCCGGCGGCGTACACCACCTTGCCGCCGACCACGGTCAATACCGACTCGATCCACTTGATCGCTTCTTCCTCGACGCTGAAGAAGTCCGCGCTCAGCGCCGCCAGGTCCGCCAGTTGTCCGACCTTGATCTGGCCCTTCTTGCCTTGCTCCGACGAGAACCAGGCGCTGCCATGGGTGAACAGTTCCAGTGCAGTGGTGCGCGGCAAACCTTCCTCGTACAGCGCCAGGCCACCGACGGTACGGCCGCTGACCATCCAGTACAGCGAGGTCCATGGATTGTAGCTGGACACTCGCGTGGCATCGGTGCCGGCGCCGACCGGTACACCCTCGGCCAGCATGCGCTTGATCGGTGGCGTAGATTCGGCGGCCTGCTTGCCGTAGCGGTCGACAAAATATTCACCCTGGAACGCCATGCGGTCCTGGATCGCAATACCACCGCCCAGCGCCCTTACCCGCTCGATGTTCTGTGGGGTGATGGTTTCAGCGTGGTCGAAGAACCATGGCAGGCCGTTGAACGGAATGTCGCGGTTGACCTTCTCGAACACGTCGAGCATGCGGCTGATCGATTCGTTGTAAGTCGCGTGTAGACGGAACGGCCAGCGCTGTTCCACCAGGTGGCGGACCACCGGCTCCAGCTCCTGTTCCATGGTCTGCGGCAGGTCCGGACGCGGTTCGAGGAAGTCCTCGAAGTCCGCCGCCGAGAACACCAGCATCTCGCCGGCGCCGTTGTGCCGCAGGTAGTCGTCGCCCTGATGCAACTTGACGCTGCCGGTCCAGTTCTGGAAATCGGTCAGCTCTTCTTTTGGCTTCTGGGTGAACAGGTTGTAGGCGATGCGGATGGTCAGTTGCTCGTCCTTGGCCAACTGCTCGATCACTTGATAATCGTCCGGGTAATTCTGGAAACCACCACCGGCGTCGATCGCGCTGGTCAGGCCGAGGCGGTTGAGCTCACGCATGAACTGGCGGGTCGAGTTGACCTGATATTCCAGCGGCAGCTTCGGCCCCTTGGCCAGGGTCGAGTACAGAATCATCGCGTTCGGCCTTGCGACCAACATGCCGGTCGGATTGCCGTTGGCATCACGCACGATTTCGCCACCCGGCGGGTTCGGCGTGTCGCGGGTGTAACCGGCAACCCGCAATGCAGCGCGGTTGAGCAAGGCGCGGTCGTACAAATGCAGCACGAACACCGGGGTGTCTGGCGCCGCCTGGTTGAGCTCTTCCAGGGTCGGCATGCGCTTCTCGGCAAACTGGAATTCGTTCCAGCCACCGACTACCCGTACCCATTGCGGCGTCGGTGTGCGGTCAGCTTGCTCCTTGAGCATGCGCAACGCATCAGCCAGGGACGGCACGCCTTCCCAGCGCAGTTCGAGGTTGTAGTTCAAACCACCACGGATCAGGTGCAGGTGCGAATCGTTGAGGCCAGGGATAACACAGCGGCCCTTGAGGTCGATCACCTGGGTGCCCGAGCCGCGCAGGGCCATGGCCTCTGCATCGTTACCGACAGCAACAAAGCGTCCGTCCTTGATCGCCACGGCACTGGCCAGCGGTTTTTCCCGGTCTACGGTATGAAATTGGCCATTGAATAGAATCAGATCGGCGTTCATCGCAGTTCCTTCGTCATCAGTGAAATGAAGCAAAAAGCGCCGACTCAGCGTGGCGAATTTGCGTTGGATTCGAGGTGCTCCCGTGGCTGACTGGCCGTCAGCCACGGCGCAAACAAGCGAGTCGCGGCCGGCATGCACACGTACACCACCGACACCACGATGGTCAGGGTGATCAGGAACGTGGCGACCAGGTAGTTGGAGAGAAAAGCGTTGAGTTTGAGCAGCGGCCCCCAGAGCAGCGGCACCAGCAAGGTGTGCGGCAGAATTACCAGCAACGACACCACGGCCTGCTTCCAGCGCGGTGGCGGCGAGGCGGCATCGGCCAGCGGCGCGAACCAGAATTCGTTGACCGGGTTGACCTCGGTCTGGTCGCCGTCGGCCAGCATCGGCGCGGCTTCATCGATCAACGATTGACGTTGCGGCGAATCGAGCCAGTGCTGCATGGCCTCGGTGGAGCAAAAGCGCAGCACGCAGGTAAACATGTCCAGGCCAGCGTTCTTGCCGCGGATCACGTCCACGCCCAGATGCCCCTCCGTGCGCCCCGCTACGCTGACGATGTTGCGCAGCCAGGCTTCATAGGCTGCTTCGAAACCGGCCTTGACCCGGTGCTTGACGATCAGCGTCACGATCTCATCGGACCCCGGCGCTTTTTGAGTTTGGGCTTCAGACATAACGGAGCACTCCGGGCAAACGGACATTGAGCGCCAGCCGTCCAGGCCCGGCGATAAACACAGAGGTGAAGATGATCAACAACAGCCAGCCGAACTGCCCTTCGGCCACACTCCACTGCGGGTGCACGACCAGCAGCGCCACCAGCAGCACAAACAGAATAGGCAAGCACGCCAATCGCGCCAGGACACCGGCGACGATCAATAGCGGGCACAGGACTTCGGCGAAAATCGCCAGGATCAGCGTGAGGTGGGCACCGAGGTGGAATGGGTCTTCGATCAGTTGCAACTGCGCGTTGAAGTCCAGCAGCTTGGGCAAGCCGTGAACCCACAGCAGAAACAGACCACCGCTGACCCGCAAAAACAGCAGCCCGACATCCCGCGCCTGTTCATCCCGTTGCGAAGCGTTCATGACTCACCCCTGTTCAATCATTGGATTGAATAGTGCCGCCAAGGGGTAGGGAAAAATTGAATGTACGTGCTCTCTTTGCACGGCGGGAACACCATACACAGACAACGCAACCCCTGTGGCGAGGGGGCTTGCTCCCGCTGGGCTGCGAAGCGGCCCAAAAACCTGCAGTCACCGTCTGTCTGGCAAACCGCATACACAGGTTTTACGACTGCTGCGCAGCCGAGCGGGAGCAAGCTCCCTCGCCACAGGGATCAGCGTTTGACCTCAGGTCATAGGGCCGGGTCGGCCTTCAGCTCCAGGCTATCCAGCGCCCGATTCACCGCCAGCTCGCCGAACATGATGAGCTGCGCGACGCCCAGTATCGTATTGCGCTGCGGCCCCTCCAGAAACCCGGCGCAGTCACTGGCGATCACCTTGGCCGAGGCAAAGGACTCACGGCGCAAGGATCTGTAGCTTTCAGGAAGTAACGATCAACACCTTTAAACACTGCACGTCGAATACCAAAACCCTCCAGCCCCGCCTCTGGTCAACGAGTGTCTATGACAGTGTATTCCCGCACTTCGAAATCCGTCCTGGCCGCCGAACCAGGCACCTGATCCGTACACACCGAGAACACGATAGACAATATGCTCCCAGGCCTGAGCGCCAGCAAATAGACGGCCGGTATGATCGTGCTGTAGCCACCAGACGTAACCCATGCTCGATGAACCGCGTTGCGCGAGTCCGTCCAAATGGGCAAATTGTGCTCGACGCCGCTGGCATTGCGGCCTGTCAACATCAACGACAATCGTTGTCCGATCGCAATATGTAGCCAGATGCCAAGCGCCAGCGTCCCTCCAGCAATGACATCCTTCAGATCAAGCTCGGTTGTACCCTTCGCTTCGGCAATCACCGGGGAAATGAGCGATTCCTTCGGGATAGGCAGAACATTTAACGGCCAGGGCAACGATGTGACGGGAGCCGATGAACCACGCCTGTAGGTGAACGAGATACCCGCCGCCTTGCCGATGCTGAAAGGCACCAATGAAGTGCGCAACGATATTTCCATGGGCATGGTGCCCACCGGGACAGGGCTTGTGGTAAGCGAACCCGCTGCCGGTGTGCCTGGCTCGGCAGTCCAGTTCACGCTGACCAGGTCGGTAGACTCACTGGCGTAATTCAAGACAGCGGTCAAATGTGTCGTTGCGTTAATCGGGTTCAAATTGGCGTCATCTAGCGCTTCCTTGATCGTCACTTCCCGGCTTACCACCGCGCTTGTCAGGACGATGTAGTTTCGATGGGCAAACAGCTGGGCAAGGGACTCATCCAGGCTCCCTTGCAGCCCCACCATCAACTTCAGGGTCAGTACGCTGCGGTCCTTGAGCCCGTGCAGGGCAATGGCGGAGTGGCTTCGCTCGTAAAAACCGAAACGGATGAATTCGTCAGTGATGATATTGCTCGGCGCACTCCAGTACCTCATACGGAAATTGCTGCCGTCGGCGTTCTTGCCCTCAAGCCACAACCAAAGGAATTGACCCCGAGCGCTCAAGGGCCACGCGTTGATACGCAGGGTAACGTCGGTCAGGCCATTGATGTCCAGTATCGGACCTTCCCCGGACTGTTCTGCCTGGGTGATGAAGGGGCGAGGTAAATCGCGTTGCGCCAGAGGCAGCACGTACACGACCTGTGGCTCTGAAGTCACGGGTGCAGCGGTGCCGCGAATGATGGTGTAAGTCACCGTCACCGTTTGGCCCAGATTGAAGATCACCAACGAATTAGGGAGTCGACTCACCAGCGGCCGAGTGCTACCGGCGTTGATGAAAGCCGTGGCGAGAGAGCCGTTTGGTCCGGAGCCCGGAGCACCTGTCCAGGTCACACTCACCTGATCGGCGTCCTGCAACGCCGGATCGGTCACCTCGATCGTGAGGGTATTCCTCACGTCCACCGGATTGAGGAGGGACTGGTTGGCGCTTTCCTGGATGACAGGAGACGGTGGGCCGCTGGCGCTTACTGTGGTTGTAGCGATGTTCATTGTGCTTTCCCTGTGCATGATCGATCCGGCCCCCGAAAGAGCATTGAATGAATCACACACCGACGTACGGGCACGCGCTACTGTCAGAACTTATAGGTGAGTGGCTGTTTCAGACGAACGGTGCAGCGCGGTTTCGCCTTACACAGCAGGAATATCCAGCGAGGCCGACATGAACTGGCTGATCCTCGATCGCAGCCATTTCTCGGCAGGATCGTTGTCATGCACCCCGCTCCAGGCCATCGACAGTTGCGCGGCGTCGATGGGGAACGGCGGATCTTCGGCGCGCAACCCACAACCCTCAACCAACGCACACGCGGCGTAATCCGGCACGGTGGCGATCATCTCCGTGCCAGCGAGCAACGCGCGCAAACCACTGAATTGCGGCACGCCCAGCACCACGCGGCGGGTGCGGCCGACCTTGGCCAGGTCGAGGTCGATGTTGCCGCTCAGGTCGCCGGAGAACGACACCATCGCATGCGGACGGGCGCAGTATTCGTCGAGAGTCAGCGGCCCCGGGCGGTCATCGCCGCGCAGGACTTTGCAGGGGATGTCCCGCAGCTTCTTGCGCTTGGCATTGGCCGGCAGATCGGTGGTGTAGCTCACCCCCACCGAGATTTCCCCCGACGCCAGCAACGCCGGCATCAGCAGATAGTTGGCGCGGCGCACCACGACCACGATCCCCGGCGCCTCTTCCTGCAACTGGCGCAGCAACGGTGGAAACAGCCCGAACTCGGCATCGTCCGACAGCCCGATGCGAAACACATCGCAGCTGCTGGCCGGCTCGAACTCTTTGGCGCGGCTGACCGCCCCCGAGATGGTGTCCATCGCCGGTTGCAGCTCCTTGAGAATCGCCAGCGCCCGCGCCGTCGGTTCCATGCCGCGACCGTTGCGCAGCAACAACGGATCGTCGAACAAATCACGCAACCGGCCCAGCGCGGCGCTCACTGCTGGTTGGCCCATGAACAGCTTTTCGGCGACGCGGGTCAGGTTTTTTTCGAACATCAGCGCTTCGAAAATCACCAGCAGGTTCATGTCGACGCGGCGCAGATCATTACGGTTCATGGGCACGGTTCCCTTTTGTGTTCAGCCAGGCGCAAGTGTGTCGGACTTTACTCGATCATCGGCACTTTCGCCGCTCGTTTGTATGGCCCGTACTCGATCGGCACCCACTGGAAATGCTTGTCCACTGCGGTGATATGGCCGACACCCGGAAACGGCAAATGCGCTGCCGTGACCCAGATCTTGCTCGCCGCCGCATCGCTGAACACCTTGGCACGGCTCTTGATCGCCTGCTGATTGTCGACGTCGAAACGGATCGATACCTCGGGATGCTCGAACTGCACCGCCAGGTTATGCACCAGATCGCCCATGAACAGAATGCTCTGGCCCTGGGAGTTGAACCGATACGTGGTACTGCCCGGTGTGTGTCCGGCCTCCAGCTCGGCATCGACAACACCCGGCACTGGCGACTGCCCGGCAGTAAAGGTCTTGAAGCGGCCCGCAGCGACATATGGCGCGGTGGAGTCCTGGGCGATCTTGAAGAATTCCCTGGCACCGGCCGGTGCCTTGGCCATGGCCTGGGGGTCAAGCCAGTAATCGGCTTCTGCCTTGGCCGCGTAGACCGTGGC
This sequence comes from Pseudomonas sp. GW822-FHT07A10, assembly GCF_058798795.1. Lineage (NCBI taxonomy): Bacteria > Pseudomonadati > Pseudomonadota > Gammaproteobacteria > Pseudomonadales > Pseudomonadaceae > Pseudomonas > Pseudomonas sp. GW822-FHT07A10. Next base: position 185,927 of record NZ_JBXAKV010000011.1, read on the forward strand.
GTTCGCGAACACGGGCTTTTGCTGCCCATCCACCAACCCGCACACATGGTCCAGATGCAGGTGGGTGAGCAGGATGGTATCGACCTGTTCCGGCTGATAACCGGCGGCTTTCATGTTCGCCGACAACTGGCCCGCCGTGGCGCCGATGCACTGCCCTGCCCCGGTATCCACCAGAATCAATTGTTTGCCGGTGTTCACCAGAAACGCGTTGAACGCGGTTTGCACCCCCGGCGTTTCAATCGAACGACGAGCCAGCAACGCGCGGATCTGGTCTTGGGTCAGCCCCTCGAGCAGTTTGGGCGACAGGTCGTTGTAGCCATCGAACAACGCCGTCACCTCGTAGTCGCCCACCGCGAGCCGGTAATAACCGGGCACCTGAGTGTTCACCTGAGCCGGTGCCTGGGCCAGGCTGATGCCAGACATCAGCGCCAATGCCAGGCCAAGTCCGCCAAGTGTGCAAACGCGGGATTGCTTCATGAGATCACCCTTGATCGAGCCAGAAAAAGCGGCCCAGTCCAGGCCGCTACACGTCGCCCATCTTGCATGACCGTGCATCGGCGCGAATTGCAGTGATGTGCTCAGTTGGCGCATTTTCACCCTTAAGCCTGACTGCGGAATTAACAACGTTTAACTCGCAAGCCAAAGTCCTCGCGGCCAAGAATGAAGCCTTCTGCGCAGACTTGTTTTTCAGACAAGGGAACGTGCTGACCCACCGTGCAGTGCATCCGCGCGCGCCCATCGACACGGACATTGGCCATGGCTCTCATTCAGCAAAACGCGATCAAGGCGTGTGCCATTGAAACGCAAAAGAAAACCACGGGGGGCCTTAGCCCCTGGCGCGAAACTCTGGTCAAGCAACTGATCCTCGACCACCTCGACGACACCCTGGAAGTGACCGAACTGGCACGGGTCTGTGCCCTGTCGCGCAGTCATTTTTCCCGTGCGTTCAAATGCAGCACCGGTGTTTCGCCGCAGGACTGGATCCGACAGCAACGCATTGCCCGAGCCAAACAATTGATCCAGGACACCGACCTGACCCTGACGCAAATCAGCCTGGAATGTGGCTTCTGCGACCAGGCGCATTTCTCCCATATCTTCACCCGCAGCGAAGGCATCACACCGTTTGCCTGGCGCTGCCGTGCCATGCGTACTCTTCCCTCTCACAACAGCAAAAGATCGCAGCCTTCGCCAGCGCCTACAGGTGCTCACATGTCCCTGTAGGCGCCGGGGCCTTTGATTTTGATCAGCCCTTGATGAACGCCAGCAGATCTTCGTTGAGTTGATCCTTGTGGGTATCGGTCAGGCCGTGTGGAGCTCCCGGATAGACTTTCAATGTGGAGCCCTTGACCAGTTTTGCCGAGGCGATGCCCGAGGCTTCAATCGGCACCACCTGATCGTCGTCGCCATGCACCACGAGGGTCGGCACGTCGAACTTCTTCAGGTCTTCGGTGAAGTCGGTTTCAGAGAACGCCTTGATGCAGTCGTACGCATTCTTGTGGCCGGAAGCCATGCCCTGCAGCCAGAACCAGTCGATCATGCCTTGCGAAGGTTTGGCACCCGGCCGGTTGAAACCGAAGAACGGACCGCTGGCCAGATCCTTGTACAACTGCGAACGGTCGACCAAAGACGCCTGACGAATACCGTCGAACACTTCCATTGGCAGGCCACCCGGGTTGGTGTCGGTCTTGAGCATCTGCGGCGGCACCGATGAAATCAGCCCGGCCTTGGCCACGCGTCCAGTACCGTAGCGACCGATGTAGCGCGCCACTTCGCCACCGCCAGTGGAGAAACCGAACAACACAGCGTTTTGCAGATCCAGATGCTCGATCAACTGCGCCAGGTCATCGGCGTAAGTATCCATTTCGTTGCCGAACCATGGCTGGCTCGAACGACCGTGACCACGGCGGTCATGGGCGATGACCCGGTAGCCTTTGGAGGCCAGGAAGATCATCTGCGACTCCCAACTGTCGGCGTTCAACGGCCAACCGTGGCTGAAGACGATCGGCTGACCGGTTCCCCAGTCCTTGTAGTAAATCTCGGTGCCGTCTCGGGTAGTAAAGGTGCTCATTACGACTCTCCTGATGCATGGGTTTACGACGATTAACAAGAGGTTTGAGCCAGGCGTTCGGCCAGGCGCGCCACCCGCTCGCCCAAATGTGCGGCGGTGCGGCGGTCTTCCAGGGGCGGAGCAAATTCGGGGGATTGTTCGACGTTCGATTGGGCCATCGCCCCCAGCGAACTGCCGAGTCGGTTCAACTGCCCGTCGAACAGGCCAAGGCTGCTGCGCGCCGGCAGCAGGTCGAGGCCGACCCAGATCATCGAGTGCTGGGCGGCGAACACCGCCATCTGCAGCAAGGTATTGAGCTTGTCGCCACACAGGCATCCGGAGTTGGTAAACCCGGCAGCGAGCTTGTCGCGCCAGGGCTGGGCCAGGTAGAACGAGGCGGTGGCCTCCATGAAACCCTTGAAGGCTGCCGAGGCGTTGCCCATGTAGGTGGGGGCGCCGAAGATGATTGCATCGGCACGGTGCAAGCGCTCCCAGTGGTCGTCCACTTCCTCCACCGGAATCAGCCGACAGGTGCTGCCCAAGTGTCGTTCCACCCCCAGGCCCACGGCTTCGGCCATGACCCGGGTGTGCCCGTAACCACTGTGATAGACCACCACCACGTTGCTCATTCCGGCTCCTCCAGAAGTGTTCGTCCTTTTTGCGGCACGCTTTTTGTTGCACTTTCTGTTGCAAAAAGGCCGATACCTTCGGCTACTTGAAGAAATGGATTTTTGAGCGTAGACCGGATCGGTACGAGTTAAACGTTGTTAATTTTCTGCCGTACACCCATGGCCCCGGCGTGCCGTTCACCAGCGCTGAGTCCAATAAATACGGGGCCGCCGGGCACTGACGGCAAGGCCGCAGCCGTTGTACCTGCTGTCGAGATGTATGACGCCACGTTGCGCTACCGAAAAAACCTCAGGAATATGCCTGGATACCGCGTGATAGAAGGATGCAAGCAGGAGTGACCCGTTGACCCTTACCCCCGAACAGGCCATCCGTTTCGGCCCCTACCGGATCTACCCCGGACAACGCCTGGTGATGGAGGCCGACCAGCCCCTGCGCCTGGGCAGGCAAGCCATGGACATTCTGTTGGTCCTGCTGGAGCACGCAGGCCAGGTGGTGAGCAAACAACAACTGATCGCGCGGGTCTGGCCCAAAAGCGTGGTGGAAGACATCAATCTGCGCGTGCACATGGCAGCACTGCGCAAAGCCCTCGGTGACGGTCAGGCCGGTCAGCGTTACATCATCACCGTCGCCCAACGCGGCTACAGTTTTGTCGCGCCATTTTCCCTGGAATCCATCGAACAACGCCCCCAAAACGACGCTAATGAACCAGGCGGCCATAACCTGCCGGTGCGCCGGACTCGCATGATCGGCCGTCAGGCCCTGGTCGACAGACTGCTGGCGCAACTCTCACAGCAACGTTTCATCACCCTCGTGGGCCCCGGCGGGATCGGCAAGACGACCGTGGCGCTGCGCGTCGCCGAGCAACTGATCGGTCGCTATCGAGACGGCATTCGCCTGGTGGACCTGGCACCGATCAACTGCCCTTTGATGATCGGCGCGCACTTGGCGACAGCGCTGGGCTTGTCGTTGCATGACGCCGACCCCATGAACGGGCTCGCCACATGCTTGCGCGAACGACAGATGCTGCTGGTCATCGACAACTGCGAACACCTGATCGATGCCATTGCGTTGCTCAGCGAAAGCATCCTGCGCGCGGCGCCCCAAGTGCACATTCTGGCCACCAGTCGCGAAAGCCTGCGGGCCGAAGGCGAATACGTACAGCGCCTGGAATCGCTGGACTGCCCACCGCCCATCGCCGTGCTCGACCGAGCTCAGGCCCTGACGTTTTCGGCGCTGCAATTGTTTGTCGAGCGGGCGATGGCCAGCCACGACAGCTTCGAACTGAGCGAAGCCGACCTACCGCTGGCGATTGAAATCTGCCGACGTCTGGACGGCATCCCGTTGGCGATCGAACTGGCAGCGGCGCAGGTTGGCAACCTGGGTTTGAGCGGCTTGCTGTCGCAACTGCAAGACAGCTTTCGCCTGCTCGCCCAAGGCTGCCCGACCACCATGGGCCGCCATCAGACCCTGCGCGCGACTCTGGACTGGAGCTTCGAACTGCTCAATGCCTGCGAGCAAACGTGCCTGCGCCGACTGGGGATATTCCGGGGCGCTTTTACCCTGGAATCGGCGGCTGCCGTGATTGTCGGCCAGTACATCGAGCCCGACGTGGTACTTGCCTCGATTACCCAATTGGTGGCCAAGTCATTGCTGAACGTGGAAGTCGGCGACGAAGAAGTGTTCTACCGTCTGCTCGACACCACGCGTGGCTATGCGCTGGAAAAGCTCGACCAGGCCCAAGAGCTGGCGGACACCCGAGAGCGCCACGCCGAATGCTGCCTGGCCTTGATGCAGCAGGCGCAGAGTGATTGGGAACACACCCAGAGCGAGCGCTGGACCGAGCGTTACGCCCGCAGCCTGGACGACATTCGTGCAGTCCTGGATTGGGGCTTGAACGCTCAAGGGCCGCAGGCCTTGGCCATCCGTCTCGCCGCGACCTCGGCACCGCTCTGGCAAGAGCTGTCGCTGCTCAAGGAATACGGCGCGTACGTGCGCAAAGCCCTGGCGTTGCTCGAAACGACGCATCAGCCCTGCCCGCGCTTGACCATGAACCTCAAGCTTGCCCTCGGCAGTTCCTGCTACCACACCCAGGGCAGTAGCGCCGAAGCCGTCGAAGCCTTCGTCAGCGCCAAACACCTGGCCGAACACTGCAATGATGTGGCCGGTCAGCTCAAAGCGATTTCCGGGCACCTGGCGGTTGATCTCAGCTGCGGCCACTACCAACTGGCTCTGGAGCAGAGCCGACAATTCGAGCGGTTGAGGCCGCACGACGACGCGGTGACGGCCCTCAGCACCCAACGTTTGCGGGTCCTGGCCCTGCATTTTGCCGGGGATCAGGCACTGGCGCGGGAGAATGCCGAACAGGTCATTCAACGTCTGGCCCAGAGCGGCCAGCTCAACCGCTTCACCCATGGCTTTGGCGTGCAATACGACCAGAGCGTGGCGGCCCTGACGATTCTGGCGCGCATTCTCTGGCTGCAAGGGCTCCCGGAAAAAGCCTGGCATACCGCAAGACAGGCGCTCGACATCGCGATGCAAATCAATCATGGCACGTCCATCTGCTACACCCTGGCGCTGTCCGGTTGCCTGATCGCCCACTACAACGGCAACACGCCGGTCGCCCGCGAGCTCCTGGCCTTGCTGCTTGAGCAGTCGAAGAAACACTCGGTGTTGCTGTTCTACACCTGGGCCAAACACTACGCGCAGGTAATCGACGGAACTGATGCGCCCTCATCCCCGCGACCGGACACCGGGTTGGTCAAGGAAATCATGGTCACTCTGGGCAGCCGTTTCATCGATGATGCGTTGCTGGAGCGGGCCGAAAACGGCGCGGCGGGCTGGAGCACGGCAGAGATTCTGCGGGCCCGGGCCGACGCGTTACTGGCAGAGGATTGCCCGAGCAGTGCTGACGCGGCCGAGGCGGTGCTGCTCAAGGCTTTAGCCGTGGCAAAAACTCAGGGAGCGCTGGCCTGGGAGCTGCGCAGTGCGACTTCGCTGGCCCAGCTGTGGCAGCGTCAGGGCCACTTCCGGCAAGCCCATGAGCTGCTGGCGCCGATTTACCAGCGCTTCACCGAAGGCTTCGCCACACCGGACCTGATAAAAGTCCGGCGGTTACTCGACGAGTTGCAGCACCACCTGTCCGACTGATGTCCAGTGGGCCCGGCTGATGTAGCGCTCATAACGCAGTTCGAAGGCACGCAAGTAACCGCTGTTTTCGAGTTTCTCCAGGGCGTAGGTGCGAGTGGTATTGAGGAAACGGTAGCGCGTTACGCCGTTGCCCTGCTCGACCGACAGCAGCGATTTATTCGCCAGACTCTCCACCACGTTGACCAGGCTTGCGGGCAGCAACATCGCGCCACTGACCACGCCAATCGCCGCGTCCAGGGTGAACGCCATCTTGAACACCGCCAGCCGCTGCAACACGATCTGTTCCAACGGGCTTAGCCGTTCATAGCTCCAATCCAGTGCGGCTTTGAGATTCTGATGCCGTGGCACGGCGGTGCGTCGACCTTGGCTCAACAGCTGAAAACAGTTGCCCAGTTGCGCTTGCAACCCTACCAGCGCCAATGCATCGATCTGCGCCGCCGCCAGCTCAATGGCCAGGGGCAAGCCATCCAGCCGACGACAGATTTCACGCACAGCATTGAGATCCTGTTGGCGCAGGGCAAACCCTAGCTGACGGGCTCGGGCGCGGCTGACTAACAGCTGCACCGCTGAATACCCCATGGCCTCGTCCACGCTATAAATCGCCGAGACTGGCGGCACCGTCAGGGCGGGTAACCGCAGCAGCGTTTCCCCCGCTGCTCGCAGCGGTTCGCGACTGGTGGCGAGGATCGACAATCGAGGCGCCGAGGCCAACAGATCGTCCACCACTGTCCTGCAACGTTCGAGCAGGTGTTCGCAGTTGTCGAGCACCACCAAGGCATGCCGTTGCGCCAACGCGTTTGCGCCAACGTCTAGTTCCAGGGTGCGCGACAGATGATCGACAAGCTGCGATGGGTCATCGATGGCCGACAGGTCAACCATCCAGACACCATCCCGATAGTGCTGCAACAGCAGCTCGGCCACGCGCAACGCCACGGTGGTCTTGCCGATGCCCGCAGGGCCGATCAGGGTCATGAAGCGTCGAACCGGCAACTGCCGGACCACGCTGCCGACGATCGAGTCACGACCGGTCACCGGTGTGAGCCGCGCAGGCAAGTTGTGTTGAGGCTTGTGCACGGTTTCGACCAGCACCGGCGTGCCCGCCCGATCGTGCTGCACCGGGGCGATGAAGCTATAACCGCGCTGGGGAATATTAACGATATAGGGCTGCCCGTTCGGCCCATCGCCGAGCGCTCGACGCAGGGCGGCGATGTGTACGCGCAAGTTGATTTCCTCGACCACCGAGGTCGGCCATACGTGGGCAATCAGCGCCTCTTTGCTGACCACCGCACCAGCGTGCTCAACCAGCACCTGCAAAATTTCCAGGGCTCGCCCGCCCATGCGCAGCGGCCGATCACCGTCCAGAATCAGCCGCTGATGCAGGTGGAATGCGTAGGGCCCGAACCGCAGCACCGTGTCACTGTTTATCTCTCTGAGGTTGTTCATGCACGTTCATGCGCTGAAAACCTGGCTCGGCTCAAGGAACTGCAAGCTCCATCGAACCCGCCCATCCAGGCTCCCGCACCTCCAAAAAAAGAGTTCACGGGTATCTTGGCAGGCATGGGTGACGGTACAACGGCCATGGGAGGAGCATCACGGCCATCGCGGTGCGCACGACGGACAACAGCGCGTTAACTGAACTGCTCGCGATACTGGGTGGGGGTCAGGCCGAGCTTTTCACTGAATAGAAATCGCATGTGCCGCACGCTGCCGAAGCCACTTTTATAGGCCACAGTCTTGAGCGGCAGCTCGCTGGTTTCCAACAGATTCCTGGCGTGATCGATGCGCGCGCTTTGCAGAAACTCCATCGGCGTCATGTTCACTTCCCGGGTGAAAACCCTGGCGAAGTGCCGCGCACTCATGTTCACCAGACTGGCCATACGCTCGATACCGAACGCTTCGTCGAGGTGTTCGAGCACATGGTTCTGCACCCGGGTGACCGGCGTTTCCTGGGGGCCCACCGCGGCCATCAACGGACTGAACTGCGCCTGCCCGCCCTGGCGTTTCATCACTACCAGCAGCACTTTGGCGACGTCCTGGGCGACTTTCTTGCCGTGGTCCTGGGCAACCACCGCCAGCGCCAGGTCGATACCGGCGGTGACACCACCGGAAGTGATGAGGTTGCGGTCCTGCACGAAAATCTGATCGGTCTCGACGACAGCCTTGGGGAAGCCTTTGATCAGTCGTTCGGTGTAATGCCAGTGAGTGGTCACGCGAAAGCCGTCCAGCAATCCGGCATGCCCGAGCACGAACGCGCCGGTGCAGATCGACCCGTATCGGTCAGCACGGCTGATGGCTCCCCGAAGCCAGTCGAGCAGCGGCGGATACTTTTCGTTGTAGGCCCCCGGCCCGCCTGGCACCAGCAACAGGTCATAGTGCTCGTTAGCCTGATCGATGTGCAGATCCGCCAGTACGCTCACGCCGTTGGAGGCCCGCAATGCGCCCTGCACGGTGCCGATGGTCAACAGCTCGTATCGGTCCGCCGGTTGCAGATAACGATTGGCGATGGAAAACACTTCCATGGGGCCGGCCATGTCGAGCAGGAGAAAGTCTGGGAACAACACCATTGCCACGGTTTTCATGGGTTCAAGGTCACTAATAGAGAACTGTTCAATACCATTGCGCCGCCCACAGGTCTGGCGCCCCACATTATGGCCACATGTAACAACAAGCATACATGAACCCGTTCACACAACTGTCAACCTGTGCGAGACAGTATTTCAATTTCCATCTACTTACTGCACTTTCAGGTAAACATTAACCTTCTCCTCACTCGGACGAATTCACGTCCTGACAGGAGATTTCATCATGCTGACCCTTCGCAAAGCTTCGGATCGCGGCGCGGCCAATCACGGTTGGTTGAAGTCGTTCCATACCTTTTCCTTTGCCAACTACCGCAACCCGCGGGAACAGGGTTTTTCCGACCTGTTGGTGATCAACGACGACCGCGTAGCCGCCGGCAAAGGCTTTGGCCAGCACCCTCACCGCGACATGGAGATTTTCTCCTACGTGCTCGAAGGCGCGCTGGAACACAAGGACACTTTAGGCACGGGTTCGGTGATCCGCCCTGGCGATGTGCAACTGATGAGCGCCGGCAGTGGCGTGGCGCACAGTGAATACAACCACTCATCGACACGCCCGGTGCACTTCCTGCAAATCTGGATCGTGCCTGACGTCAGCGGCGCCAAACCGCGTTATCAGCAAGAGCATTTCAGCACGCAGAAAAAACGCGGCCGCTTGCAGTTGATCATCTCCCCGGATGGGGCCAAGGGTTCATTGAAAGTCCGGCAGGATGCGCGGGTGTATGCCGGCCTGATCGACGGCAAGGAAAGCGCCACGCTGGAACTGGCTGCCGATCGCTACGCCTATGTGCATGTGGCGCGGGGCAGTGTCGAGCTGAACGGTATGCAGCTGCAGGAAGGCGACGGCGTACGGGTTCGCAAAGAAAAGGTGCTGACCTTGAGCAATGGCGTGGACGCTGAGGTGCTGGTGTTTGATCTGCGGCCGCAGGAATTGCCGGAAATGCCGTGATCCCATTGTTCAACGCCCGCAAAAAAACGGCCTGATCAAGGCCGTTTTTTGGCCGCGACAAAAATCCTGTAGGAGCGAGGCCACAGGAATATCTAAATCGCCGCCCGCAATTCCCGTGGCGACAGGCCGTAATGTGAGCGAAAGCGCACGGCAAAACGTGAGGCCGAGGCGTAACCGCTGGCACCGGCAATTTCACCGATGGGCCGGGAAGTGGTTTGCAACCATTGCAACGCGGTCGCCAGTCGAACGCTTTCCAGAATATTCCTGAAGCTGCTCCCCTCATTGGCCAGTTGGCGACGCAAAGTCGACTCACCGAGATTCAGGTGTTGAGCGACGCTCGCAACCGTCCAGTCGCTCTCAGGGCTGCCCATCACCAACTGCTGCACACGCTCGCACAGTGGATCATTGCGATCCATCAGCAGCGGTCCGGCCTGGCCGTTGAGGCCCAGGCTGAGCAGAACCGCTTCCCCATAGTGGGTGCGTAATGCATCCGGCGCGTTCGCATTGATGGCGGCCAATAACTGCTCCCATGCCTGCGTCGTGTGCCTGTCCAGAGGAACACACAGATCTGTCTTCGGGGCACGGTGACCATTCATGATCTGCCGGCCATATCGGCTGCTGAAGTTGCGCAGTGTCGAACCGGGAAAGGTCACGACATCAGCGATGTAGTGACCGTGAAGACCGGGGAAGTTCGAGATACCAAGCTCACGCCCGGCCGGCAACAGAATCAGATGTTGCGGCCCTGCGCGCATCTCCCGGTCATCCCATTGCAACAGCTTTTCCCCCTGTCGCACTCGACACAAGGCAGTCGCGAATATCGGCACCCGTTGCAAGGTATGAGGCTGCCGCGCCCGTATGACACACGCATCGATAATGTTTTCCCGGTGCTGGATGCCGTCACAAGGGCGCATCGTTCTTAACGTCCGTAAGTTGAAGTGATGGTCGCTTTGGCCAAGGCGTTGGCATTGAGCATATAGCCCACCAAGGCTCCGCTGGCCTGGCTGTCGAGTGGCAGCTCATCGACTTTCAACGCCCATACGGTGAATTGATAGCGATGGGGCTTATCTCCCACAGGAGGGCACGCTCCGCCAAATCCCGGTTGGCCATAATCGGTTCGTCCTTGTACGGCACCGGCAGGCAGGTTCGAACCGACCCCGCTTGGCAGACTTTTGGTTGAAGCCGGTAAGTTGACCACCGTCCAATGCCACCAGCCGCTGCCGGTCGGCGCATCAGGGTCATAGACCGTGATTGCGTAACTTTTAGTCTCCGCCGGGGCGTTGGACCAGGACAGTTGCGGAGACGTATTTCCCCCTTCACAACCGAAACCCTGGAATACCTCGCGACTGGTCAGCGGGCGATTTTCAGCAATATCCTGGCTTGTCAGCGAGAAGTCGGCTGCGTGCCCAGTGAGGACGACCCCCATGGACAATGCGGATAGGATAATTCGGATGTTCATCGTGACCTCATCGGTGTCTTGGCGTGAAGCACGAGTCTAGAGAGAGCAAAGGCTGATTACTGTGCCGAAACGCTCGACCATTGTGCCTGAACGCTCTCTCGATCCAGGCACACCCCGCCGACTCAGACCGGTCCGAAAATGTCCTTCATCGCCGCATACTGCAGCAGCATGATGGTCTTGGCATCGCAGATCTCCCCGCGATAAAACGCCTCAAGGGCGTCGTCGAATTTCCACTCCAGCACTTCCAGTTCTTCGGTTTCGTCTTCCAGCCCACCGCCCTCGCTGACTTTCGAAGAGGCGTCGTACTCGGCAATAAAGAAATGCAGTTTCTCCGTGACCGAACCGGGGCTCATGTAGGACTCGAACACCTTCTGCACATGGTGGACGCGATAGCCGGTTTCTTCCTCAGCTTCAGCGCGAATGCGCTCTTCAGGCGCAGCGCCTTCCAGCAGCCCCGCCGCCACTTCAATCAACAAACCATCATGGCCGTTGACGAACACCGGCAACCGGAACTGGCGAGTCAGCACGACGGTTTTCTTCTCGCGGTTGAACAGCAGAATCGCCGCGCCGTTGCCACGGTCGTAGACCTCGCGGCTCTGGCGCTGCCAGTCGCCGTTGTTGCGCAAGTAATCAAACGTGATTTTCTTCAGCAGATACCAGTCGTGGGACAGCACCTGGGACTCGATGATGTTGACCCGCTCGGCTGTGTTCGACATGACAATCCATCCTTATGTTCGTCAGAAAGCGTCCATGTTAGGCGAAAACAGAAAAAACCGGCGACTGTCGTAATGCTGTGCACTCAAGAGAACCTTGAGCCGGAGAAACCTGTGGCGAGGGAGCTTGCTCCCGCTGGGCTGCGTAGCGGCCCCAAAAATCTGACAACCATTGCGATTTTTGTGAGCGCTACGCACTCAAGCGGGAGCAAGGTATCCGTCCGGTCAACACACCTTCCTGACCTTCAGCCAATCTGCTCGAACCGCCGCCTGGTCACGAACAGCCCCGCGCCCACCGGCACGGCAAGGACCGACATCAATCCCAAGTCAAAGCCCAGCAACTGGGTCTGGCTCACTGCAACGCAGCCGATTGCGCCTGCCACCACCAGCGTCACCCCTAGCCACTTGCGCAGCGGGTACGGCTTAAGAAACCGATCAAGTAGAAAGGCCAGCGCCACGACGATGACCGTCTGGGTAATTTCGGACATGTGCAGCCCCACTCAGGTCTTGATGATCAGGGATTCGGAAGAGCGCTGTGGGCCAATCCCACCATTGACCTGCGCCTGGATGCTGACGATTACGTCGCCAGCATGGTAGGTGGGCAGAGCGTCATTGACGTACGAGCGCACACCCGCAGTTACAACAGTACCTGCGGTGACACTGCCTGCAGGTCCGGCTAAACCGCCCACAGTACCGGCAGCGCCACCGAAGGCGGAGGCGGCCAGGTTGGCGACCTTGGTGCGTTGGGCATTGAGGGCATCGCCCTGTTGCCGGGTCAGCGGCTTGGAGATGCCGATCATCATCACGCACGGCAGGCTCTTGGCCTGCATCTTGTCGTACACCTCGACAACCTTGCTGTTGACCTCATAGTGGGCGCTTTTCGCCTCGCCAAAATGCAGCTCGCGCAGGCGTCCGCGCTCGCTGTCGGTGAGGGTGATCTGCGAGACGTTGAAGACGATCCCGTGAGTGCCCATGTATTGGAAAGTCCCTTCGAACTTCATCGCGCGCATCCTTTCGAGGCAAAGATGGCGATTCTCTACAAGGAGCGCATTGGGTTCAAATCATTTCACCTTGCCGGCAAGGTGTGTTGGCTCCCTCGCCACAAGTTCTTACTGACTCAAGACTCTCTTGAGTGAACCGCATTGCGGAGCTTTCATCCTCAGGAAAGTTGCGCCTTGTATTCTTTCTGATACTCCCCGGCGAGGGTTTCTTTCTGTTGGTCGTCGAGTAACTTGCCGGCCATCTGAAAGAACTTCTGCTCCTCCTCTTTGAGGTGGTGATGGACCTTCTCCGAGAGTTTTTTCGCCGTTGCCAACCAGGACGGACTGGACATTTGGGTGGCATCCAGCGTTTCCATCATCTCGTCCATTTCGTGGTGTTCGGAGATAGCGTGGCGGCCAAGATCCACGCCGTTGTCGAACTCCATCAGCGGGATGTAGAAATGGCGTTCTTCAGCGGTTGCGTGGGCCTGAAGCTCGGATTTGAGCCGTTTGTAAGCCTCGACCCGTTCCGGGGTGTCGCCACTGGTTTGAATCACTGCATCGGCATAGCGGCGCTGACGGTCGTGGCTTTCGCGCAAGGCTTCAAAAATGTTCACGGGCTGCCCTCAATGACTGCTTTCAACAACGATGCTGTTCACGCTAGACATTCCCGGAGCCCCGGGGGTTCCTTGGGCTTCGGGGGGGATAGAACAATCGCCGCAACCGGGATAGGCTCCGTGTTCACTGCCATAAGGATGTGTTGCCTATGACTCTGCGAATCGAATTGTCGAAAAATGCCACTGCGGAGGAGCGCGAAGCAATCCTCACACCACTGCGCGCCTACAACGCCGCAAAGGCCGGGGCCACGGTGTCGGAGCAGATTGCTTTGCTGGTACGCAATGACAGCGACGAGATTCTCGGCGGGCTTTATGGCCGGGTGTTTTACCAATGGTTTTTCATTGAGTTGTTGTCGGTGCCGGAGCTGGCCCGGGGACAAGGGATGGGCTCGAAACTGATGCAGATGGCCGAAGACCTGGCGCGGGAAAAGAAATGCGTGGGGATCTGGCTGGACACCTTCGACTTCCAGGCGCCGGAGTTTTACAAGAAGCACGGCTACAGCGAGTTGGGGCACATTGCCGATTATCCGCCGGGCCACAAGCGCTTCTTTTTTCAGAAGCGTTTGATGGATTTGTAAGCTTCGGTTTTTGTGTTGCCTTCAAAAGATCGCAGCCTCGTTTCACTCTGTCGAGTGAAACGAGGCTGCGATCTTTTCTGGATCTTCGATCTTGCTTACAAACAGGTCGCCAACGCCGCCAATCGGCGCTTGGCGACAAAATCGTCGTGCTGCGCGTAGTAGCTCAATGCTGTACCCGAGGCGTCGGTGGTCACGTCCACGAAAGACTCGGCCGAACGGGTGTAGACCGTCGATCCGCCCTTCTTGCCCGGCTGCAAATACGCACCGGCATCGACGCCGAACACCGCCTCGTCCTGCCAGGCAAACTGCACGCACTGGGCGACGACTTTTTCCGGTTTGTCCGAGGTCAGGGTTTTGTACGGGGTTTTGGTGCGGGCGTCGTTCATCGCCGATCCGGCGCAGCCCGCCAGCAAGGTTGCGGCCAGCGCCACCATCAGAATTCGCATTGCGTTCGCTCATAAGGAAAAAGCGGACTGTACCACCGCGGCGCGGCGTATCGTTCTGCTTTACTTCATTTATACCGCGACACCGCGCAACGATTCGCGCACCCTGTCGCGCCGATAGCCTCGCATCACCCATTTTTCAGGAAAGCCATGACACCCAACGCCGAGTTCTACAAACCCTCCACCGACTACGCCGACAAACTGATCAGCCAGATCGGCCAGACGCCGGCCTGGATCGCCAAGCGAATTGGCGTCACCGACAAGCGGATTCGTTACATTCTCGACGGCGAAAGAACCGTCAAAGGCGAAACCACGCCGATCCAGATGACCTACACCGAGCAGTTTGCCCTTGAGTGTCTGGCTGCGGCTGCCAAAGCGAGCAAAAAGCAGTCTTCGTAATCCCCTCAAGGAGTGACCATGGCGGCAACCGAACAGCAACACGAACAGGCGCTGAGGAAGTTTCTCGATGAACGCCCTGAGCTGCGTCTTGAGCTCGACAATCTCAATCCCCTGCTCGCCCAGGCCAAAGGCGAGACGATGGCGCAGTACCGCGACGAACGCTTGCATGAAGCGTTCGAAGCCGAGGCCGAGCGCCTGGGTTTGTTTGCCTGGGAGCTGACACTGCAACTGACCACCGCCACGCCCGAGGAATATCAGGCCCAACGCATGGAAGTGCACAAGGAAGTTGCAGAGATGGCCGGCATGAACTGGCTTGAGTATTGCGAGTTGTATGGGCTAACCAAATAATCCTCGCGATGGCAGCGACTCGGTCTGCGAGTAAACGCCCTTCGCCGCCCTGCCGATAAAGCTTTATCATGGCCGCAGTTTTGCTGATCGAGTCCGTCATGAAATTCGCCATTGCGCTGTTTTCCGCCGCCCATGCGCCCTCCTCGCGCCGTGCCTTGTTGTTCGCCCAGGCCGCGCTGGCCGGCGGGCATGAGATTGTCCGGCTGTTTTTCTATCAGGATGGCGTCTACAACGCGTCCGGCAGTGTGGTCACGCCTCAGGATGAGCAGGACTTGCCCAAGCAATGGCGCACCTTTGTCACCGAACATCAACTCGATGGCGTGATCTGCATCGCCGCCGCCCTGCGTCGTGGCGTGCTGAACGAGGAAGAAGCCCAGCGCTATCAGCGTGAAGCGGTCGCCGTGGGTGCGCCGTGGGAATTGTCCGGCCTTGGCCAGTTGCATGACGCGGTGCAGGACGCCGACCGCCTGATCTGTTTCGGAGGCGCGTGAGATGGCTAAATCCTTGCTGATTATCAGCCGTCAGGCGCCGTGGTCCGGGCCGAATGCGCGGGAAGCGCTGGACATTGTATTGGCCGGCGGCGCCTTCGATCTGCCGATCGGGCTGCTGTTTCTTGATGACGGCGTGTTCCAGCTCGCTGCGAAACAGGACGCCAAGGCGTTGCAGCAGAAAGACCTGAGCGCCAACCTGCAAGCCTTGCCGATGTTTGGCGTCGAAGACCTGTTCGTGTGCGCTGACAGCGTAGCGGCCCGAGGCCTGGACCCCAAAGGTCTGTCGCTTGAAGAAGCCCGGGTACTGAGCGCCCAGGACATCACCGCCCTTATTGACCGTTACGACCAGGTGATCACCCTCTGATGTCGACTTTGCATGTGTTGTCTCATTCCCCTTTCGGCGACGAGCGCCTGAGCAGTTGCCTGCGCGTGATCGGCCCCAACGATGCGCTGCTGCTGAGTGGCGACGCGGCCTATGCCTTGCAGCCAGGCACCGCGCCATTCAGCTCTTTGCATGCTCGCAACCTGAAACTGTTCGTACTGGCCGAAGACGCACAGGCCCGTGCTCTGCAGGTTCCGGACTGGGCCAGTGCCATTGACTACCCGGCCTTCGTCGAACTGTCGATTCACTATGACAAGGTCAACAGTTGGCTATGAAATCCCTGACCGTTGGCGCCCGCGCCATTGAACTGGACAAGGACGGTTTCCTGGTGGAACTGAACGACTGGTCTACCGAGGTGGCCACCGCCCTCGCCGCCGCCGAAGACATCGAGTTGAGCCCGGAACATTGGGAAATCCTCGAACTGCTGCGCAGTTTCTACGACGAATTCCAGTTGTCCCCGGCCACCCGCCCGCTGATCAAGTACACCGCATTGAAGCTCGGCCCCGACAAGGGCAACAGCCTGCACCTGAACCGACTGTTCAAAGGCACCCCTGCCAAACTCGCCGCGAAACTGGCGGGCCTGCCCAAACCGACGAATTGCTTATGACCGACTATCCAGCGCTGACCCTCGAAACGCCCGCCGAGCACCCGTTCGCCCAATTCGTGCGGATCCTTGGCAAAGGCAAACGCGGCGCCCGCGATCTGACCCGGGCCGAAGCCCGCGAAGCCATGGGCATGGTGCTCGACGACAAGGTCGAGGACACCCAGCTCGGCGCGTTCCTGATGCTGTTGCGACACAAGGAAGAGAGCGCCGAGGAAATGGCCGGGTTCACCGAAGCCTTGCGTGAACGCCTGAGTCCCCCGGCGCTGACGGTCGATCTGGACTGGCCGACGTACGCAGGCAAGAAGCGGCATTTGCCGTGGTATCTGCTGGCGGCCAAGTGCCTGGCGCAGAACGGCGTGCGCATCTTCATGCACGGCGGCGGCGCACACACGGCGGGGCGGCTGTACAGCGAGCAACTGCTCGAGACGCTGAACATACCGTTGTGCCGCAACTGGCAGCAGGTCGGTGCGGCACTCGATCAGGGCGGTCTGGCGTTCATGCCATTGGTGGACTGGGCCCCGCAACTTCAGCGAATGATCGACTTGCGCAACACCCTGGGCCTGCGCTCGCCGATCCATTCCCTGGCGCGGATTCTCAACCCGCTGGGCGCCCGTTGCGGCCTGCAAAGCATTTTCCACCCCGGCTACCAAGCGGTGCATCGCGATGCCAGCGGTCTGCTCGGGGACACGGCAATCGTCGTCAAGGGCGATGGCGGCGAAATTGAGATCAACCCGGACGCCGACAGTCACCTGTATGGCACCACCGGCGGCGAAAGTTGGGATGAAGAATGGCCGCAGCTGTCGAGCCAGCGCCACGTCAAACCGGCGAGCCTGGATCCGGAGCACTTGAAAGCCGTATGGCGTGGCGACGTGGTCGACAGCTACCCGCAAATGGCGCTGATCTCGACCATGGCCCTGGCCTTGCGCGGCCTCGGCCAGCCTCGCGAACAAGCCTTCGAAACCGCCCAGCAATATTGGGACACCCGGGACCGATCGATTTAATCGATCATAACAGTCCAACCTTTGCGCTTTTTGTTCGAACCTATGCGCATAGACTCCTCTCCAACGTTTATAGGTTGAGGAGTCAGGCACATGGGTTTGTTAGTCGAAGGTCGCTGGCAGGATCAGTGGTACCAAAGCAGCAAGGATGGCGCGTTCCAGCGTGAACAGGCGCAGCGTCGCAACTGGCTGACCGCCGATGGCAAGCCAGGCCCGAGTGGCGTCGGTGGTTTTGCCGCCGAGGCCGGTCGCTATCACCTCTATGTGTCCCTCGCCTGCCCTTGGGCCCATCGCACGCTGATCCTGCGTAAACTCAAAGGCCTTGAAAGCCTGATCGACGTGTCGGTGGTCAGCTGGTTGATGCTGGAAAACGGCTGGACCTTCGATAAAGGGCTCGGGTCGACTGGCGACAAGCTCGATCATTTCAATTTCATGCACCAGCGCTACACCGCCGATACCGCCGACTACACCGGCCGCGTCACCGTGCCGGTGCTGTGGGATAAACAGACCAACCGCATCGTCAGCAATGAATCGGCGGAGATCATCCGCATGTTCAACAGCGCATTCGATGACTTGACCGGCAATGACCTGGATTTCTACCCCGCTCCGCTGCGCAACGAAATCGACGCCCTGAACGAGCGGATATATCCAGCAGTGAACAACGGCGTCTATCGCGCCGGGTTTGCCACCTCGCAGCAGGCTTACGAAGAAGCGTTCGATGAGTTGTTTGCTGAGCTGGATCGGTTGGAGCAACTGCTGGGAGCGAATCGTTACCTGACGGGTGAATACCTGACCGAAGCGGATATTCGCCTGTTCACCACGCTGATTCGTTTTGATGCGGTGTATCACGGCCACTTCAAATGCAATCTGCGGCGGATTGCCGATTATCCGAACCTGTCGAACTGGTTACGGGAGATTTATCAGTGGCCCGGGATTGCCGAGACGGTGGATTTCACCCACATCAAGAACCACTACTATGGCAGCCACAAAACCATCAATCCGACCGGGATTGTGCCTAAAGGGCCGGCGCAGGATTTCACCGGGGCGCATGATCGGGGGCGGTTGAGTGGGAAAGAGGTTTGGCGCAAGGCCTGAGGTTGATCGTTCCCACTCTGCGTGGGAATGTATCCCGTGACGCTCTGCGTCACATCCGAAACGGAACGCGGAGCGTCCCTGGCGGCGTTCCCACGCGGAGCGTGGGAACGATCACACAGACAACACAGAAATCAGACCTGCGCTTGAGCCCCTTCGAACCACGCCAGTTTCTCGCGCAGTTGCACCACTTCCCCGACGATCACCAGTGTCGGCGCATGCACTTCATGCTCCGCCACTAGCCGTGGCAGGTCGGCCAGAGTGCCGGTAAATACCCGCTGATTGACCGTGGTGCCCTGCTGGATCAACGCCGCCGGGGTATCGGCCGCGCGACCGTGCTTGATCAACTGCTCGCAGATGATCGGCAAGCCCACCAGCCCCATGTAAAACACCAGGGTTTGCGCCGGCGCGACCAGGTCGGCCCACGGCAAATCGGTGGAACCGTCCTTGAGGTGCCCGGTGACAAACCGCACTGACTGCGCGTAATCGCGGTGAGTCAGCGGAATCCCGGCATACGCCGCGCAACCGCTGGCAGCGGTAATGCCCGGCACGACCTGGAACGGGATGCCATGGGCCGCCAGTTCTTCGATCTCTTCGCCGCCACGCCCGAAAATGAACGGATCGCCACCCTTCAAGCGCACCACGCGCTTGCCGGCCTTGGCCAGATCCACCAGATGCTGGTTGATCTGTTCCTGAGGCACGGCGTGATCGGCGCGGCGCTTGCCGACGTAGACCCGCTCGGCATCGCGACGGCACAAATCCAGAATCGCCGGCGCCACCAGACGGTCATACAACACCACGTCGGCTTGCTGCATCAGGCGCAAGGCGCGGAAGGTCAACAGGTCGGGATCACCCGGCCCGGCGCCCACCAGATAAACCTCGCCAGTGGCTACAGGGGCTTCGCCATTGATTTTGGCCAGCATCAAGCGCTCGGCCTCGGCGCCCTGCCCGGCCAGTTGCCGGTCGGCAATCGGTCCCTGGAACACATCCTCCCAGAACGCCCGACGCTGCTGCACGTCCGGAAACAGGCCTTTGACCTGGTTGCGGAAACGCGCCGCCAGACCGGCCAGTTGTCCGTAAGTGGAAGGAATCCAGGTTTCCAGCTTGGCGCGAATCAACCGCGCCAGCACCGGTGCATCACCGCCACTGGACACGGCAATGATCAGCGGCGAACGGTCGACAATCGCCGGGAAGATCACGCTGCACAAGGCCGGCGCGTCCACCACGTTGACCGGCACACAACGCCGATGGGCATCGGCGGAGACTTGCGCGTTCAGCGGTTCGTCGTCGGTGGCGGCGATGATCAGCCCGCAACCGTCCAGATCCGCCTCGACGTAGCCACGCACCAGGCACTCGCCACCGCTGCCGGCTACCAGCTCACGCAACTGCGGTTCGATTTCAGGTGCGACCACCCGCAGCAGCGCACCGGCTTCGGCCAGCAGGCGGGATTTGCGCAAGGCAATCTCCCCCCCGCCGACGACCAACACACGACTGCCGCGAAGGTTATGGAACAGCGGCAGATAGTCCATTTAGCCGATGACCTCAAGGCCACCCATGTAAGGCTTGAGCACTTCAGGCACACGGATCGAACCGTCGGCCTGCTGATAGTTCTCGAGTACCGCCACCAGGGTACGACCGACCGCCAGGCCGGAACCGTTCAGGGTGTGCACCAGTTCAGGCTTGCCGGTTTCCGGGTTGCGGAAACGCGCTTGCATACGGCGCGCCTGGAAGTCGCCACAGTTGGAGCACGACGAAATCTCGCGGTACTTGTCCTGGCTCGGAATCCACACTTCCAGGTCGTAGGTCTTGACCGCGCTGAAGCCCATGTCGCCGGTGCACAGCGCCAGGGTGCGGTATGGCAGCTCCAGCAGTTGCAGGACTTTCTCGGCGTTGGCGGTCAGGTTTTCCAGCGCTTGCATCGAGGTCGACGGCTCAACGATCTGGACCATCTCGACTTTGTCGAACTGGTGCTGACGGATCATCCCGCGGGTGTCGCGACCCGACGCGCCAGCCTCGCTGCGGAAGCACGGCGTGTGTGCCACGAACTTGATCGGCAGCAGTTTCGAATCGACGATTTCGCCGGCCACGATGTTGGTCAGCGACACTTCAGCGGTCGGGATCAGGTACAGATCGGCTTCGCCGTCGCGGCTGATCTTGAACAGGTCTTCTTCGAATTTCGGCAACTGACCGGTGCCCTGCAGGGCTGGCGCTTGTACCAGATAAGGCGTGTAAGCCTCTTCGTAACCGTGTTCGTTGATGTGCAGGTTGATCATGAACTGCGCCAGGGCACGGTGCAGGCGAGCAATCGGGCCGCGCAGCAGGGCGAAACGGGCGCCGGACAGCTTGGCGGCGGTTTCGAAGTCCAGCCAGCCGAACTTCTCGCCCAGGGCCACGTGGTCCTGAACCGGGAAGTCGAAAGCCTTCGGCGTGCCCCAACGGCGCACTTCAACGTTGCCTTCTTCGTCATCGCCAACCGGCACCGATTCGTGCGGCAGGTTCGGAATGCCCAGCAGGATCGAATCCAGCTCGGTCTGGATCGCGTCCAGCTCGACTTTACCGGCGCTCAACTCGCCCGCCATACGCTCGACATCCGCCATCAGCGGCGCGATGTCTTCGCCGCGCTGCTTGGCCTGGCCGATGGATTTGGAGCGCGCGTTACGTTCAGCCTGCAGAGCTTCGGTGCGGGTCTGGACGGTCTTGCGCTGTTCTTCCAGCGCTTCGATGCGCGCAACATCCAGGGCAAAGCCACGGGATGCCAGGCGGTCCGCTACGTCCTGAAGGTTGCTACGTAACAGTTTGGAATCGAGCATGTCGGTTTCTCGTTATCAAAGTTTGGTCAAGGACAGGCCAGCCCAGGTGGCGAGCAGCCCGCCGAATACGCTGATGGCCGCATAGCCCAAGGCCAGCGGCACTTGCCCGGTTTCCAGCAGGCGCACCGTATCCAGTGAAAAGGATGAAAAAGTCGTCAGCCCCCCGAGGAAGCCAACGATCAACCCGGCGCGTACCGCAAACGATACCTCCGGGCGAATCAAAAACAGGCCGTATAGAACGCCGATCAGCAAACAGCCCACGATATTAACGGCCAGCGTCGCGGTATAGAAGTGCCGCGGCCAATTCGCGTTGATCCAGTTACCGGTGGCGAAGCGCAACAGCGTACCGGCGACACCGCCGACAGAAACCGCAACGATCAAGGGAATCACTATTTTCTCCGCTGTCGGGGGCTTAGACGGTCAAGCTGCGCGAGGTGGTTGAGCTTTTCGCCGATCTTCAGCTCCAGGCCGCGAGGCACGGGTTGATAGAACCGTTGTGGCTCCAACTCATCCGGGAAGTAATCTTCGCCAGCGGCGTAGGCATCCGGTTCATCGTGGGCGTAACGATATTCATCGCCATAACCCAATTGCTTCATCAACTTGGTCGGCGCATTGCGCAGGTGCAGCGGCACTTCCAGCGAACCGTGTTCGGTAGCGCTGCGCATCGCGGCCTTGAAGCCCATGTACACCGCGTTGCTTTTTGGCGCGCAAGCCAGATAGGTAATGGCTTGGGCCACCGCCAGTTCGCCTTCGGGGCTACCGAGGCGCTCCTGCACTTCCCACGCCGCCAGGCATAGGCTCAGGGCGCGGGGGTCGGCATTGCCGATGTCTTCGCTGGCCATGCGCACCACGCGTCGGGCCAGGTACAGCGGGTCGCAGCCGCCGTCGATCATTCGCGCGAACCAGTACAGCGCGCCATCGGGGTTGGAACCGCGTACCGATTTATGCAGCGCGGATATCTGGTCGTAGAAGGCTTCGCCGCCCTTGTCGAAACGTCGACGGGTGTCGCCGAGCAGGCTTTGCAGCAGGTCGACGCCGATTTCGCTGTGGTCTTCGGCCAGGTCCGAGGCATTTTCCAACAGGTTGAGCAGACGCCGGCCATCGCCATCGGCGGCGGACAGCAGCATCTGGAAGCCCTCGTCGCTGAGGGTCAGTTGCCGCTTGCCCAGCCCGCGCTCTTCGGTCAGCGCGCGATGCACCAGCTTGCGCAGGGCGGCTTCGTCGAGGCTTTTGAGCACATAGACACGCGCCCGGGACAGCAGCGCGTTGTTGAGTTCGAACGAGGGGTTTTCCGTGGTCGCGCCGATGAAAATCAGCGTGCCGTCTTCAACGTACGGCAGGAACGCATCCTGCTGGGACTTGTTGAAGCGATGCACTTCGTCGACGAACAGGATGGTGCGCTTACCGTACTGCCCGGCCTGCTGCTTGGCGACTTCCACCGCTTGGCGGATTTCCTTTACGCCGGCCAGTACCGCCGAAACCGTTTCGAAGTGCGCATCCGAGACTTCCGCCAGCAGCCGCGCCAGGGTGGTTTTACCCACGCCCGGTGGCCCCCAGAAAATCATCGAGTGCAGGGCTCCCTGCTCCAGGGCTTCGCGCAAAGGCTTGCCCCGAGCGAGCACGTGTTCCTGACCGACGTACTCGTCCAGATTGGCCGCACGCAAACGAGCGGCCAGAGGCTGAGCAATCGGGGCGCTGCGAAACAGGTCCATCACGTACTTTTAAAACCTCGAGTCAATTCTCAAGTTTGGCGAACACCACACAAGCCCGCTTCTACAGGTTTACTCCTGGATCACATCGGCACCCTTGGGAATGTCGAACTTGAATTTGGAGGCCGGGATTGGCTCGTTGGCCTTCACACCGGTGAACAGGATGTTGGTGCGCTGGCCGACGCTGTCGATCATCTGCATATCATTGACCAGACCATTGCGGAACGATAGGCGCAGGCTGTCGAACAGGGTGTCCTTGGTTTTCGGCTTCAGGGTGAAGTCGATCACGCCGCCGGCTTCCTTGGCGCTGATGTCGAAGCTCTGGCTGATCTTGGACACGTCACCGGACAGCAGCAACGCCGGGGTCTGGGTCAGACGCTGATCAAGAGTCTTGATGGTGGCCTGTTCCAGATCCGGGTCCCACAGGGTCACTTTCTTACCGTCCGATACCATGGTTTGCTCGGCCGGCGCGTTGGTGTGCCAGTAGAACAGGCCCGGGCGCTGCAAGGACATTTCACCCGCAGTTTCTTGTAACTGGGTGCCGCTGCCGTCGAGGGTCAGCTGAGAGAAGTGCGCGGTCAGGGTCTGGGATTTTTCCAGCAGTTGAGTCAGACGCGCCACGTCCTTGTCGTCGGCGTGGGCCGAGAGCGTGGTCAAAGCCAGTACCGGCAGCAGCAACATGCGGATAAGACGCATGGGAGTCCTCATAAACATTCGTGGGAGTGCGGGCGGCGCCTCAAGACGCCGCCCCTTTCAATACCGGATCAGTCGCGCACCGGGCCAGGGGCCAGGACTTCACGCGAACCGTTGGTGTTCATGGACGTTACGACCCCGGCCATTTCCATGGCTTCGATCATGCGCGCCGCGCGGTTGTAGCCGATTTTCAGCTTGCGCTGAACCGCGGAGATGGATGCGCGACGGCTTTCCAGGACGAACTGCACCGCTTCGTCGTAGAGCGCGTCGGTTTCGGCATCATCTTCACCGCCACCGCCGCCGTTTTCAAAGCCGCTACCAGCCTCTTCGACACCGGCGAGAATGTCATCGTTGTATTCCGGCGCGCCGCGCAACTTCCAGGCTTCAACCACCCGGTGCACCTCGTCATCGGACACGAATGCGCCGTGAACACGAATCGGCAGGCTGGTGCCCGGCGGCATGTACAACATATCACCGTGGCCCAGCAGTTGTTCGGCGCCGCCCTGGTCGATGATGGTCCGCGAATCGATCTTGCTCGATACCTGGAACGCCATACGGGTCGGGATGTTCGCCTTGATCAGACCGGTGATCACATCCACCGACGGACGCTGGGTCGCGAGGATCAAGTGGATGCCCGCCGCACGCGCCTTCTGCGCGATACGCGCGATCAGCTCTTCAACCTTCTTGCCGACGATCATCATCATGTCGGCGAATTCGTCGACCACCACGACGATGGTCGGCAGCTTCTGCAGCAGCGGTGCCTCGTCGTGGATGCTTTCGCGCTTGTACAGCGGATCGCTCAACGGCTCGCCAGCGTCCTGGGCTTCCTTGACCTTGGCGTTGAAGCCCGACAGGTTACGCACGCCCATCTTCGCCATCAGTTTGTAGCGCCGCTCCATTTCGGCGACGCTCCAGCGCAAGGCGTTGGCGGCATCCTTCATGTCGGTGACCACCGGGCACAGCAGGTGCGGGATGCCTTCGTAGATCGACAGCTCAAGCATTTTCGGGTCGATCATGATCAGCTTGGCGTCTTCAGGGCCCGACTTGAACAGAATCGACAGGATCATCGCGTTCACACCCACCGACTTACCGGAACCGGTCGTACCGGCCACCAGCAAGTGGGGCATTTTCGCCAGGTCAGTGATGACCGGTTTGCCGCCGATGTCGTGACCCAGGGCCAAGGTGACCGGAGACTTGAAGTTATCGTACTCGGGGGTCGACAAGACCTCGGAGAACCGCACGATCTGCCGGTCTTCGTTAGGGATCTCGATACCGACCGTGGTCTTGCCCGGAATCACTTCCACCACGCGCACGCTGGTCACGGCCAGGGAACGGGCCAGGTCTTTCGCCAGGTTGGCAATGCGGCTGACTTTCACCCCGGCGGCAGGCTGGATTTCGTAACGGGTGATGACCGGGCCCGGGTGAATCGAGTCTACCGAGACTTCGACGCCGAATTCCTTGAGCTTGATTTCCAGCAAGTGGCCGACGGCCGCCAGGGATTCAGGCGAATAATTGAGTTGTTTCTTTTCCGCCGGGTCGAGAATTGAAATCGGCGGCAAGGTGCCTTCCACGGCGCTGTCGACGAACAACGGCGCTTGTTTCTCTTTTTCCACGCGCTTGCTCGGAGCGGCCGGCTTCGGCGGTGCGGGAGCAATCACCGGCGGCACCTGCTTTTCACGCTCGGACATGTGCTTGCTCAGGGCCTGCTCGCGCTCGATCAGGCGTTCCTTGACCTTGGCCTGCTCACGTTTGTCGGTGACCGTCGGCGCAACCACGTCGTGCACGCGATCGTCGACTTCACGCAGCTGGGCGACCAATTGCTTGCGTTCGGTACGGGCTGCCCACCAGCGATTGGCCGCGCCCTGAAACAATTCGAACAAATCGAGGGTGATCTTGCCGGTGACGTCCATCACCTTGAACCATGACAGGTCGGTGAATACCGTCAGGCCGAACAGGAACAGCGCAATGAACAGCAGCGTGCTGCCCTGAATATTCAGGGCATTCTTCGCCAGATCGCCGAGGCTTTCACCCAAAGCGCCGCCCGCGCCGGCCGGCAGACCGGTCGCCGCATGGAAATGGATATGAGCCAGCGCCGCGCCCGACAGCACCAGAAACACCAGGCCGATCAGGCGCCAGGAAAACAGCCAGCCGCTCCACTGCCATGGCTCGTGGCGCTGACGGAAGATCTGATAGGCCTTGATCGCCAGCAATAGCGGGAAAATGTAGGCGAAGTAACCCAGGACCATGAACAGGATGTCGGCGCTGTAAGAGCCGGCAGGCCCGCCGAAGTTCTGTACGTCGTCGATCTTGCTGTTATGGCTCCAGCCCGGATCGTCCTTGCCATAGGTCAACAAGGCCATCATCAGGAACAGGCACAAGGCGCCGATGGCGATCAATGCACCTTCCTTGAGCCGGTAGTGCAATTGCTGGCGCCAGAGCGGAACGACTGTTTTAGGTGCTGCGGTGGATTTCTTCAAAACGCTTCTTTTCCTGCGCCCTTGGCGCGTCCATCTGTTGAATGACTATAAAAACTGCCCAATCCAGGCAGGTAAAAAAGTTAACAGTCCCAACCGAGACTACTTTTAACACTGTGCCCCGGTTTTTCGAAATACGGTACGCAGCGCTTTTTTGATACAAACACTGTTACAAGCGGGCATTGTACGGGTTTGTTCGCCCAATGCCATGCTTGAGACCCTTGGCTCCAGCATAGCCAACAGCACAATACGCGCCGTCCAATTTGAGCATGCATTCTCTTTTGTGACAAAGGCTTATGAGGTGTTTTTATGAGTGAAGCGAAGCATTCCCGCCTGATCATTCTGGGTTCCGGCCCTGCCGGTTACAGCGCAGCCGTTTATGCCGCTCGCGCCAACCTCAAACCCGTTGTCATTACCGGCATACAGGCCGGTGGCCAGCTGACCACCACCGTCGAAGTCGACAACTGGCCCGGCGACGTCGAAGGCCTGACTGGCCCGGTGCTGATGGAACGCATGCAGAAACACGCCGAACGCTTCGACACCGAGATCGTTTACGACCACATCCATACCGCCAAGTTGCAACAGCGCCCGTTCGAGCTCATCGGCGACAGCGGCACCTACACCTGCGATGCGCTGATTATCGCCACCGGCGCTTCGGCCCAATACCTGGGGCTGCCATCGGAAGAAGCCTTTGCCGGCAAAGGGGTTTCGGCCTGCGCCACCTGCGATGGTTTCTTCTATCGCAACCAGGTGGTCGCAGTGGTCGGCGGCGGCAACACCGCTGTGGAAGAAGCCCTGTACCTGTCGAACATCGCCAAGGAGGTTCATCTGATTCACCGTCGCGACAAACTGCGTTCGGAGAAGATCCTGCAGGACAAGCTCTTCGAAAAAGCCGCCAACGGCAATATCCGCCTGCACTGGAACCAGAACCTGGACGAAATACTCGGTGACGCCAGCGGCGTGACCGGCGCCCGCCTGCGTCACAGCCATACCGGCGAAACCGCTGAACTGTCGCTGGCCGGCGTGTTCATCGCCATCGGCCACAAACCCAACACCGACCTGTTCCAGGGCCAGCTGCAGATGCGCAACGGCTACCTGCTGGTCAAGGGCGGCAGCGAAGGCGACGCCACCGCCACCGCCATCCAGGGTGTATTCGCCGCCGGCGACGTGGCCGACCACGTTTACCGCCAGGCAGTGACCTCTGCCGGAGCCGGTTGCATGGCTGCGCTGGATGCCGAGAAGTATCTCGATGACATTCCCGGCGTTTGACGGTTAACCTTCTATCTGGCGGGTTTATCGGCCCGCCACCGCCCTCCCCTTCTGCAAGCCCGGATGCCATGCTGACTTGGTTACAACGCAATACCCTGACTTTTCCGCCGCTGGAAAAAGCCATGCGCGACCCCAACGGACTGCTGGCCGCGGGCGGCGATCTGTCCGCCGACCGTCTGATTCAGGCGTATCGCCATGGCTGCTTTCCGTGGTTCTCGGAAGGCCAACCGATTCTCTGGTGGTCGCCGGATCCGCGCACGGTGCTGTTTCCCGACGAACTGCATGTCTCCCGCAGCCTGAATAAACTGCTGCGCCAACAACGCTATCAAGTGACCTTCGATCGGGATTTTGCCGCAGTCATCAGCGCCTGCGCCGCGCCGCGCGAGTACGCCGATGGCACCTGGATCACCCAAGCGATGCAGGACGCCTACGTCGAACTGCACAGGCGCGGCTACGCCCATTCGGTGGAGGTCTGGGACGATGGCGTGCTGGTCGGCGGGCTCTACGGCCTGGCCATGGGACAGCTGTTTTTCGGTGAGTCGATGTTCAGCCGCGCCGACAACGCCTCCAAATATGGCTTTGCCATGCTGGTGCGACATCTGAAAGACTCAGGTTTTGTGCTGATCGATTGCCAGATGCCCACCGATCATCTGCACAGCCTGGGCGCCCGAGCGATTCCCCGCACCGAGTTTGCCGGCTACCTTGCCCGGCACCTGGATCAACCCAGTAGTGCCACCTGGGTTTGCTGAGCGACATTGGCCCGTGTGGCTTACACTTAATGCGGGGAGACGAATTGAGAGCGTCCCCTTATCAAAAGTTTATCCCGAGGGTTGATCATGACCGAGTTGGCGCGTTTGAAGTTCTATGCCACTCAGCCCCACTCTTGCAGTTATCTGCCCGAGGAGCAGGCCACTACGCTGTTCCTCGATCCCAGTCAGCCCATGGATGTGCATGTCTACGCAGATCTGTCGGAAATGGGCTTTCGTCGCAGTGGCGATCATCTCTACCGGCCCCATTGCCAGAATTGCAATGCGTGCGTACCGGCGCGCATTCCTGTGGCGCAATTTACCCCCAACCGTCAGCAGAAACGCATTCTCAAACGCAATGCCGACTTGCAGGTACGCCCGGCCCGACCAAAGTTCAGCGAGGAGTATTTCGACCTCTATCAGCGCTACATCGAACAGCGCCACGCCGACGGCGATATGTATCCGCCGAGTCGCGACCAGTTCTCGACCTTCCTGGTGCGTGACCTGCCGTTCTCCCGCTTCTACGAATTTCGTCTCGAAGGCCGACTGGTGGCGGTGGCCGTCACCGACTTGCTGCCCAATGGCCTGTCAGCGGTGTACACCTTCTACGAGCCCGGCGAGGAGCGTCGCAGCCTGGGGCGTTACGCGATTCTCTGGCAGATTGCCGAAGCCCGGCGCCTGGGGCTGGAAGCGGTCTATCTCGGCTACTGGATCAAAAACTGCAAAAAAATGAGCTACAAGACCCAATATCGCCCTATCGAACTGCTGATTAATCAACGTTGGGTCATCCTGAGCTAGAACCCCTTGGCTTAAACCCCACTTTTCGGGCACAATGCACGCCGCTTTTGCCTGGCGCAGTTGCACCGGGCCATTCATTGGACACCGAGGGCTTTACTGCATGTCGAAAGAAGACAGCTTCGAAATGGAAGGCACTGTCGTCGACACCCTGCCCAACACCATGTTTCGTGTGGAGTTGGAAAATGGGCACGTCGTAACCGCGCATATCTCCGGCAAGATGCGCAAGAACTACATTCGTATTCTTACCGGCGACAAAGTGCGCGTCGAGCTGACGCCCTATGACTTGAGCAAAGGGCGCATCACCTACCGCGCTCGCTAATCAAGTCAATACAAAACGCCCGGCTATGCCGGGCGTTTTTGTTTGTGCGCAATGCCGAACGCGGAGCGTGCGTTGAGGCATTCCCACGCGGAGCGTGGGAACGATCACATCTGGCAGACAGCAAAAAGGCGCCTTTCGGCGCCTTTTGCTTTGTTGCAGTTAACGTCAGGCCATTTCAGCCGTGGTCTCGAACTCGAAAGTCAGCTCGCCGTCCTTGATGTCGATGTGCACCACACCGCCATGGTCGGCCAGTTCGCCAAAGAGAATCTCCTCCGCCAGCGGACGCTTGATCTTGTCCTGAATCAAGCGCGCCATTGGTCGAGCGCCCATTGCCGTGTCGTAGCCACCCGCCGCCAGCCAGCTGCGTGCAGCGTCAGTCACTTCCAGCTGCACACGCTTGTCTTCCAGTTGCGCCTGAAGTTCGGTAAGGAACTTGTCCACCACACTTTTGATGACCTCATGACTGAGGCGACCAAACTGGATAATGGTGTCCAGACGGTTGCGGAATTCCGGCGTGAAACTCTTCTTGATCACTTCCATCGCATCGGACGAGTGGTCCTGATAGGTGAAACCGATCGAAGCACGCGCTGCAGTCTCGGCACCGGCGTTGGTCGTCATGATGACGATCACGTTACGAAAATCTGCCTTGCGCCCGTTGTTATCAGTCAGCGTACCGTGATCCATGACCTGCAACAGCAGGTTGAAGACTTCCGGATGCGCCTTCTCGATTTCATCGAGCAACAATACGCAGTGAGGCTGCTTGGTGATGGCTTCGGTCAGCAGACCGCCCTGGTCGAACCCGACATAGCCTGGAGGCGCACCGATCAGACGCGATACGGTATGGCGCTCCATGTACTCGGACATGTCGAAGCGAACCAGCTCGACCCCCAACGCCTTGGCCAGCTGCCGCGCAGCTTCGGTTTTACCGACGCCGGTCGGGCCTGCGAACAGGAACGAACCGACGGGCTTGTCAGGCGACTTGAGGCCGGCACGGGACAGTTTGATCGCGGTCGACAGTGAGTCGATCGCCGCATCCTGGCCGAATACCGTGAGTTTCAGGTCACGCTCAAGGTTCCGCAGCAGCTCTTTGTCGGAGCTGGTGACGTGTTTTGGCGGAATTCGCGCGATTTTCGCAACGATGTCCTCGACCTGAGGCACTTCGATGCGTTTCACGCGCTTCTCGACTGGCTGCAGACGCTGATAGGCACCCGCCTCGTCGATGACGTCGATGGCCTTGTCCGGCATGTGCCGGTCATTGATGTAACGCGACGCCAGTTCGGCAGCGGCGCGCAGGGCTTCATCACTGTATTCAATGTTGTGATGGAGCTCGAAACGCCCTTTCAGGCCACGCAGGATACCGATGGTGTCTTCCACCGAAGGCTCCGACACATCGACCTTCTGGAAGCGCCGGGCCAAGGCACGGTCCTTCTCGAAGATCCCGCGGAACTCCTGGAACGTGGTCGAACCGATGCAGCGAATATCGCCCGAAGACAACAATGGCTTGAGCAGGTTCGAGGCATCCATGACGCCACCGGACGCAGCGCCCGCACCGATGATGGTGTGGATCTCGTCGATGAACAGGATCGCCTGCGGACGTTTTTTCAGTTCATTGAGCAACGCCTTGAAGCGCTTCTCGAAATCACCGCGGTATTTGGTTCCAGCCAGCAAGGCCCCCAGATCGAGGGAATACACCACGCTGTTGGCCAGCAGGTCCGGCACCTGGTTGTCGACAATGCGTTTGGCCAGGCCTTCGGCAATCGCGGTTTTACCCACGCCCGCCTCACCCACCAGCAGCGGATTGTTTTTGCGACGACGCGCCAGGATCTGCGCGACTCGCTCGACTTCGAGCTCACGGCCTACCAATGGATCGATACGACCCTGGCGCGCGAGTTCATTGAGGTTGCTGGCATAAGCATCCAGAGGATTGCCTGAAGAAGAAGACTCACCGCCCTCGTCGTCCTGCATATCTTGTTCACCTTCAGAGTGATCGCCATGCCCCGGCACTTTGGAAATGCCATGGGCGATGTAGTTGACGACATCGATGCGCGCAACGCTCTGCTGTTTCAGCAGAAACACTGCCTGACTCTCTTGCTCACTGAAGATCGCGACCAGCACGTTGGCGCCAGTCACTTCGCGTTTGCCCGAGCTCTGTACGTGAAAGACAGCACGTTGCAGTACACGCTGGAAGCCCAGGGTTGGCTGGGTTTCGCGATCCTCGTCATGCAAGGGGATCAATGGCGTGGTGGAGTCGATGAACTCCTGCAGGTCATGCTTGAGTTTGTCGAGGTTTGCGCCGCAGGCACGCAAAACGGTAGCGGCAGCCTCATTATCCAATAGGGCCAGCAGCAGGTGTTCGACGGTCATGAATTCATGACGCTTCGAACGAGCCTCCTTGAAGGCTAGATTGAGGGTGACTTCGAGCTCGCGGTTTAACATAGCTTCACCTCATACCCAAGTGGTCGGCGATTAACCGTCCTTCTCGATTTCACAGAGTAGCGGATGCTGGCTTTCCCTGGCGTACTGGTTGACCTGCATGGCCTTGGTCTCGGCGATGTCGCGGGTAAACACTCCACATACTGCCCGTCCTTCTGTATGAACGGCCAGCATGACCTTGGTCGCCAGCTCGCGATTCAGGTTAAAAAACACCTCGAGCACTTCGACGACGAAATCCATCGGTGTGTAGTCATCGTTGAACAAAACCACCTTGTACATAGGCGGCGCCTGTAAAGCAGGCTTAGCCTCCTGAACAGCAATGCCTGCGGAATCGTCGTCGTGTAAATCAGGGCGATCCTGATTGAATGTTAGTCGAATCTGGCTGATTGCATGCATGGAAAGAAAGGTTCGTCAGTTGTGCAAATACAGTGGTGGGGGCGGCCATCAGCGATTTCAACTCCGACTGCCCGGTCACCTTGACTATCGGGAAAACGGTGTTACAACCAATAGAGCCCACAGTGGGTAAAAAAGGTCCGCGGAGTCAATCTATTTACAAGATTAGACTGCGGATTAACTGGATGATACTCCAGTGATGGAGTCTGTTGCAGAGGGATATGGGTATGGCTGTCGGTAAGGTGAAATGGTTCAACAATGCCAAGGGGTTCGGTTTCATTAATACCGACGCCAGGGAAGGTCGTGACGAGGACGGAAAAGAAATCGATTTCTTTGCCCACTACTCAGCCATTGATATGGATGGATACAAGACCCTCAAGGCCGGGCAAGCCGTATACTTTGATATTGTTCAAGGCCCCAAGGGGCTGCATGCCGTCAAAATTATGGACAAAGTGGCCATTGACGCAGCAGCCGCAGCAGCCGCTACCAGCAGCCACGCCAAAGCCGTGAGCTGATTCATACCACCCAAGGCATCCAGTCATAAAAAAACCGCCCGACTCGATCACTCGAGCCGGGCGGTTTCATTGCAGCCGTTCTTCGCTTACATGTGCGAGATCAGCGCATCACCGAAGCCCGAAGACGACACCAGTTTGGCACCGTCCATCAGACGTTCGAAGTCGTAGGTCACGGTCTTGGCACCAATGGCGCCATTGGTGCCCTTGATGATCAGATCGGCCGCCTCGGTCCAGCCCATGTGACGCAGCATCATCTCTGCGGACAGGATGAGCGAGCCCGGGTTGACCTGGTCCTTGCCGGCGTACTTCGGCGCGGTGCCGTGGGTGGCTTCGAACATGGCCACGGTGTCGGACAGGTTCGCACCCGGCGCAATACCGATACCGCCCACTTCTGCCGCCAGGGCGTCGGAGAGGTAGTCACCGTTGAGGTTTAGGGTGGCGATCACATCGTACTCGGCCGGACGCAGCAGGATCTGCTGGAGCATGGCGTCGGCGATGGCGTCCTTGACGATGACATTCTTGCCGGTTTTCGGGTTTTTGAACTGCATCCACGGACCGCCATCGAGCAGGGTCGCGCCGAATTCTTCGGCAGCCACTTCGTAGGCCCATTCCTTGAAGGCACCTTCGGTGAACTTCATGATGTTGCCTTTGTGCACGATAGTCAGCGAGTCGCGGTCATTGTCGACCACATACTGCAGGGCCTTGCGCGCCAGACGCTTGGTGCCTTCCAGGGAAACCGGCTTGACGCCGATACCGCAATTCTGGTCGAAACGGATCTTGGTGACGCCCATTTCTTCTTTAAGGAACTTGATGACCTTGGTCGCTTCCGGCGAACCGGCCTTCCATTCGATACCGGCATAAATGTCTTCCGAGTTTTCGCGGAAGATGGTCATGTCGACGTCGCCTGGCTTCTTGACCGGACTCGGCACGCCTTCGAACCAGCGCACTGGACGCAGACACACATACAGGTCGAGTTGCTGGCGCAGCGCCACGTTCAGGGAACGGATGCCACCGCCGACCGGCGTGGTCAGAGGGCCCTTGATGGAAACCACGTAATCCTTGACCGCGTCCAGGGTTTCCTGAGGCAGCCAGGTGTCCTGATCGTAAACCTGAGTCGCTTTCTCCCCGGCGTAGACTTCCATCCAGGAAATTTTGCGCTCGCCGCCGTAAGCCTTCTTAACAGCAGCATCGACAACCTTGATCATGACCGGGCTGATATCAACGCCAATACCATCGCCTTCAATGAAGGGAATGATCGGGTTGTTAGGAACATTGAGAGAATGGTCCGCGTTGACGGTAATTTTTTCGCCGACGGCTGGAACCTGAATCTTCTTGTATCCCATGCTGAACTCCATTGTTTGGATTGAACATCTGGCTTCGTCCGAGCGTACCCCAGTTGAATCGGCGCGCAAACCCTATGTTCCGTCCATCTGCCGCGAAGCTGCACAGTTCGTGACGTACAAGCCTGAAAGTAAAGGGAAAAGCGCCAAACTCAAGCACGCCATACAAGGCTACTCCCCACGCCTGCCTGCGACCTTTAGACCAATGGACGAGAATCGTTGCATATGAACCATCGGCAGATTGCCAGCTACCTATGTATAATGCCGCCGCTGACCACAGAGTCACGACGGCCGACCTCTCTGCCACTGGAAATGTAGCCGAGACTCTGGGCCCGAAAAAGCAGGATTGTTACCGCAGTCCACCCGCTTGACGCTCGACCGATGCACCCAACATCACCGCAAAGAAACCTCGACATTCGGCTCATGGATGACTTTGAACGAACGCGCTTACCCGGCGCCCCTCGAGTTTCTATGCACGCTTTAGCAAAGAAGAGAGAGTTAATCCGAATATGCCCACCCGCTCGAAGATCATCTATACCTTCACCGACGAAGCCCCAGCCCTCGCCACCTATTCACTGTTGCCTATCGTAGAGGCCTTCACCGCCTCCGCTGATATCGCCGTTGAAACCCGCGATATCTCTCTTGCAGGGCGCATTCTGGCCAGCTTCCCCGAGCAATTGGGTGATAAAGCGGTAGCCGACCACCTCGCCGAACTGGGCGACCTGGCCGTTACACCTGAAGCCAACATCATCAAGCTGCCGAACATCAGCGCTTCGGTTCCACAACTGCAGGCCGCGATCAAAGAGCTGCAAGCCCAGGGCTATGCACTGCCGGACTACCCGGAAACCGTGACCAGCGACGCCGACAAAGAAGCCAAGGCCCGCTACGACAAGATCAAGGGCAGCGCCGTAAACCCGGTTCTGCGCGAAGGCAACTCCGATCGTCGCGCACCGCTGTCGGTCAAGAACTACGCACGCAAGCACCCGCACAAAATGGGCGCCTGGGCCAAGGACTCCAAGTCCCACGTAGCTCACATGAGCACCGGCGATTTCTACGGCAGCGAAAAAGCTGCCCTGATCGACGCCGCTGACGCCGTCAAAATCGAACTGATCGCTCAAGACGGCACCACCACCGTCCTGAAGGAAAAAACCACCGTACAAGCCGGTGAGATCCTCGATTGCGCAGTCATGAGCAAAAACGCGCTGCGCAGCTTCATCGCCGCCGAGATCGAAGACGCCAAGGCAAAAGGCGTGCTGCTGTCGGTTCACCTCAAAGCCACCATGATGAAGGTCTCCGACCCGATCATGTTCGGCCAGATCGTTGCCGAGTTCTATAAAGACGCACTGGCCAAGCACGCTGACGTGCTGGCGCAGATCGGCTTCAACCTGAACAACGGCATCGGCGACCTGTACGCTCGCATCAAGGCCTTGCCTGCCGAGCAACAAGCGCAGATAGAAGCGGACATCCAGGCGGTCTACGCCGTTCGTCCGTCGTTGGCCATGGTCAACTCCGACAAAGGCATCACCAACCTGCACGTGCCGAGCGACGTCATCGTCGACGCCTCGATGCCAGCGATGATCCGTGACTCCGGCAAGATGTGGGGCACCGACGGCCAGCTGCACGACACCAAGGCGGTGATCCCGGATCGCTGCTACGCCACCATCTACCAGGCGGTGATCGAAGACTGCAAGGCAAACGGCGCCTTCGATCCGACCACCATGGGCAGCGTGCCAAACGTTGGCCTGATGGCGAAAAAAGCCGAAGAGTACGGCTCGCACGACAAGACGTTCCAGATCAAGGCCAACGGCGTTGTTCGTGTCACCGACAGCAAAGGCTCCCTGCTGCTGGAACAGTCGGTTGAAGCCGGCGACATCTTCCGCATGTGCCAGACCAAAGACGCGCCGATCCAGGACTGGGTCAAACTGGCCGTCAACCGCGCTCGCGCAAGCAGCACTCCAGCGATTTTCTGGCTGGACCCAATGCGCGCCCACGACGGCGTAGTGATCGAGAAAGTTCAGGCTTACCTGAAGGACCACGACACTTCCGGGCTGGACATCCGCGTCATGTCGCCAGTCGACGCGATGAAGTTCACCCTGGAGCGCACTCGCTCCGGCCTCGACACCATTTCGGTGACCGGCAACGTATTGCGCGACTACCTGACTGACCTGTTCCCGATCATGGAACTGGGCACCAGCGCCAAGATGCTGTCGATCGTTCCGCTGATGAACGGCGGTGGCCTGTTCGAAACCGGCGCTGGCGGTTCGGCACCGAAGCACGTTCAACAGCTGCTGGAAGAAAACTTCCTGCGCTGGGATTCCCTGGGCGAGTTCCTGGCCCTGGCCGCCTCCCTCGAGCATCTGGGTGTGACGTACAACAACCCTAAAGCGCTGGTGCTGGCCAAGACCCTGGATCAGGCCACTGGCCAGTTCCTGGACAACAACAAGTCGCCATCGCGCAAAGTCGGCAACATCGACAACCGCGGCAGCCACTTCTACCTGGCGCTGTACTGGGCTCAGGCCCTGGCCGCCCAGACCGAAGACGCTGCACTGCAAGCGCAGTTTGGCGAACTGGCCAAAACCCTGACCGCGAACGAAGCAACTATCGTTGCCGAGCTCAACGCCGTTCAGGGCAAGCCAGTGGACATCGGCGGTTACTACCACGCCAATGCCGAGCTGATCAGCAAGGCCATGCGCCCGAGCGCAACCTTCAACGCCGCGATCGCTGCGTTGGTTTAAGGTTGTAAGGGAACATCACAAACCCCGGCCATGCGCCGGGGTTTGTGTTTTCAGCGTTGACAGCATTCAAATGTGAACACTGCCCCCACAGGGAAAGCGCTTCAAATTCAACATTAAGGACATTTCATGGATTGGCTACCCCACATCACCGTCGCCACCATCGTCGAAGACAACGGTCGCTTCCTGATGGTCGAAGAATCCAAACACGGACGAACGGTGCTCAATCAGCCCGCCGGTCATCTGGACCCGGACGAAACCCTGATCGAGGCCGCCGTACGCGAAACCCTCGAAGAAACCGGCTGGGACGTCGAGCCAACCGGCGTAATAGGCATTTATCTCTACACCGCCCCGAGCAACGGAGTGACCTATCAACGCGTCTGCTTCACCGCCAAAGCGCTGAAACACCATCCCGACTATCAATTGGACGACGGTATTGTCGGCGCGAAATGGCTGACGCGTGACGAACTGCTGCAACAGCGCGCAAACTGGCGTAGTGAGCTGATCATCCGCTGTATCGATGATTATCTGGACGGTAAACACTTCAGCCTCGAGCTGATCCGCCCTTCTCTTTAGCCTTGCAGGCTTGAGCCTGCTAGAATCGCGTCCTTTTTCAAGACACTCATTAAATCCCTATGCGTGATCCAGCCCCTTCTGCCACACAAAAGAAGCGCGTCATTGTCGGTATGTCCGGCGGCGTGGACTCTTCCGTTTCCGCTCTCCTGCTGATCGAGCAGGGTTATGAGGTGGAAGGCCTGTTCATGAAGAACTGGGAAGAAGACGATGGAACGGAATACTGCACCGCCATGGATGACCTGGCGGACGCTCAGGCCGTGTGTGACAAGATCGGCATCAAGCTGCACACCGCCAACTTCGCCGCCGAGTACTGGGACAACGTGTTCGAGCACTTCCTGGCCGAATACAAGGCCGGCCGCACGCCGAACCCGGACATCCTGTGCAACCGCGAAATCAAGTTCAAGGCGTTCCTCGACTACGCCATGATGCTCGGTGCCGACCTGATCGCCACCGGCCACTACGTGCGTCGCCGCGACATCGATGGTCGCACCGAATTGCTCAAGGGCCTGGATCCGAACAAGGACCAGAGCTACTTCCTGCACGCCGTCGGCGGCGAACAGATCGCCAAGACCCTGTTCCCGGTCGGCGAGCTGGAAAAACCCGAAGTCCGCGCGATTGCCGAGAAACACGACCTGGCCACCGCGAAGAAAAAGGACTCAACCGGAATCTGCTTTATCGGCGAACGTCGCTTCAGCGATTTCCTCAAGCAATACCTGCCGGCCCAACCCGGCGAGATCAAGACCACCGACGGTGAAGTCATCGGCCGTCACCATGGCCTGATGTATCACACCATCGGCCAGCGGCAGGGTCTGGGCATCGGCGGCTTGAAAGACGCCGGCGAAGAACCGTGGTACGTGCTGATCAAGGACCTGGAACACAACGAGCTGATCGTCGGCCAGGGCAACGACCACCCATGGCTGTTCTCCCGCGCCCTGCTCGCCTCGGACATCTATTGGGTCAACCCGATCGATTTGACCGAGCCGCGCAGGCTGACCGCCAAGGTGCGTTATCGCCAGAGCGACCAGCCTTGCACCCTGGAAAAGACCACCACCGGCTACCGCGCCACCTTTGATGACCCGCAACGCGCGGTCACTCCGGGCCAATCCGTGGTGTTCTACGACGGTGAAATCTGCCTCGGTGGCGGCGTGATCGAAGTAGCCGAGCCCTGGACCAGCAAGGGCCAGCGTTCATGAGCCCGACTCAGGAGCAACTGACGGCCCTGGGCGGCGTGTTTCTCGCCGCCGTGCTGGTCGACAAGATCGCCAAGACCGGCCAGACCAACGAAGCCGGCCTGACTTGCATGCTCGGCAGCCTGTTGATTCGCGACCCCAAGGACACTCTGGAAGTGTACGGCGGCGATGACATCAATTTGCGCGAAGGCTATCGCGCATTGATCGGCGCCCTGGAGCGCGACCCCAGCACCCTTCAGCGCGAACCGCTGCGCTACGCCCTGGCGATGCTGGGGCTGGAGCGCCAATTGGCCAAGCGCAATGACATGCTGGACGTGATCGGCAAGCGCCTGCCGCAGATTCAGTCCCAGGTCGAACACTTCGGCCCGGCCCACGAAAACGTGATCGCCGCTTGCGGCGCGCTGTACCAGGACACCCTGAGCACTCTGCGCCAACGAATTCAGGTGCATGGCGACATGCGCAACCTGCAGCAACCGAGCAACGCCTCGAAAATCCGCGCGCTGTTGCTGGCCGGGATTCGTTCGGCACGCCTGTGGCGGCAGTTGGGCGGTCATCGCTGGCAGTTGGTGATCAGCCGACGCAAGTTGCTTAAAGAGCTTTACCCGCTGATGCGCAGCAGCTGAACCGCGCCCGCAATACCGTTTTGTAGTCAGTAACGCGTAATACGCCGGTCAGTTGGCAACGGACCGGCGGATTTTTTTCATGTATGATACGCGCCCCATTTCGTTGCCCGACTGTCCGAGAACACCCCATGCAGCTCTCTTCGCTCACTGCGGTTTCCCCTGTTGACGGCCGCTACGCCGGCAAAACCCAGGCCCTGCGCCCAATTTTCAGCGAATACGGCCTGATCCGTGCTCGCGTTCTGGTTGAAGTGCGTTGGCTCCAGCGCCTGGCCGCTCACCCTGCCATCAGCGAAGTGCCGGCGTTCTCCGCCGAAGCCAACGCGGTGTTGAACACCCTGGCGGAAAACTTCTCTCTGGAGCACGCTGAGCGTGTCAAAGAGATCGAGCGCACCACCAACCACGACGTCAAAGCCATTGAATACCTGCTTAAAGAGCAGGCGGCCAAGCTGCCGGAACTGGCCAAGGTCAGCGAGTTCATCCACTTCGCCTGCACCAGCGAGGACATCAACAACCTGTCCCACGCCCTGATGCTGCGTGAAGGCCGTGATGACGTGATGCTGCCGCTGATGCGCCAGACCGCCAACGCCATCCGCGAACTGGCCATCCGTTTCGCAGACGTGCCGATGCTGTCGCGCACCCACGGTCAACCGGCATCGCCGACCACCCTGGGCAAAGAGCTGGCGAACGTGGTTTACCGCCTGGAGCGTCAAATCGCTCAAGTCGCCGCCGTTCCGCTGCTGGGCAAGATCAACGGCGCTGTCGGCAACTACAACGCTCACCTGTCGGCCTACCCTGAGATCGACTGGGAAGCCAACGCCCGCGCCTTCATCGAAGACGAGCTGGGCCTGGGCTTCAACCCGTACACCACGCAGATCGAACCGCACGACTACATCGCCGAGCTGTTCGACGCGATCGCGCGCTTCAACACCATCCTGATCGACTTCGACCGCGACATCTGGGGCTACATCTCCCTGGGTTATTTCAAACAGCGCACCATCGCTGGCGAAATCGGTTCGTCGACCATGCCGCACAAGGTCAACCCGATCGACTTCGAAAACTCCGAAGGCAACCTGGGCATCGCCAACGCACTGTTCCAGCACCTGGCGAGCAAACTGCCAATCTCCCGCTGGCAGCGCGACCTGACCGACTCCACCGTACTGCGCAACCTCGGTGTCGGCTTCGCCCACAGCGTGATCGCGTACGAAGCCAGCCTCAAAGGCATCAGCAAACTGGAGCTCAACGAGCAAAAGATTGCCGCCGACCTGGACGCTTGCTGGGAAGTATTGGCCGAACCGATCCAGACCGTGATGCGTCGTTACAACATCGAAAACCCGTACGAGAAGCTCAAAGAGCTGACGCGCGGCAAGGGCATCAGCCCTGAAGCACTGCAAACTTTCATCGACGGCCTGGACATGCCAGCTGCCGCCAAGGCTGAGCTGAAACTGCTCACCCCGGCCAACTACATCGGCAACGCTGTGGCACAAGCCAAACGCATCTGATCGACCGCTCTACCCGTTTGAGACGCCCGGCGCCGCCGGGCGTTTTTATTCCCGTCTGAAAAGTGCATTTTTTCAATAGGTTACACATGAATCCTGACATTCCTCTTCAACTTCTGGGCGGCATCACGGCGCGGGAATTCCTGCGCGACTACTGGCAGAAAAAACCCCTGCTGATCCGTCAGGCGATTCCTGATTTCGAAAGCCCGATCGACGCCGACGAACTGGCCGGCCTGGCGCTGGAAGAAGAAGTCGAATCGCGCCTGGTGATCGAGCACGGCGAGCGCCCTTGGGAATTGCGCCGCGGCCCGTTCGCCGAAGACGAATTCAGCAAACTGCCGGAACGCGAATGGACCCTGCTGGTGCAAGCCGTCGACCAATTCGTGCCGGAAGTTGCCGAACTGCTGGAAAACTTCCGCTTCCTGCCGAGCTGGCGCGTCGACGACGTGATGATCAGTTTTGCCGCTCCGGGTGGCAGCGTGGGTCCGCACTTCGATAACTACGACGTGTTCCTGCTGCAAGGCCACGGCAAGCGCAACTGGAAAATCGGCCAGATGTGCGACTCCGAGAGCCCGCTGCTGCAACACGCCGACCTGCGCATCCTCGCCGATTTCGAAGCCACCGATGAGTGGGTGCTGGAACCGGGCGACATGCTCTACCTGCCACCGCGCCTGGCTCATTCTGGCGTGGCTGTCGATGATTGCATGACCTACTCGGTCGGCTTCCGCGCCCCGAGCGCCGCTGAAGTGCTGACCCACTTCACCGACTTCCTCAGCCAGTTCCTGACGGACGAAGAGCGCTACACCGACGCCGACGCCCTGCCGGCGGTCGATCCTCATCAAATCCAGCACGATGCCCTCGATCGCCTCAAAAGCCTGCTGGCCGAACACATGAGCGACGAGCGCCTGCTGCTGACCTGGTTCGGCCAGTTCATGACCGAGCCGCGCTACCCGGAACTGGTGGTCGGCCCGGAAGAAGTCGAAGAGCAAGACTTCCTCAGCGCGCTCGAAGAAGGTGCCGTGCTGATCCGCAACCCGAGTGCGCGCCTGGCCTGGTCGGAAGTCGACGACGACCTGCTGCTGTTCGCCAGCGGCCAGAGCCGTTACCTGCCGGGCAAGCTGCGCGAGCTGCTGAAAATGATCTGCGCCGCCGACGCCCTGCATGTCGATAACCTCGGCCCATGGCTGAGCGACGAAGACGGCCGTGGCCTGCTGTGTGAACTGGTCAAGCAGGGCAGCCTGGGGTTTGCCGATGAATAAGATTCACGTACGTGTCGCAGACTGGCAAAAGGACAACGCTGAGATCCGGCGCATTCGTGAAGCGGTATTCGTCGCCGAGCAATCCGTTCCACCTGAATTGGAATGGGATGCCGATGACGCCACGGCGGTGCATTTCCTGGCCTTCGAAGGCGACTTTCCGATCGGCACCGCCCGCCTGTTGCCCGATGGCCACATCGGCCGGGTGTCGGTGCTCAAAGACTGGCGCGGCATGAAGGTTGGCGATGCGCTGATGCAAGCGGTGATCGGTGAAGCCGAGAAGCGCGGACTGAAGCAGCAGATGCTGAGCGCGCAAGTGCAGGCCACGGCGTTCTATGAGCGCCTGGGTTTCAGCATGGTCAGTGAGGAATTCCTGGAAGCCGGGATTCCGCATGTAGACATGGTGCGTCACTCGACTTGATTCCCTGTGGCGAGGGGGCTTGCCCCCTCACCACAAATACATATCAAGAACACCACAAAACGCCCCGCCATTCTCGGATGCCGGGGCGTTTTGCTGTCTGTGATTCAACTCGCACCACGCCGGGCCGACAAACTGGCAATATCAAACCTTTGATTTGCGGAGAAACGGACATGTCCCTACGCACCCTGCTCACCACGCTGCTGCTGACCTGCAGTTTTTCGGTCATGGCCGCCACCGAGATCGTGCCCCTGAATTACCGCACCAGCGCCGACCTGCTGCCAGTAGCGCAGGATTTCATCGGCAAGGACGGCAAGGTCAGCGCCTACGGCAACCAGCTGATCGTCAACGCCGAGCCCGACAAGATCGATGAACTCAAGACCTTCCTCGCGCAACTCGACACCGCCCCCAAACGCTTACTGATCACCGTCGACACCAACGAAAACAACTTTCAGGGCGATCAGGGCTACTCGGTCAACGGTGCCGCACCGAATCAAACCCGCATCATCAATCGCAGCACCGACAGCCGTGAAGGCGGTATCCAGCAGATTCAGGCCAGCGAAGGCGCACCGGCGCTAATCCAGGTCGGCCAAAGCGTGCCGCTCACCAGCACTCAGACTGACGGCTATGGCGACCTGCGCAGCCAGACCGAATACCGCAATGTCACCCAGGGTTTCTACGTCACCGCCAGCGTCACCGGCAACATCGTTCATCTAGCCATCAGTACCAACCGTGACCGGATGAGCCAGGAACGTCCCGATGTAGTGAACGTGCAAAGTACCGACACAACTGTCAGCGGTCGACTGGGCGAATGGATCACCCTGGCCGGCGTGAATCGTCAGACTCAGGCCGACAAACAGGGTCTGACCCGCAGCTACTCGACCCAGGGCCGGGATGAC
Organism: Pseudomonas sp. GW822-FHT07A10; assembly: GCF_058798795.1. Lineage (NCBI taxonomy): Bacteria > Pseudomonadati > Pseudomonadota > Gammaproteobacteria > Pseudomonadales > Pseudomonadaceae > Pseudomonas > Pseudomonas sp. GW822-FHT07A10. The sequence continues at coordinate 229,069 of NZ_JBXAKV010000011.1, forward strand.
ATGACTTTGCGGGTGAAAGTCGACACCTTGGACTAAAGCACCAAAAACTGACTGATTAGTCGTATTAGACCAAAGATGTAGTGCTTGAAAAAAAGCACTACAAAACGTTTGACGAGCCAAAAAAGCAAAGGCATGATGGCCTCGCTCCCGCTAATCAGAGGCCCTGGCAAGGGCTTTCGAGTCGCTGTTCGCACCCTACCCCGCGAGCCGATTCGTGTCTGTACCGCCCACAAGGTGTGTTTGACGAGGTTGCCGACTGGAACGAAGTTGTCCCGAGGGACGGAAGCGTAATTAGGTAACCCGGCTCCACACTGAAGTTCGCACCAAGGCCCACGACGCCCGAATGCGCTCGCCAGTTCGCCCTTACCTGCTCACTTCCCCCTCGAGCCCATCGTTCATCCCGTCGCCATCCCCGCCGAACCCGACTTGACCGCCTAAGCTTCTGGTCAGCGAGCAGCCATGTACGCCCCCAACTGAATGAGCGTATTTGGCACGCAGGAATTGTTCACCCAGAACCATTTTCGATTAAAGACGCGACGAGGTTTATCTCCATGGCACTGACACGCGAACAGCAAATTGCAGCCCTCGAAAAAGACTGGGCTGAAAACCCACGCTGGAAAGGCGTGAAGCGCAATTACTCCGCTGCTGACGTCGTCCGTCTGCGTGGCTCGGTTCAACCTGAGCACACCTTTGCAAAAATGGGCGCCGAGAAGCTCTGGAACCTGGTGACCCAGGGCGCCAAGCCGTCCTTCCGTCCTGAGAAAGATTTCGTTAACTGCATGGGCGCCCTGACCGGTGGCCAGGCCGTACAGCAAGTCAAGGCCGGCATCCAGGCGATCTACCTGTCGGGCTGGCAAGTGGCTGCGGACAACAACTCCGCCGAATCGATGTACCCGGACCAGTCGCTGTACCCGGTGGATTCGGTTCCAACCGTGGTCAAGCGCATCAACAACTCGTTCCGTCGCGCTGACCAGATCCAGTGGAAAGCCGGCAAGAACCCGGGCGACGAAGGCTACATCGACTACTTCGCCCCGATCGTGGCTGACGCTGAAGCCGGTTTCGGCGGCGTGCTGAACGCTTACGAGCTGATGAAAAGCATGATCGAAGCAGGCGCCGCCGGCGTTCACTTCGAAGACCAACTGGCTTCCGTAAAAAAATGCGGCCACATGGGCGGCAAGGTACTGGTTCCGACCCAGGAAGCCGTGCAGAAGCTGACCGCTGCTCGTCTGGCAGCCGACGTCGCCGGTGTACCGACCATTATCCTGGCCCGTACCGACGCGAACGCCGCTGACCTGCTGACGTCCGACTGCGACCCGTACGATCAGCCATTCGTGACCGGCACCCGTACCCAGGAAGGCTTCTACAAGGTTCGCGCCGGTCTCGACCAAGCCATCGCTCGCGGCCTGGCCTACGCGCCGTACGCCGACCTGATCTGGTGCGAAACCGCCAAGCCGGATCTGGACGAAGCCCGTCGCTTCGCCGAAGCGATCAAAAAGGAATACCCGGACCAACTGCTGTCGTACAACTGCTCGCCTTCCTTCAACTGGAAGAAAAACCTGGACGACGCGACCATCGCCAAGTTCCAGCGCGAACTGTCCGCCATGGGTTACAAGCACCAGTTCATCACCCTGGCCGGCATTCACAACATGTGGCACAGCATGTTCAACCTGGCGCACGACTACGCCCGCAACGACATGACCGCCTACGTTAAGCTGCAAGAGCAAGAGTTCGCCGACGCCGCCAAGGGCTACACCTTCGTGGCTCACCAGCAGGAAGTGGGCACCGGCTACTTCGACGACATGACCACCGTGATCCAGGGTGGCACGTCTTCGGTAACCGCACTGACCGGTTCGACCGAAGAAGAACAGTTCCACTGATCTGCTTCGCTTAAACAAACGGCCCTTGCGGACCGAATAAAAAGCTAACCGCAAAGCCGCTCATCTGACGCCCCGACTGGTTCGGGGCGTTTTTTTGCCTGCGATTCTCCCCCTCTGTAGGAGCGAGGCTTGCCCGCGAAGAATGCGCTGCGGTTTTTCAGACATACCGCATCATCGTTCTTCGCGGGCAAGCCTCGCTCCTACGGGATCGGGTGCAGGAAAAAACCTTGATCCAGAGCAGTTTCACGATCAGGAAAACAAGGTAAAACCACCCCGCGCGCTACTTGCAGTAACGCGCATATAAGACAACTTCCCGAACCGCTGCTCGCTAAACAGTTTGAAAACCACACCAAATAACATTGATTATCATTTAGCGGAAACTATGTTCGTTACATTCCCTACAAAACATATTTGACAAAACCCCCGCTAATGCCCGAACCGCATGGGCTACAGGGCTTTGGAGATGCGCCATGTCCTTATTCCAATAAATAATTTCGCTATTGGAATTTTACTTGCAGGGTGTTTAGCCATAAAATCAGCGGGATTGATTGCTGCGACATATCGTCACTGCCTTATTTCTTTATCAAGCTCAGAGACCTTTGCTCTCTGTTAAGGATTACCAGCATGCCCGAAGCGACCGGACTCATGGCCCACAACTGGGGCTTTGCCATTTTCCTTCTGGGTGTCGGCGGCCTTTGCGCCTTCATGCTCGGCGTCTCCAGCCTCCTCGGGTCAAAAGCCTGGGGCCGCAGCAAAAACGAACCGTTCGAGTCCGGCATGCTACCTACAGGTGGCGCCCGCTTGCGGCTCTCAGCCAAATTCTATCTGGTCGCGATGCTCTTCGTGATCTTCGATATCGAAGCCCTCTTTCTCTTTGCCTGGTCTGTGTCCGTCCGCGAAAGCGGCTGGACCGGATTCGTCGAAGCTCTCGTTTTCATAGCAATTCTGTTGGCAGGTCTTGTCTACCTATTTCGAGTGGGCGCCCTTGACTGGGCTCCGGCAGCTCGTCTTAAGCGGCAAGCGAAGCTGAAACAATGAGGCTTTGGCAATGCAATACAATCTCACCAGGATCGACCCCGATGCTCCTAACGAGCAGTATCCGATTGGCCAACGGGAAACCGTTTCCGATCCGTTAGAAGATCAAGTCCACAAAAACATTTTCATGGGCAAGCTCGAAGACGTGCTCAACGGCACGATCAACTGGGGGCGCAAGAACTCCCTGTGGCCGTATAACTTCGGTCTTTCGTGCTGCTACGTGGAAATGACTACCGCCTTCACGGCGCCCCACGACATCGCGCGCTTTGGCGCCGAGGTAATTCGGGCATCACCGCGTCAGGCGGATTTCATGGTTATCGCCGGTACCTGCTTCATCAAGATGGCGCCGATCATTCAGCGTCTCTACGAGCAGATGCTCGAACCTAAATGGGTCATTTCCATGGGTTCGTGCGCCAACTCCGGTGGCATGTACGACATCTACTCCGTCGTTCAAGGGGTGGACAAGTTCCTGCCCGTGGACGTCTACGTGCCTGGCTGCCCACCCCGCCCTGAAGCTTTTCTGCAAGGCTTGATGCTGTTGCAGGAGTCGATTGCCCAGGAGCGTCGCCCACTTTCCTGGGTCGTTGGCGATCAAGGCGTTTACCGCGCCGAGATGCCTTCGCAAAAGGAACAGCGCCGCGAACAGCGTATTCAGGTAACCAACCTGCGCAGCCCCGACGAAGTCTGATCCAGATCTGCTTCTTTTATAGAACGAGAAACTGGCTTCATTCTTTACGTTGACCGAAAGCGATAAATAACCATGACTGCAGGCAGTGCTCTGTACATCCCGCCTTATAAGGCAGACGACCAGGATGTGGTCGTCGAACTGAACAACCGTTTTGGCCCAGAGGCGTTCACCGCCCAGCCTACCCGCACCGGCATGCCGGTGCTTTGGGTTGCCCGCGCCAAACTCGTCGAAGTCCTGACTTTCCTGCGCAACCTGCCCAAGCCGTACGTCATGCTCTATGACCTGCACGGCGTGGACGAGCGTCTGCGTACCAAGCGTCAAGGGCTGCCAAACGGCGTCGACTTCACTGTGTTCTATCACTTGATGTCGATCGAACGTAATAGTGACGTAATGATCAAGGTTGCCTTGTCCGAGAGCGACCTCAACCTGCCGAGCGTCACCAGCATCTGGCCGAACGCCAACTGGTATGAGCGTGAAGTGTGGGACATGTACGGCATTCACTTTGCCGGCCACCCGCACCTGAGCCGCATCATGATGCCGCCGACCTGGGAAGGTCACCCGCTGCGCAAGGACTTCCCGGCCCGTGCCACCGAGTTCGATCCGTTCAGCCTGACCCTGGCCAAGCAACAGCTTGAGGAAGAAGCCGCGCGCTTCAAGCCTGAAGACTGGGGCATGAAGCGTTCCGGCCCGAACGAGGACTACATGTTCCTCAACCTGGGTCCGAACCACCCTTCGGCCCACGGTGCGTTCCGTATCATCCTGCAGCTGGACGGTGAAGAGATCGTCGACTGCGTGCCAGACGTCGGCTACCACCACCGTGGTGCCGAGAAGATGGCCGAGCGTCAGTCCTGGCACAGTTTCATTCCGTACACCGACCGTATCGATTACCTCGGCGGCGTGATGAACAACCTGCCGTACGTGCTCTCGGTCGAGAAGCTGGCCGGCATCAAGGTGCCCGAGAAGGTCGACGTCATCCGCATCATGATGGCCGAGTTTTTCCGGATCACCAGCCACCTGCTGTTCCTGGGGACTTACATCCAGGACGTCGGCGCCATGACTCCGGTGTTCTTCACCTTCACCGACCGCCAGAAAGCGTACACGGTGATCGAAGCCATTACCGGTTTCCGTCTGCACCCGGCCTGGTACCGCATCGGTGGCGTCGCCCACGACCTGCCGCGCGGCTGGGAAAAACTGGTCAAGGATTTCGTCGAGTGGATGCCAAAGCGTCTGGACGAATACCAGAAAGCCGCACTGGACAACAGCATCCTGCGTGGCCGAACCATCGGCGTCGCCGCCTACAACACCAAGGAAGCCCTGGAATGGGGCGTCACCGGTGCCGGCCTGCGTTCGACCGGTTGCAATTTCGACCTGCGTAAAGCTCGCCCCTACTCCGGCTACGAAAACTTCGAATTCGAAGTACCGCTGGCGGCCAATGGCGATGCCTACGACCGTTGCATCGTTCGCGTCGAAGAAATGCGCCAGAGCATCAAGATCATCGAGCAGTGCATGCGCAACATGCCGGAAGGCCCGTACAAGGCGGACCACCCGCTGACCACGCCGCCGCCTAAAGAGCGCACGCTGCAGCACATCGAGACCCTGATCACGCACTTCCTGCAAGTTTCGTGGGGCCCGGTCATGCCGGCCAACGAATCCTTCCAGATGATCGAAGCGACCAAGGGCATCAACAGTTATTACCTGACGAGCGATGGCGGCACCATGAGCTACCGCACCCGGATTCGTACCCCAAGCTTCCCGCACCTGCAGCAGATCCCTTCGGTGATCAAAGGCAGCATGGTCGCGGACTTGATCGCGTACCTGGGTAGTATCGATTTCGTTATGGCCGACGTGGACCGTTAAGCATGAACAGCACGCTTATCCTGACAGACCGTTTCGCCCTGAGCGAAACCGAGCGCTCGGCCATCGAGCACGAGCTGCACCACTACGAAGACCCGCGCGCGGCGTCGATCGAAGCCCTGAAGATCGTCCAGAAGGAACGTGGCTGGGTGCCTGACGGCGCGCTCTACGCCATCGGCGAAATCCTCGGCATCCCGGCCAGCGACGTTGAAGGGGTGGCTACTTTCTATAGCCAGATCTTCCGTCAGCCAGTCGGCCGTCACATCATCCGCGTCTGCGACAGCATGGTCTGCTACATCGGCGGCCATGAATCGGTGGTCAGCGAAATCCAGAGCAAGCTGGGCATCGGCCTGGGCCAGACCACCGCCGACGGTCGCTTCACCCTGCTGCCAGTCTGCTGCCTCGGCAACTGTGACAAGGCGCCGGCGTTGATGATCGACGACGACACATTCGGTGATGTGCAGCCTGCCGGCGTTGCCAAATTGCTCGAGGGCTACGTATGACCCTGACTTCCTTCGGTCCTGCCAACCGCATCAAGCGTTCGGCCGAGACTCACCCGCTCACCTGGCGTTTGCGTGACGACGGCGAAGCCGTATGGCTCGACGAGTACCAGGCCAAGAACGGTTACGCCGCTGCACGCAAAGCCTTCGCCGACATGGCCCAGGACGACATCGTCCAGACCGTGAAAGACTCCGGCCTCAAGGGTCGCGGTGGTGCAGGCTTCCCCACTGGCGTGAAGTGGGGCCTGATGCCCAAGGACGAATCCATCAACATCCGCTACCTGCTGTGCAACGCGGATGAAATGGAGCCGAACACCTGGAAAGACCGCATGCTGATGGAGCAACTGCCCCATCTGCTGATCGAAGGCATGCTGATCAGTGCTCGCGCGCTGAAAACCTACCGGGGCTACATCTTCCTGCGTGGCGAATACACCACCGCCGCCAAGCACCTGAACCGTGCCGTGGAAGAAGCCAAGGCAGCAGGTCTGCTGGGCAAGAACATCCTGGGCAGCGGCTTCGATTTCGAGCTGTTCGTCCACACCGGTGCCGGGCGTTACATTTGCGGTGAAGAAACCGCACTGATCAACTCCCTCGAAGGCCGCCGCGCCAACCCGCGCTCCAAGCCGCCCTTCCCTGCCGCCGTGGGCGTGTGGGGCAAGCCGACTTGCGTGAACAACGTTGAAACCCTGTGCAACGTGCCGGCGATCATCGCCGACGGCGTGGACTGGTACAAATCGTTGGCCCGCGAAGGCAGCGAAGACATGGGCACCAAGCTCATGGGCTTCTCCGGCAAGGTCAAGAACCCGGGCCTGTGGGAATTGCCGTTCGGCGTTACCGGTCGCGAGCTGTTCGAAGACTACGCCGGCGGCATGCGCGACGGTTACAAGCTCAAGTGCTGGCAGCCTGGCGGCGCCGGTACCGGCTTCCTGTTGCCGGAACACCTGGACGCACAAATGTACGCCGGCGGCATCGCCAAAGTGGGCACCCGTATGGGTACCGGCCTGGCCATGGCGGTGGACGACAGCGTCAACATGGTGTCCCTGCTGCGCAACATGGAAGAGTTCTTCGCCCGTGAATCGTGTGGTTTCTGCACCCCATGCCGTGACGGTCTGCCGTGGAGCGTCAAGCTGCTGCGCGCGATCGAGAACGGTGAAGGGCAAGCTGGCGATATCGAGACCCTGCTGGGTCTGGTCGGTTTCCTCGGCCCAGGCAAGACCTTCTGTGCTCACGCACCGGGTGCCGTGGAGCCGTTGGGCAGTGCCATCAAATACTTCCGTCCAGAGTTCGAAGCCGGCATCGCGCCTACCCGCGCCGTCGTCCCGCCTCTGGCAAAGCCGATCGTAGTCGGCGCTTAACGCTTTAAAAAAGGCGAACGGTCCGTGCCGTTCGCCTTTCGTCCGATGACGCCTTTCGAGGCTGTTTGGATTTGGACGGATAACAAGATTCCATTAGCCACGCCCGCTGACACCGGGCCAACGAAGAACTTTGAACCATGGCCACTATCCACGTAGACGGCAAAGAGCTCGAAGTCGATGGGGCAGACAACCTGTTACAGGCATGTCTGTCGCTAGGCCTCGATATCCCATATTTCTGCTGGCACCCAGCCCTTGGCAGCGTTGGCGCTTGCCGCCAGTGTGCGGTCAAGCAGTACACCGACGAGAACGACAAGCGTGGTCGGATCGTCATGTCCTGCATGACCCCCGCCACCGACGGCAGCTGGATCTCCATCGACGACGAAGAAGCGAAAGTGTTTCGCGCAAGCGTCGTTGAATGGCTGATGACCAACCACCCTCACGACTGCCCGGTCTGTGAGGAAGGCGGTCACTGCCACCTGCAAGACATGACGGTGATGACCGGCCACAACGAGCGCCGTTACCGCTTCACCAAGCGTACCCACCAGAACCAGCAACTGGGCCCGTTCATTTCCCACGAAATGAACCGCTGCATCGCCTGCTATCGCTGCGTGCGCTTCTATAAGGACTACGCTGGCGGCACCGATCTCGGTGTGTTTGGCGCCCACGACAACGTGTACTTCGGTCGCGTTGAAGACGGCACCCTGGAAAGCGAGTTCTCCGGCAACCTCACCGAGGTCTGCCCGACCGGTGTGTTCACCGACAAGACTCACTCCGAGCGCTACAACCGCAAGTGGGACATGCAGTTCTCGCCGAGCATCTGCCATGGCTGCTCAAGCGGTTGCAACATTTCTCCGGGCGAGCGTTACGGCGAACTGCGTCGTATCGAAAACCGTTTCAACGGTTCGGTGAACCAGTACTTCCTGTGCGACCGTGGCCGTTTCGGCTATGGCTATGTCAACCGCAAGGATCGCCCACGTCAGCCACTGCTGGCCAACGGCGCGAAACTGAGCCTGGACGAAGCACTGGATAAAGCCGCCGACCTGCTGCGCGGTCGCAACATCGTCGGTATCGGTTCGCCACGCGCCAGCCTCGAAAGCAACTACGCGCTGCTCGAACTGGTCGGCGCCGAGCACTTCTACTCCGGTATCGAAGCCTCGGAGCTGGAACGCATTCGTCTGGTCATGCAGGTGCTCAAAGACAGCCCGCTGCCGATCCCGAACATGCGTGACATCGAAGACCACGATGCGATTTTCGTCCTCGGCGAAGACCTGACCCAGACCGCTGCGCGCATGGCCCTGGCCCTGCGTCAATCGGTCAAGGGCAAGGCCGAAGACATGGCCGACGCCATGCGCGTTCAGCCATGGCTCGACGCAGCAGTGAAGAACATCGGCCAGCACGAACTGAACCCGCTGTTCATCGCCAGCCTGGCTGAAACCAAGCTCGACGACATCGCTGAAGAATGCGTTCACGCCGCACCGGACGACCTGGCCCGCATCGGTTTCGCCGTGGCTCACGCCCTCGACGCCAGCGCACCGGCCGTTGAAGGTCTGGACGCCGAAGCTCTGGCGCTGGCCAAGCGCATTGCCGACGCCCTGCTCGCCGCCAAGCGTCCGCTGATCATTGCCGGTACCTCGCTGGGTTCCAAGGCGCTGATCGAAGCGGCGGCGAACATCGCCAAAGCCCTGAAGCTGCGCGAGAAGAACGGTTCCATCAGCCTGATCGTGCCGGAGGCCAACAGCCTCGGCCTGGCCATGCTCGGCGGCAACTCGGTCGACGAAGCACTGCAAGCCGTGATCGACGGTAAGGCCGACGCCATCGTCGTGCTGGAAAACGATCTGTACACCCGTACCGACAAATCCAAGGTCGATGCTGCCCTGAACGCTGCGAAAGTGGTGATCGTGGCGGACCATCAGAAGACCGCCACCAGCGATCGCGCGCACCTGGTACTGCCAGCGGCCAGCTTCGCTGAAGGCGACGGTACGCTGGTCAGCCAGGAAGGCCGCGCCCAGCGTTTCTTCCAGGTCTTCGACCCGACTTACCTCGACGCGAGCATTCTGGTTCACGAAGGCTGGCGCTGGCTGCATGCCCTGCGTTCGACCCTGCTGAACCAGCCGATCGACTGGACCCAACTGGACCACGTCACCGCTGCCGTTGCTGCAAGCACGCCGCAACTGGCGCGTATCGTCGATGCCGCACCGTCCGCCGCATTCCGGATCAAAGGCCTGAAACTGGCGCGCGAACCGCTGCGTTACTCCGGTCGTACCGCCATGCGCGCCGACATCAGCGTGCACGAACCGCGTACTTCCCAGGATAACGACACTGCATTCTCGTTCTCGATGGAAGGTTACTCGGGCTCCGCCGAACCGCGTCAGCAAGTACCTTTCGCCTGGTCTCCGGGCTGGAACTCGCCGCAAGCCTGGAACAAGTTCCAGGACGAAGTCGGTGGTCACCTGCGCGCTGGCGACCCGGGCACTCGCCTGATCGAAAGCACCGGTGATTCGCTGAACTGGTTCGCCAGTGTTCCGCGTGCGTTCAACCCGGCGCCAGGTACCTGGCAGGTCGTACCGTTCTTCCACCTGTTCGGCAGCGAAGAAAACTCTTCCAAAGCCGCACCGGTGCAGGAACGCATTCCAGCCGCCTACGTGTCGCTGGCCAAGTCCGAAGCCGATCGCCTGGGTGTCAATGACGGTGCCCTGCTGAGCTTGAACGTTGCTGGCCAGACTTTGCGTCTGCCGCTGCGCATCAACGAAGAGCTGGGTGCCGGTCTGGTCGCATTGCCTGCAGGTATCGCCGGCATTCCACCAGCCATCTTTGGCAAATCCGTTGACGGTCTGCAGGAGGCAGCGCTATGACCTTGTTCACTCCTGAAGTGATCGACGTAATCATCGCGGTCCTCAAGGCCATCGTGATTCTGCTCGCCGTAGTGGTTTGCGGCGCGCTGCTGAGCTGGGTCGAGCGTCGTTTGCTCGCCCTCTGGCAGGACCGTTACGGTCCGAACCGCGTCGGCCCGTTCGGCGCGTTCCAGATTGCGGCCGACATGATCAAGATGTTCTTCAAGGAAGACTGGACCCCACCGTTCGCCGACAAAGTGATCTTCACCCTGGCACCGGTCGTGGCCATGAGCGCCTTGCTGATTGCCTTCGCGATCATCCCGATCACCCCGACCTGGGGCGTGGCGGATATCAACATCGGCATCCTGTTCTTCTTCGCCATGGCGGGTCTGTCGGTCTACGCGGTGCTGTTTGCCGGCTGGTCGAGCAACAACAAGTTCGCCCTGTTGGGCAGCTTGCGGGCCTCGGCACAAACCGTGTCGTACGAAGTGTTCATGGGCCTGTCGCTGATGGGCATCGTGATCCAGGTTGGCTCGTTCAACATGCGCGACATCGTTGAATACCAAGCGCAGAACATGTGGTTCATCATTCCGCAGATCTTCGGTTTCCTGACCTTCTTCATCGCTGGCGTCGCCGTGACTCACCGTCACCCGTTCGACCAGCCGGAAGCGGAACAGGAACTGGCCGACGGTTACCACATTGAATACGCCGGCATGAAATGGGGCATGTTCTTCGTCGGTGAGTACATCGGCATCGTGTTGATCTCGGCGCTGCTGGTCACGCTGTTCTTCGGTGGCTGGCACGGCCCGTTCGGCCTGCTGCCGCAGATCCCGTTCATCTGGTTCGCACTGAAAACCGCGTTCTTCATCATGTTCTTCATCCTGCTGCGCGCCTCGATTCCGCGCCCACGGTATGACCAAGTGATGGACTTCAGCTGGAAGTTCTGCCTGCCGCTGACCCTCGTCAACATGCTGGTGACCGCTGCGATCGTGTTGCTCAACACGCCCGCCGTCGCGGCTCAGTGAGGATAGAGAATCATGAAGTACATTTTTGACATCGTGCATGGCTTCTTCACCCAGCTTCGCAGCCTGGTGATGATCTTCGGCCACGCCTTCCGCAAGCGCGACACGCTGCAGTACCCGGAAGAACCCGTGTACCTGCCGCCGCGTTTCCGTGGCCGTATCGTCCTGACCCGCGACCCCGACGGCGAAGAGCGTTGTGTAGCCTGCAACCTGTGCGCCGTGGCGTGCCCGGTGGGTTGCATCTCGCTGCAGAAAGCTGAAACCGAAGACGGTCGCTGGTACCCGGACTTCTTCCGCATCAACTTCTCGCGCTGCATTTTCTGCGGCCTCTGCGAGGAAGCCTGCCCGACCACCGCAATCCAGCTGACACCGGATTTCGAAATGGCCGAGTTCAAGCGGCAGGACCTGGTTTACGAGAAAGAAGATCTGCTGATCTCCGGTCCCGGTAAAAACCCTGACTACAACTTCTATCGTGTTGCAGGTATGGCGATTGCCGGTAAGCCAAAAGGCGCCGCGCAGAATGAAGCCGAGCCGATCAACGTGAAGAGCTTGCTGCCTTAAGGAAGAACGATGGAATTCGCTTTCTATTTCGCATCGGGTATCGCTGTTGTGTCCACGCTTCGCGTGATCACCAACACCAACCCCGTGCACGCCCTGCTCTACCTGATCATTTCGCTGATCGCCGTGGCCATGACGTTCTTCGCCCTTGGCGCACCGTTTGCCGGTGTACTGGAAGTGATCGCCTACGCCGGCGCCATCATGGTGCTGTTCGTGTTCGTGGTGATGATGCTGAACCTGGGCCCGGCCTCGGTTCAGCAGGAGCGCGTCTGGCTCAAGCCCGGTATCTGGCTGGGCCCGGTCGTACTCGGCGCCCTGCTGCTGGCTGAACTGCTGTATGTGCTGTTCAGCCACTCCAGCGGCCAGGCCCTCGGCCACACCACCGTAGACGCCAAGGCCGTGGGCATCAGCCTGTTCGGTCCTTATCTGCTGGTGGTCGAACTCGCCTCGATGCTGCTGCTCGCCGCAGCCGTCACGGCGTTCCACTTGGGCCGCAACGAAGCCAAGGAGCAATGACGATGCCTGCTATCCCTTTGGAGCATGGTCTGGCGGTCGCCGGCATCCTGTTCTGCCTCGGTCTGGTCGGCCTGATGGTCCGGCGCAACATTCTCTTCGTGCTGATGAGCCTGGAGGTCATGATGAATGCCTCCGCACTGGCGTTCATCGTTGCCGGTAGCCGCTGGGCGCAGCCGGATGGACAGATCATGTTCATCCTGGTGATCAGCCTGGCAGCCGCCGAGGCCAGTATTGGCCTGGCGATTCTGTTGCAGCTGTATCGCCGCTTCCACACTCTCGATATCGACGCTGCCAGCGAGATGCGCGGATGAACCTTCTCTATCTGACTTTCCTGTTCCCCCTGATCGGTTTTGTGCTGCTGGCGTTCTCCCGGGGACGCCTCTCGGAAAACCTCTCGGCGCTGATCGGCGTCGGCTCCATCGGCTTGTCGGCAATCGTCGCGGCTTATGTGATCTGGCAATTTAACGTTGCACCGCCCGAGGGTGGCCACTACACCCTGGTGCTGTGGCAATGGATGGCGGTGGAAGGCTTCACGCCGAACTTCGCCCTGTACCTGGATGGTCTGTCCGTGACCATGCTCGGTGTGGTGGTGGGCGTGGGCTTCCTGATCCACCTGTTCGCGTCCTGGTACATGCGCGGTGAAGCCGGTTACTCGCGCTTCTTCGCCTACACCAACCTGTTTATCGCCAGCATGCTGTTCCTGGTCCTGGCCGATAACCTGCTGTTCGTGTACTTCGGCTGGGAAGGCGTAGGCCTGTGCTCGTACCTGTTGATCGGTTTCTACTACAGCAACCGCAACAACGGTAACGCGGCACTCAAAGCCTTCATCGTGACCCGCGTCGGCGACGTGTTCATGGCCATCGGCCTGTTCATCCTGTTCCAGCAACTGGGTACGCTGAATATCCAGGAACTGCTGGTCAAGGCGCCTGAGCACTTCAAGGCCGGTGACTTCTGGATCGTTCTGGCGACCCTGATGCTGCTGGGCGGCGCTGTCGGTAAATCCGCGCAACTGCCGCTGCAAACCTGGCTGGCGGATGCGATGGCCGGCCCTACTCCGGTTTCGGCACTGATCCACGCCGCGACCATGGTAACCGCCGGTGTCTACCTGATCGCCCGTACCCACGGCCTGTTTGCACTGGCGCCGGATATCCTGCACCTGGTAGGTGTTGTGGGTGGCGTGACGCTGGTGCTGGCAGGTTTTGCCGCACTGGTTCAGACCGACATCAAACGTATCCTCGCCTACTCGACCATGAGCCAGATCGGCTACATGTTCCTGGCCCTGGGCGTGGGTGCATGGGATGGCGCGATCTTCCACCTGATGACCCACGCCTTCTTCAAGGCGCTGCTGTTCCTTGCATCCGGTGCGGTGATCGTTGCCTGCCACCACGAGCAGAACATCTTCAAGATGGGCGGCCTGTGGAAGAAACTGCCACTGGCCTACGCCAGCTTCATCGTCGGCGGCGCGGCCCTGGCGGCCTTGCCTCTGGTGACCGCGGGCTTCTACTCCAAGGATGAAATCCTCTGGGAAGCGTTCGCCAGCGGTAACGAAGGCCTGCTGTATGCCGGTCTGGTCGGTGCCTTCATGACCTCGCTCTACACCTTCCGCCTGATCTTCATCACGTTCCACGGTGAAGCGAAGACCGAAGCCCATGCCGGTCACGGCGTTGCTCACTGGCTGCCGCTGTCGGTGCTGATCGTACTGTCGACATTCGTCGGCGCGATGATCGTTCCACCGCTGCACGGTGTACTGCCGGAAAGCGTCGGCCATGCCGGCGGCGAAGCCAAGCACAGCCTGGAAATCGCTTCGGGCGCCATCGCCCTGTCCGGTATCCTGCTGGCCGCGCTGCTGTTCCTCGGCAAGCGTCGCTTCGTCACGGCCATCGCCAACAGCGGCATCGGCCGCTTCCTTTCGGCCTGGTGGTTCGCTGCCTGGGGCTTCGACTGGATCTACGACAAACTGTTCGTCAAGCCATACCTTGCGATCAGCCACATTCTGCGCAAAGACCCGCTCGACCAGACCATCGGTCTGATCCCGCGTATGGCCAAAGGCGGTCACACCGCCCTGAGCCGCACCGAGACCGGTCAATTGCGTTGGTATGCCGCCTCGATGGCTGCTGGTGCCGTGCTGGTAATCGGCGCCGTCGTGCTGGTAGCGGTCTGACTATGAACCTTGCGAACTTGCGAAAGGAAACGAGCCCGTCATGATTCTGCCATGGCTAATCCTGATCCCCTTCATCGGCGGCCTGCTGTGCTGGATGGGTGAGCGCTTCGGCGCCACCCTCCCCCGCTGGATTGCGCTGATCACCATGTCCCTGCTGCTCTCCCTCGGCCTCTGGCTGTGGGCCAACGGTGACTATTCATTTGCACCAAAGCCTGGCGCCGATCCGACCTGGGCGCTTGAGTTCAAACACGTCTGGATCCAGCGCTTCGGCATCAACGTACACCTGGCCCTCGACGGCCTGTCGCTGTTGATGATCCTGCTGACCGGCCTGCTGGGTGTCCTCTCGGTACTCTGCTCCTGGAAAGAGATTCAGCGTCATGTGGGCTTCTTCCACCTGAACCTGATGTGGATCCTGGGCGGTGTCGTTGGCGTGTTCCTCGCCCTCGACCTGTTCATGTTCTTCTTCTTCTGGGAAATGATGCTGGTGCCGATGTACTTCCTCATCGCGCTCTGGGGTCACAGTTCTTCGGACGGCAAGAAAACCCGGATCTACGCGGCGACCAAGTTCTTCATCTTCACTCAGGCTTCCGGCCTGATCATGTTGGTGGCGATCCTGGGCCTGGTACTGGTCAACTTCAACGACACCGGCGTGATTACCTTCAACTACGCCGATCTGTTGAAAACCAAGATGTCGCAGACCACCGAGTACATCCTGATGCTCGGCTTCTTCATCGCCTTTGCGGTCAAGCTGCCCGTCGTACCGTTCCACTCCTGGTTGCCTGACGCTCACGCCCAGGCACCGACCGCAGGTTCCGTCGACCTGGCCGGTATCTTGCTGAAGACTGCTGCGTACGGCCTGCTGCGTTTCGCCCTGCCGCTGTTCCCGAATGCCTCGGCCGAGTTCGCGCCGTTCGCCATGACCCTGGGTCTGATCGGGATCTTCTACGGTGCGTTCCTGGCCTTTGCGCAAACCGACATCAAGCGTCTGATTGCCTTCTCGTCCGTTTCCCACATGGGCTTCGTGTTGATCGGCATCTACTCCGGCAGCCAACTGGCACTGCAGGGCGCGGTCATGCAGATGCTGGCTCACGGTCTGTCGGCCGCGGCACTCTTTATCCTCTCCGGTCAGCTGTACGAGCGCACCCACACCCGCGATATGCGTGAGATGGGTGGCCTGTGGTCGAAGATTGCCTACCTGCCAGCCCTCAGCCTGTTCTTCGCAGCGGCGTCGCTGGGCCTGCCGGCGACCGGTAACTTCGTCGGTGAGTTCCTGATCCTGATCGGCACCTTCGCCAGCGCGCCATGGGTCACCGTGATCGCCACGTCCGGCCTGGTATTCGGTTCGGTCTACTCGCTGATCATGGTCCACCGTGCCTTCTTCGGCCCGTCGAAATCCGACGCGGTGCTGCATGGCATGGACGGTCGCGAACTGATCATGGTGGTTGGGCTTGCGGCACTGCTGCTTTACATCGGCGTGTACCCGCAACCGTTCCTCGATACCTCTGCCGCGACGATGCATGGCGTGCAGCAGTGGCTCGGCTCCGCCTTCACTCAACTCGCTTCGGCCCGGTAAGAGCGCTATGGAATTCACGACTCAACACTTTATCGCGCTTGCGCCGTTGTTGATCACCAGCGCCACGATCATCGTGGTGATGCTGGCTATCGCGTGGCGCCGCAACCACTCGCAAACCTTCCTGCTGTCGGTGGCAGGTCTTAACCTGGCCTTGCTGTCGATCCTGCCAGCCCTGAAAGTCGCGCCATTGGCCGTGACCCCGTTGCTGCAGATCGACACTTTCGCTTGCCTGTACATGGCGCTGATCCTGGTCGCCACCCTCGCCTGTGTGACCCTCGCCCACGCCTACCTGGGCGATGGCGGTACGGGCTACCCGGGCAACCGTGAAGAACTTTACCTGCTGATCCTGATGTCCGCCGCCGGTGGCCTGGTGTTGGTCAGCGCGCAGCACCTGGCCGGTTTGTTCGTCGGTCTGGAACTGCTCTCGGTACCGGTCTACGGTCTGGTGGCTTACGCCTTCTTCAACAAACGTTCGCTGGAAGCCGGCATCAAGTACATGGTGCTGTCGGCCGCCGGTTCCGCGTTCCTGTTGTTCGGCATGGCCCTGCTCTATGCCGAAGCCGGCAGCCTGAGCTTCAACGGCATCGGTCAGGCCCTGGCGGCCACCGGCCTGCCTAGCCCGATCGCGCAACTGGGCCTGGGCATGATGCTGATCGGCCTGGCGTTCAAACTGTCGCTGGTACCGTTCCACCTCTGGACCCCGGACGTTTACGAAGGGGCTCCGGCACCGGTGGCAGCGTTCCTGGCCACGGCCTCCAAAGTGGCGGTGTTCGCGGTAATGGTGCGTCTGTTCCAGATCTCGCCAGCGGCGAGCAGTGGCGTGCTGAGCAACGTGCTGACCGTCATCGCCATCGCGTCGATCCTGTTCGGCAACCTGCTGGCACTGACCCAGAGCAACCTCAAGCGTCTGCTGGGTTACTCGTCCATCGCGCACTTCGGTTACCTGCTGATCGCCCTGGTGGCGAGCAAGGGCCTGGCCGTGGAAGCCATCGGCGTGTACCTGGTCACCTACGTGATCACCAGCCTCGGCGCGTTCGGTGTGATCACCCTGATGTCCTCGCCGTACAGCGGCCGTGACGCGGATGCCCTGTACGAATACCGTGGCCTGTTCTGGCGCCGTCCGTACCTGACCGCCGTCCTGACCGTGATGATGCTGTCCCTGGCCGGTATCCCGCTGACCGCGGGCTTCATCGGCAAGTTCTACATCATCGCCACCGGTGTCGAATCGCACCAATGGTGGCTGGTCGGCTCCCTGGTACTGGGCAGCGCCATCGGCGTCTTCTACTACCTGCGTGTGATGGTCACCCTGTACCTGATGGAACCGAACCTGCGTCGCCACGATGCGCAACTGCACTGGGAACAACGTGCAGGCGGCGTGATGCTGCTGGCGATCGCCGTACTGGCGTTCTTCCTCGGCCTGTACCCACAACCGCTGCTGAACCTGGTTCAACAGTCGGGGTTGGCGGGTTGATCGCTTAAGCGATACTCGGTAGAAAACAGAAACGGCACCTTCGGGTGCCGTTTTTGCGTTTGCAAGTTCGCAACCGCCAGCAGTGAAAGGTGCAGTGACGTCTGAAGTATCCACAAAAGGTGTAGGAGAACTCGCCAAGCCGAAGCCCCATAGGATTGAAAAAATCAGTTAAAGAGATTTTTCTTCTGTATGCAGTTGAAGTTTCCTACAAGCGTCTACGACAAAAACCAGACGCCCAGTTAGTTTTGTAATGCTGTTCCCTGTCGAGCAAACCATTGTGTCGCGCCAACTCGGTCAAGCCGAGAATGGTTATGTACGTATTTCCGCACTGCTTAAATCTGCCTGTCGAAACTTCCAGACATTTTTGACTCTCTCATCGAATGACTTATACATTTGATCCGTGCTCAACAGTGCACAGTCAAACTAAAAACAAGAGGATTCAATGATGGGTTATCTCGTTAGCTGGAATGCAAACAAAGTTATTGATCTTGAACAGCAGGAAGCCCCGACTGCCGAGCAGATCGAAACACTCCAATTGACTAAGGAAGAACTGGCCGAACTGAAAGCCGAATAAAAAATCGGGGGCTCACGCCCCCGGTTTCTTGAGGAAGCAAATAATGGACAATTTCACAGTGACTGAACGGGAACTGACTCTCGCACAGGCTGAACAGCGAATTGATGCGGAATTCAAGGTATTGGGACTCCGTCTCAACACCCGCACCATTGGCCAAAAGGTCGTCGCGACCCATGCGTCTGTCAGTACCATCGATCCTGAACGAAGAGCCAGGGGTGCCGGCAAAGGCTACCCTCCACAGGCCAATGTGGGTGCGCTCTATGAAGCATTGGAACATTACCTCAGCGATCATTGCGATACTTCCACTACTGAACTTATTACTCCGGAATACTTCTCTGAATGCCCTCTCTTTCATGACGACACAGTTCTTGCACTTATCGAAAAACAAAAAAACACTGTTATAGCCTGCCGAACGTACACCCATGCTATCGACCAGTCCCCTTTTTATTATCCGAAAGCGCCCGGCAAACATTGCGCGATATGGCAGCGTGCGTGAATCCAGGAGGCACGATTCTCGTTTTCGGCCATACCCCCGTGCTTATCGCGGTTCCTTATATGGCTCAATCGCTGAAAATGGAGCTGATTTCAAGCGTAGCGGCCCGCCCCGGCCAAGTGGAGCTGTTCCAGTTCTACCGACTCAGGGTCCCGATGGAATGACGACGTCCTTGAACAATGGCTACTACCCAACCTGCGACGGTCATCTGGTCTATTGGGAACGGCATGGCACTCCGGGTACCGAACCGATCTTTTTCCTGCATGGCGGGCCCGGCGGTTGCAGCTCCCGTCATCACCTCGAGTTCTTCGACCTCCTTGGTTACGACATTGTCCTGTTTGACCAGCGCGGCTGCGGACGCTCTCATCCCCACGGTGAATTGCGTCACAACAATACCAGGCTGTGTGTCGAAGACATCGATTCGCTGCGTCGGCATCTGGGCTTCGAGAAGATAAGCTTGCTGGGGGTTTCCTGGGGAAGCTGGCTGGCGATTCAATACCAGCAGCGGTATCCCCAAGCCGTTCTGAACACCACGCTGGTCTCGATATTTGTGCCGTTTTCCACGAATGTCAGCGCCTACGATCAAACCTTGAGCGATGGTTTGGTCGGAGTGTCCAATGGGGTCGAAGGCTGCAATGCGCAAGAAATCTATCAGACACTGAGCCATGGCTGCCCAATCCAGCAGCGTCAGGCTGCCATGCACTGGTCAAGGGCCATTTGGCAGTTGAACGGCCAGTCGATGCGCCAGCGCGCACTCGAAGACTTCGTCAATGAAGAAGCCGTCCGCGCTATCCGGCTGGAGCTGCACTACCACATCAACCAGTACTTCTTCACCCAGGCTCACGAAGTGCTTTCCCTCGACAGCAATACCCGCGTCATACAAGGCATCAAAGACTCGTTCGGCATGGCGAGCCTGCGCTGGCTCCGTGAACGTGTGGATATTCAGTGCCGGTTGCTCAACGCAGGGCATAACGCTCTCGACGGCACTGTACTGAAAGCCGTTCGCCGAAGTCTGAAACGAGATCGGTACGACGGATAAAAAACGGCACACGGGTGCCGTTTTTGCGTTTTGAGATTGGAGCTTTCAGGCGCCAAATTATGCAGTGCTACTCAGGTCGGCCCCGAAGCCATCACAGTTTCTTCACCATAGGAACGCAGGCCAGTTGAAGACCGGAGGGGGAATGGTAAACCGCGGGTTCCTCCCCAATGTAACCACAGCGTCGATAAAAGTCGGCGGCATTCAAAGTCGCATCCAGACGGACTTCCACCAGGCCAAGATCCCGCGCCAGATCTTCGAGAAAGCCCACGATACGCTTACCCAGGCCTCGTTCCATAAAGTCAGGATGTATAAAGATTGCGCCGATTTCGCGGTTCTCCGGATCCAGCATGCCTGTCGCCACAGGCTCACCCTGAACGCACCCCAGATAGAAGTACTTTTCCATGAGTGCGCAGTAACCGTCCTCAGCTGACCCCGATGTCCAGGTCAGCATTTGCTTTTCGGTATAGGCACCGATGCATTGATGTCGGATGGCTAGCCGCCGTATGTCGAATGCCGTCTGGGCGTCGCTTTGGGTGGCTTTTCTCATTTCGAACATTTCACTCTCCATCAGCCATGTGCAGACGGAGAATCAAAAAGCCCCGTCCATCTCTGGCGGGGCTTTGGGTAACACGTCAAATGCCGAGCACGTATGACCTTATGGCCCGCCTGAAGCGGTCATAGAGGAACACATCATGTTCATTCGGCGTTGATCATTCATCGGCAGATAGTGCTGTGGGTGAGCCGATGAGTCAATTGCGAAGTCCCCTTCCCCCAGCATTACTCGAAAATTCTCACCGGCCTGGTCGCTTCGTCCTACAGGCGTTTTTACGACCGGGGTCTACCTTGAAAACGGGGGACGAAAAGGATGGCTTCGATGCCTTGACCTATTCGATTATCAAGACAACACTATACGCAGGTGACGTACAGAACATGGACGCTCTTTTTATCGAATTACCTGCGTTTCAGAAACACCGAGACGATTACCTGGATGACGATTTGTTCCGCAGCTTTCAGTTGGAGCTGCTGAAAAACCCTGAAGCGGGCGATCTCATTGAAGGTACGGGCGGGCTGCGAAAAATCCGCTTTTTCGATCAACGTCGCGGTAAAGGCAAGCGTAGCGGGCTTAGGGTGATTTATTACTGGTGGTCAGGTTTCGATCAATTCTGGCTGTTCACCGTGTATAGCAAAAACGAGCAAGACGACCTGTCGCCTTCCCAGAAAAAACTTTTCAGACAAGCGCTGGATAGAGAAATCAACACGAGAACCCACTATGAAACGTGACATTTTTTCCGAACTGATGGAAGGCCTCGAAGCCTTGGCCGACGAGCGCCAAGGCAAGGTCACGCTGCGGACCCACAAGGTCAAGCTGCCGAAACTGGTACCCATCACTGCCGAGGAAGTGGTAGCCATCCGTCAACAGCTCAATCTTTCCCGGTCGGTGTTCGCCATGTATCTACGCACCAACACCCGAACCCTCGAAAACTGGGAACAAGGACGGGCAACACCAAATGCCCAAGCCACGACACTGATCCGCTTGGTTGAACGCTTTCCGCAAACAATCGAACAACTCGCAGCGCTGACCTGAACGTGCAGGCTTGTCATTCCACGCACATGACGAAATTGTAATTCCCCCATCACCTTGGCGTTATCCGCAGCTTGCAACGATGTCACCCGGCGACCATGCCGGCGGGCCCTTGCCCGTCGAACAATAAAACCCACGCCGAAGCACGTTCCCGTTCTGCCGAACCCAAGGAGTGATTGATGGTTAACAATACAAAAATGTCGATAGCCGCTTTAGCGGTGGTTGTCGGCTCCGGGCCGTCCATGGTGTTTGCGGAAGAAAAACCCGAGGGGTTTATCGAGGGCAGCAGCCTGACGGTGCTCAACCGCAACTTATACTTCAATCGTGATCACCGTGACGGCCAGTCGAGTCCCACCGGCAATGGTTATTCCGAGGCCTGGGCTCACGCGGTCATCAGCAAGTTCGAATCCGGCTTTACCCAAGGCACCGTCGGGGTCGGTGTCGATGCGTTTGCGATGATCGGCTTGAAACTCGATACCGGTGACGGGCGCAACGGTGGCCGTAGTTCTTTCGACGTGTTGCCGGTCGACAGCGATGGTCAGGCGCGGGATGAATACACCAAGGTCGGTGGCGCCGCCAAAGTGCGCGCCTTCGATACCGTGATCAAGGTCGGCGATGTGTTCCCCGCCAACCCGGTGGTTGCGGCGGGTGACTCCCGACTGTTGCCGGAAAGCTTCCGGGGTGTCACGGCCACCAACACCAGTATCGAAGGTCTGTCGGTACAGGGCGGTCGCCTGCATGCGATGAGCCAACCGGTGTCCAGCAACATGCGCGAAAACTTCGCGACCTTCTACGCCGGTCCGGTCAATTCGCCGTGGGTCGGCTATTTCGGTGGCGACTACACGCTGAACAAAAACCTCAGTTTCAGCCTGTATTCCAGTCGCCTCAAGGATGCCTGGAATCAGTATTACGCCGGCACCGCATGGACTTATCCGCTGTCGGATGACCTGTCGCTGTTCGGTGGCTTGAACTATTACAAGGCGGTCGACGAGGGCAAACAACTGCTCGGCGAGTTCGACAACAACATCTGGAGCGGCCGTGTCGGGGTGAAACTCGGCGCCCACTCCGTTGCGTTATCGCACCAGCGCAACAACGGCAACGACGACTTCGACTACCTGCGTCAGTCCGACTCGATCTTCCTCGACAACTCCATCCAGTACAGCGACTTCAACTCGCCCAAGGAACGTTCGTGGATGGTGCGTTACGACCTCGACATGACCAGCTATGGCGTGCCGGGTTTGTCGTTCATGACCCGTTACGGCCGTGGCACCGACGCCGACTACTCCAACGCCAACGCCGTGTACATGCGTCGCGATGCCGACGGCAAACCACTGACTGACCAGAAGCGCTGGGAGCGCGACATAGAAGTCAAATACGTGGTGCAGAGCGGCTCGCTGAAAGACATGTCTCTTCGTCTGCGCCAGGCCACAACCCGCGCCACGGCGTTTGAGTCGGATCTGGATGAAGTGCGGGTGATTGTCGAGTATCCGCTGGCGATTCTCTGACTTCACGGTTTATGCAAATTCACCTTTAGAAGCTCCTTGCTCCTTTGGTAAGAGGTGAATCTTTTGGCGTCCTTCGGGGCGCCTTTTTTATGCCCGTGGATTGAGCACTGCAGGAGCAGCCTTCGGCGACTCCTGCAGGATTGCGTTGCGGGAGAGTTACTCACCCGACTCGACGTTATCCAATGCCTGATTCACCGCCAACTCTCCCAACATCACCACTTGCGCAATACCCAACAGAGTCTTGCGATGGGTGCCTTCCAAAAGCGCGGCGAAGTCACCGAGCATGACCGTGGCCGAGGACAATGATTCGCTGGCATTGGCCAGCAGGGATTCGGTGTCGGCTTTGGGATTGGCGAAATACATCTGGTTGGGGGTGTAGGGCGTGGACATGACGTGGGCCGTCGGATTCAGGTAGTAATCGAGCGCACGTTCGGCAGCTTCGTGGAGTTTTTTGGAGTCGATGGAGGCTTAGGGAGATGTTAGGTCGGTGTCCGTAGCTGTGCTTGCTTCGGGAGGGTTTGGTGTTGGTTTTTTCATGGTGAAACTCCACTGAAAAGTTGGAGCTGCCCCATTTCGGTTTCCGGACGAAGAGGTGGCAGCTGTACGCAGGTTGGAAACCCGGGCAGCGGCGACCCGGTCGACCCGAAGGTCTCCCACGCACAGCCGCCATAACGGAGTGCACACATTCAAGGTGCGCAAGGATACGTTATGAAAGGCGTGTTGGCGCCACTGTTACTGATCGGGGTTTCCAGGCCCGGTCGCTGAATTGGCAGCGACATGCACAGGCTAGAGAGCGTGCGTCCGACGGACAACCTGAAAACATTGTGGGAAGCGTCTGTATTTGCGCCACATCCGTTAAACATTCCGAATTGAAATACGCACTGTAGGTGGAGGCCCTCGGTGCCCTCACCCGCCCTGTCGGCGGCAATCGCCTGCCACGGTGTATTTGATGGTATTGAGTTGGCCCTTTGAATCTTCATAGGTCATGGCAGTAGGCACCACGGCACAAGCAACTTGCGGCCGCACAACGCTCACCACTTTCACCACATCCAGCTTCATTCCGTATTCGTAGTCTTTCACCACCGGCGCAGGTTTGCCCTGGTTGGCCGCGTACTGTTCCATGGCTTTGGCGTTGGCACTGAACGCCCTCTCAAACGTCCTGTCACCGCCGCCTTCTGCCAGCGCATTCAACGACATCGCCAGCGCCCCGGCGAACGCCATCCACTTAAAAACTTTCATACCCAGTACCTTCAAATCCAGGCTCAAAAAAAGCCCGGCATCGGCAATCGATGACGGGCCAGTTCAGGTGCGACACGCTTACAAGTCTTTGGTCTTGTCGTCCTTTTTTTCATTCAACACGACGGGGTTACGCGCCTGTTCCTTGGCGACAAACGCCTCCACCGAGCGGTCATTGGCCGCCATCATTTTTTCAAAGGCTCTGTCGCCGCCACCTTCAGCCAAAACAACGGAAGACATCACCAACGCCGCTGCAAACGCACTCAGTTGTACAAGTTTCATGCTTGATTCCTCGTTTAATTAACTAACGGGATCAAGGTAACAATCCGAACCTTTCGTGACGGTGGCGCGCAAATTACATATCCGTTATCTAGCGCTCCCACAGCAGGACCACCTACTTGGTTGAAGCTGGGTCTTCGTCGCGTCTATGCGCCAACTGATACAACGCCGGCAGTATCAGCAGCGTCAGGATGGTCGAAGACAGAATCCCGCCAATCACCACCGTCGCCAACGGTCGCTGCACCTCGGCACCCGTACCGGTTGCCAAAGCCATGGGAATGAAGCCCAGGGACGCCACCAGCGCCGTCATCAACACCGGGCGCAGACGTGTGAGCGCACCCTCATTGATTGCATCAGCGAGCGAACGCCCCTCCTCCCGCAAATTGCGGATAAACGCGATCATCACCAGACCGTTGAGCACCGCTACCCCCGACAGCGCAATGAAACCAACGCCCGCCGAGATCGACAGTGGAATGTCCCGCAGCCACAGCGCCATGACGCCACCCGTCAACGCAAACGGAATCCCGGTGAACACCAGCAAGCCGTCCTTGAGGTTGTTGAACATCATGAACAGCAGCCCGAACACCAACAGCAGAGCCACCGGCACCACGATCTGCAAGCGTTTGGCCGCCGACTGCAACTGCTCGAACTGACCGCCCCAGCCG
The DNA here is from genome assembly GCF_058798795.1 of Pseudomonas sp. GW822-FHT07A10. Taxonomy (NCBI): domain Bacteria; kingdom Pseudomonadati; phylum Pseudomonadota; class Gammaproteobacteria; order Pseudomonadales; family Pseudomonadaceae; genus Pseudomonas; species Pseudomonas sp. GW822-FHT07A10. Next base: position 253,883 of record NZ_JBXAKV010000011.1, read on the forward strand.
GTCCAGTAACCCGCCGGCACCTGCACATCGCGCTCGATCACCTCGCCGGCCTCTTTAACGAAGGAGCCAATATCGCGCCCACGCACGTTGGCGCTGACGATCACCAGCCGCTTGCCGTTTTCGCGGCTGACCTGATTCGGCCCGAGCACCAGATCAAGGCTGGCGACGTCCTTGAGGGCGATGAAGCCAATCTGATCAGCCGCGCCATTCAGGGGCGCCGGCACCGGAATCAACAGTGCCGACAAACCTTCGATGTCCTTGCGCATGGCATCGGACAGGCGCACCACCATGTCGAAACGCCGATCGCCTTCATACAGTGTCCCGGCCTGGCGCCCGCCGACCGCCACTGCAATGGTGTCTTGCACGTCGCCGACGTCGAGCCCGTAACGCGCCGCCTTGTCGCGGTCGATGTTGATGGTCAGCACCGGCAGGCCGGTGGTTTGCTCGACCTTGACCTCGGACGCGCCGTTGACCTTCTGCATGGCGGCGGCGATCTTCGCCGCCGTGGCGTTGAGCACGTCCATGTCATCCCCGAACACCTTGACCGCCACATCGCTGCGCACGCCGGAGATCAGTTCGTTGAAGCGTAACTGGATCGGCTGCGACAGTTCATAGTTGCTGCCCGGCAGCGTCGCGGCGGCTTGTTGCAGTTCCGCCATCAGGGTCTCGCGGGACTTGCCCGGATCCGGCCACTGCGCCTTCGGCTTGAGCATCACGTAGCTGTCGGAGATGTTCGGCGGCATCGGGTCGGAGGCGATTTCGGCGGTGCCGGTACGGGCGAACACGCGCTCGACTTCCGGCACCTTGTTGAGGATCAAGGTCTCCAGACGCTGCTGCATATCCACCGATTGTGTGAGGCTGGTGCCCGGCACGCGCAAGGCTTGCAGGGCAAAATCGCCCTCACTGAGGCTCGGCACAAACTCGCTGCCCATGCGGCTGGTGAGCACGCCGCTGAGCACAATCACAGCCAGCGCCGCCCCCACCGCCATGGCGCGATGGGACATCACCCACGCCAGCGCCGGCGCATAAACGCGACGCGCGCCGCGCATGACCACGCCCTCCTCTTCCTTGACCTTGCCGGTAACGAACAACGCGATGGCCGCCGGCACAAAGGTCACCGACAACAGCATGGCGCCCAACAGCGCGATGACCACGGTGAAGGCCATCGGGTGGAACATTTTCCCTTCGACACCGCTCAGGGCGAAGATCGGCAGGTACACGACCATGATGATCAACTGGCCGAAAATCAGCGGCCGCCGCGCTTCTTTGGCCGCCGCGAATACTTCGTGGAAACGCTCGGAACGGCTCAGCAAACGCCCGTGATGCTGCTGCGCATGGGCCAGCCGTCGCAGGGTGTTTTCGACGATCACCACCGCGCCGTCGACGATGATGCCGAAGTCGAGGGCGCCGAGGCTCATCAGGTTGGCACTGACTTTGTTGGTGAACATGCCGGTGAAGGTGAACAGCATCGACAGCGGAATGACCATCGCGGTGATCAACGCCGCGCGGATGTTGCCCAGGAACAGGAACAGAATCGCGATGACCAGAATCGCGCCTTCCACCAGGTTCTTCTTCACCGTGGCGATGGCCTTGTCCACCAGGTGCGTGCGGTCATACACCGGCACCGCGATCACGCCTTTGGGTAGGGAGCGGTTGATCTGTTCAAGCCTGCTAGCCACTGCCTGGGAGACCGTCCGGCTGTTTTCGCCGATCAGCATGAACACCGTGCCCAGCACCACTTCGCGACCGTTTTCGGTGGCGGCACCGGTGCGCAGTTCGCGGCCGATGTCCACGGTCGCGACATTCTTGATCCGGATCGGCGTCCCGTCGACATTGGCCATCACGATATTGGCGATGTCGTCGGTGCTCGCTACTTGCCCGGGCGCGCGAATCAGCAACTGCTCGCCGCTGCGCTCGATGTAACCGGCGCCAACGTTGGCGTTGTTGCGCTCCAGCGCCGTGACCAGATCGGTGAGGGTCAGTTTATATGCCGCCAGCCGTTTCGGGTCGGGGGCGATCTGGTATTCCTTGGCGAACCCGCCGATGGTGTTGATCTCGGCCACACCGGGCACGTTGCGCAATTGCGGCTTGATGATCCAGTCCTGAATCACCCGCAAATCGGTTGGCGTGTAGGCGGTTCCATCGTCCTTCAGCGCACCGTCCTGCGCCTCCACCGTCCACAGGAAAATCTCCCCGAGCCCGGTGGAAATAGGCCCCATCAGCGCTTCCGCGCCCTCGGGCAATTGCTCCCTGGCGATCTGCAAGCGCTCGTTGACTAATTGCCGGGCGAAGAACAGATCGGTGCCGTCCTTGAAGATCACCGTGACCTGCGACAGCCCCGAACGCGACAGCGAACGGGTCTGCTCCAGCGCCGGCAAACCGGCCATGGCGGTTTCAATCGGGAAGGTGATGCGCTGCTCGGTTTCCAGCGGCGAGAACCCGGCCGCGCCGGTGTTGATTTGCACCTGGACGTTGGTGATGTCGGGCACGGCGTCGATCGGCAGTTTTTGGTAACTGGCGATGCCGAGGCCGGCCATGAGGAGAACGGCGAGCAGCACGATGATGCGCTGCTCGATGGCAAACTGGATCAGGCGTTCGAACATGAGAACCTTCCGGTCGAGGTTGACGGATCAGTGGGAGCCTTCAATGAGAGTGCTCGGCCGAGGCTTTGCCCAATTCCGATTTGAGGACGAAGCTGCCGGCACTGGCGACTTGCACGCCCGGCTCCAGCCCTTGGGTGACTTCCACCAAGCCGGCCGCGCGACTGCCCAGCTCCACCGCTTGCGCCTTGAAGCCGTCGTCGGTGCGCACGAACACCGTGGGTTTGTCCTCGACGGTCTGGATCGCGGTTTCAGGTACGGCGACCCTGGCTTGGCGACTGTCGGTCGCCACCAGCGCGGTGACGAACAGGCCGGGGCGCCACGAGCCTTGCGGATTTTCCAAGGTCACGCGGACCGTTGCAGTGCGAGTCTGTTCACCGAGCAAACTGCCGACGTAGGCCACGGTGCCGGCGACTTCGGCATTGAGTTCCGGGGCGCTGACGGTGACCGGTTTGCCCACTTGCACCTTGGTCAGATCCTTGGGCGAAACGCCGAACGTCACCCACACCCGCGACAGGTCGGAGAGGGTAAAAGCCGCCGTGGATTCATCAACCACCTCCCCCGGCGTCAGGTGTTTTTCCACCACCACACCGTCGAACGGCGCGCGCAGTTCATAGCGATTGCCGCCGGTGGCGACCACGCTGCCACTGAGCACGCTGATTTTTTGCCGGGCATTGGTCAGGGCAATTTCGGCTTCTTCCAATGCCTGGCGTGCCTGAAGGAAATCCTGCTCGGCGGAGATCTTGTCCTGCCACAGTTTTTTCTCGCGTTCGTAGGTGGTGCGCGCCAAGGTCAGGCGCCGCTGCGCGGCAGCCTGTTCGCTGCGCTGATCAGAGATCTGCTGACTGGCGATCACCGCCAGCAACTGGCCCTTCTTCACCGACTGCCCGAGATTGACCGACACCGACTCGACCACCCCGGGCACCCGAGGCACTACGTGCGCAGTACGGTCTTCGTCAAAGCGCACTTCGCCGGGGAACGGCAAGCCGAGGCTGATGTTCTGCGCCCGCGCTTCGGCCAGTTGAATGCCCGCCGCGGTGATCTGTTCAGCGCTCAGCTCCAAGTGCCCTTCTTCTGCATGTTCGCCGTCGGCTGCTGCGCCTTCTTCAGCGTGATCGGCGTGCTCCGCCGCTTCATCGGCGTGCGCGTCGATGGACGCATTGCCCGGCCACATCGAGCCAATACCAATGCCCAGCGCCAACGTCGCCGCAGCCACCACGATCAGTTTTTTTTCCATGGAAACTCCTCTGCGCCATGCCATCGCGCAGTGATTTGAAGGATGAAATTCAAGGGCTGACGGTGAGGTCGCCGAAGATGCGTTCGATGCGTACTCGCGCGTCCGTCGCCTCGCTGACGGCCTGGATGTATTGGCTGCGGGCGCTGATCAGGGTGCGCTGGGCGTCGAGCACATCGAGGAAGCCGAACTTGCCCATTTCGAAGCCGCGCGTGGCGCTGTCGACCGCACTTTGCGCAGCGGGCAGGATGGTCTGGTTGAACGCCTCGACTTCGCCATTGGCGGTCTGCCATTGCTCAAGGCTGGTCTGGATTTCCGTGCGCAAACGCAGCTCGGTGGCATTGCGCAGATCCCGCGCCTGATCGCTGCGCCGGGCTGCTGCCAGCACGTTGCCCTGATTGCGGTTGAACAGCGGAATCGGCAGCGACAGCCCGACCACGTTGACCCGCTCGCGCTCGGTTTCGCTGTATTGGCTGCCAATGCTCACGGTCAGGTCGGGAATGCGTTGCGACTTTTCCAGACCCAGTGAGGCTTCGCGCTGATCGATCTGCAATTTGGCCAGACGCAGCTCGGCGGTCTCGTTCAGGCGCTCCAGCAATCGGCTCGCCGGTGGCACGGTGGGCATGCTTTGCGTGGCCGCTTGCACGGTGGTCGAGGCTGGCAACGGTGCGCCCATGACCTGCGCCAATTGCTGATAGGCGTTGGCCTGATCGCGCTCGGCGCGGCTCAGTTCCAGGCGTACTTCTAAGAGTTGCACGTGCAACCGGGTGCCTTCGACCGGCGATGATTTGCCGGCCTCGATGCGTCCTTGGGCGACGCGCAAACCGTGTTCGGCGAGTTGCAGCGACTGACGAGACAACTGCAAGCGCTGTTGCGCGGTCCGGGCGCTGTTGAACGCCTGAATCACATCGGCGCGCAAGGCATTGCGCTTGCGCTCCCACTCGATCCCGGCGGCGTCCTGCGCGCGGCTGGCGACGTCGATCCGTGCGCCACGTTTGCCGCCCAGTTCGATCGGTTGGCTGAGCATCACCGTGGTGGTTCGCGAATCGCGCCGGGTGTCTTCGGCCTCCCACGACACTTCGGGGTTGGGGATCAGGCCGGCCTGTTTGCGCTCACCCTCGGCGATGCCGATTTCCCACTGCGCAGCCGCCAGATCCGGGTTACCGGCGAATGCCGTTTGCAGGGCTTGATCGAGGGTCAGGGTCGATGCATGCACAAGCCCCGTGCCGGCCAGCAACACAACGCTGGCCGTCACTGTCCTCGCTGTTTTTTTCAGGCGTGCTCGCGCCGTCCGTTCTTTTAAACCGGGCAATGGAAGACTTCCTTTATTCAAGAATCTTTGATGCCGCCACGGTAGAGTTTTGAACTTATCGGCAAGGTGACTGGAACATTACAAATCCGTCATCCACGGTTTATGGAAGTTGTTTTGATCTAGGATGCGAAGTGCGAAAGGCGACATAGCAATACATGGAAACAAATACACGGTAGTTATCTGCCAAACAGCACTTGCCTGAATGTGGCGCATGGGCATTCGGGCTTGCCTGCTGCGACAGGCTGTCGCAGATCGCCATTTTCAGAGCTCAAGACCCAGCATTTCAGTTGACCCTGTAGCCACTACAGCCTTTACCTTGCACGCCATCACACAGGGAAACCGCTGTAGAAAACCAGCAACTCACAACCTCTAGTCGTTATTCAAAACCGTCCGGAAGCCCCTACAAAAACAACAACTTTCCCGGCCACCTTAATTAAATATCCATTAAATAAAAGTGGTGATAGATCATGCGAATCCTTGTCGTCGAGGACGAGCTTAAAGCTGCCGAATACTTGCATCAGGGACTGACGGAAAGTGGTTATATCGTTGACCACGCGGCCACTGGCGCCGACGGACTGCATCTGGCGCAACAGCAGGCATACGACCTGGTGATCCTGGATGTGAACCTGCCGGAACTCGATGGCTGGGGCGTGCTGGAACAATTACGTCGCACCCATTCCACCCGAGTAATGATGCTCACCGCCCGCGGGCGTCTGGCCGACAAGATTCGTGGTCTGGATCTGGGTGCCGACGATTATCTGGTCAAGCCATTCGAGTTTCCGGAATTGCTGGCGCGAGTGCGCACGCTGATGCGCCGCAGCGAAAACATCCCGGTGCCGCAGGTGCTCAAAGTCGCCGATCTGGAACTTGATCCGGGCCGTCACCGCGCCTTTCGCGGCGAGCAGCGCATCGACCTGACCACCAAGGAATTCGCCCTGCTGCACCTGCTGATGCGCCAGTCCGGCGAGGTGCTCACCCGTACCCAGATCATTTCGCTGGTGTGGGACATGAATTTCGACTGCGACACCAACGTGGTCGAAGTGTCGATCCGACGTTTGCGCGCCAAGATCGACGACCCGTTCGACAGCAAGTTGATCCACACCCTGCGCGGTGTCGGCTATGTCCTGGAGGCGCGGGAATGAAGCCGGCCAGCCTGTCGATGCGCCTGGGCCTGACGGTGAGTATTCTCGGCGCGCTACTGGTGGTGTTCCTGGCGATCCTTGCCTACTTTGCCCTGACCCATGAGTTGAACGCGTTATCCAGGGACAGCCTGGCCCAGAAGATGGAACAGGTGGAACACAGCCTGTCGCTGTACGCCGATGCCGCAGAAATTCGTTCGGCGCCGCACATTCTGCTCGATCAGGTCATGGGCCATGACAACCTCACCCTGACGATTTATGACCGCAGTAACTTGCGCACGCCTCTGTTGAAATCCGGCTCCGGCATGGCCGACCCGCGCCTTGAACGCAAGGCAGTACTGGCTGCCGACGAACCACTGGCGTTCTCCGACGGCACCGACGATCAAGGCAAGCGCTACCTGACCGCTTCTCGGTTGGTCCGCATCAAGGACGGCACCCGCGTCCCGGTGCTGCTGTCGATGGACGACGCCCACAATCAGGCGTTGCTCAGCGCCTATCTGCGCTCGACCCTGATTGCTTTGCCACTGCTGCTGATCTTCATCGGCCTCAGTGCCTGGGCCGCCGTACAGCGGGGGCTGATGCCGTTGCGCGAGTTTCGCAAAGTGGCGGCGATGGTCTCGACGCAAGACCTCGGCCATCGGCTGTCGGTGCTCGACATGCCCCAGGAACTCAGTGAACTGGCCCAGGGGATCAACTTCATGCTGGATCGCCTCGACAATGGTGTGCAGCAGTTGTCGCAGTTCTCCGATGACCTGGCCCATGAACTGCGCACGCCGATCAACAATTTGATGGGCAAGGCACAAGTGACGCTGTCCCGGGAACGCACGGCCGAGGCGTACAAAAACGTCTTGGTGTCCTGCACCGAAGAACTGGAGCGTGTTGCGCGGATCGTCTCGGACATGCTGTTTCTGGCGCAGGCCAGCAACCCGGCAGCGCTCACATCTTTCGAGCCGGTCGCCCTTGAAGAAGAAGCCGAGAAAGTGGCCGACCTGTTTTCCTTGTCGGCGCAAGACAAGCGCATCAACCTGAACGTGACCGGCAGCGCACGCGTGCTGGGCGACCGGTTGATGATTCAACGGGCGATCTCGAACCTGCTGTCCAACGCCCTGCGCCACTGCCCGACCGGGCAAACGGTTTCGCTGCATATTGAACAAAAGGCGACACAGGTTGCACTGGAAGTCAGCAACCCCGGCGCGGGCATCGAAGCGCAGCATCTGCCGCACCTGTTCGACCGTTTTTACCGGGTCGACAGCAGCCGCTCCCGCTCGCAAGGCAGCACCGGACTGGGTCTGGCCATCGTGCGCTCAATCATGAGCGTGCATCAGGGAGTGGCCGAGGTTGAAAGCCCGCCCGGTGCGATGACCGTGTTCAGACTGGTTTTCCCCAAAAACGAAAATGCAATGCAGGTCACCGCAATACCTGGCGGTGGAACAGGCACAAAGTAAAACGGCACCTTACGGTGCCGTTAGCGTTTCACATTTACCGACAATTACTTACGCGCATCCGCCCACGATTTCAGCAGTTCGTTGTAGCTCACGGTTTCACCCTTGGGCTTCTCGTTGGCCAGTTTCGGCTTCGGTGCGCCCGGTTGGTCGAACCAGTATTGCGCGTCGCGTTCCGGGTTCATTTTCGGCGCGCAAGTGGCCTGGGCCTTGGAGCGTTCCAGACGGGTCATGATCGCGTCTTGATCCTTGGCCAGACCATCGAGCGCCTGTTGCGGGGTTTTCTCGCCGCTGGCAGCTTCGGCGATGTGGCTCCACCACAACTGCGCCAGACGCGGATAGTCCGGCACGTTGGTGCCGGTCGGTGTCCATTGCACCCGCGCCGGGCTGCGATAGAACTCGACCAGGCCACCGAGTTTCGGCGCCAGGTCGGTCATCGCTTGCGAGTTGATGTCCGACTCGCGGATCGGCGTCAGGCCGACGATGGTTTTCTTCAGCGACACGGTTTTCGAGGTCACGAACTGCGCGTACAGCCAGGCCGCGAGCTTCTGTTTCTCAGGCGTGGACTTCATGAATGTCCAGGAACCCACGTCCTGATACCCAAGCTTCATGCCCTCTTCCCAGTACGGTCCGCGTGGCGATGGCGCCATGCGCCATTTTGGCGTGCCGTCGGCATTCACCACCGGCAGGCCCGGTTTGGTCATGTCGGCGGTGAACGCGGTGTACCAGAAAATCTGCTGGGCAATGTTGCCCTGGGACGGCACCGGGCCGGATTCGGAGAAGGTCATGCCCGCCGCTTCCGGTGGCGCGTACTTCTTGAGCCAGTCGACGTATTTGGTGGTGGCAAAAACCGCTGCCGGGCCGTTGGTATCGCCTCCGCGGGTCACGCTGGAGCCGACTGGATGACAGTCTTCGACACGAATGCCCCACTCATCCACCGGCAAACCGTTGGGCAAGCCCTTGTCGCCACCACCGGCCATGGAGAACCAGGCATCGGTAAAGCGCCAGCCCAGGGACGGGTCTTTCTTGCCGTAGTCCATGTGCCCGTAGACCCGCTTGCCGTCGATTTCCTTGACGTCCTCGCTGAAGAATTTGGCGATGTCTTCATAGGCAGACCAGTTCACCGGCACGCCCAGTTCATAGCCGTACTTTTCCTTGAACTTGGCTTTCAGCTCCGGCCGCTCGAACCAGTCGGCGCGGAACCAGTAGAGGTTGGCGAACTGTTGATCGGGTAATTGATAGAGCTTGCCATCGGGCGCGGTGGTGAAGGACGTGCCGATGAAGTCCTTGATGTCGAGGGTCGGCGAGGTGAAGTTTTTACCTTCGTTGGCCATCAGGTCGGTGATCGCCTCGGTCTTGCCATAGCGAAAGTGCGTACCGATCAGGTCTGAGTCGTTGACCCAGCCGTCATAGATGCTCTTGTCCGACTGCATCACGGTCTGCAGCTTTTCCACCACATCGCCTTCTTGCAGCAGGTCGTGGGTGACTTTGATCCCGGTGATCTCGGTGAAGGCCTTGGCCAGCACCTTGGACTCGTATTCATGGGTGGTCAGGGTTTCCGAGACAACCTTGATGTCCATCCCGCGAAACGGCTCGGCCGCCTTGATGAACCACTTCAATTCCGCGAGTTGCTGATCGGCCGTCAGGGTGGACGGTTTGAATTCGCCGCCGATCCACTTTTTCGCAGCGTCTTCGTAGGCATCAGCCCAGGCCGATGCGCTCAATCCGCTGAGTGCCAGCATGGCTGCCAGTGAAATGCTATGTCGCAGCTTATTGTTTTTATCGAACATAAGACCTCCTTTATGGGTTTCGGAGCAACATTGCCGAGCGATTCGACTAGCCCCAACGCATCACAGCCAACAGCCACACCAGGGACAACGCGAACGCTATCCAGATGCTCCAGTCGGTGACGCCGATTACCAGCAAATGCAGGTAGGCGCTGCCGAGAAGACCGATAAACAGCCGATCGCCACGGGTGGTGGTAATCGGCAGAAAACCTTTTCGAAGAATGCTTGGCGAACGCAACTCCCAGGTCGTCATGCCCACCAGGATCAAGGCTATGACGCCGAAGAACGCCGCCGTCGGGCCAGTCCAACTCATCCATTCCATCATCAGTTCCTCATACCCGGCCCAGGGCAAAGCCCTTGGCCACGTGGTTGCGAACAAACCAGATCACCAGCATGCCCGGCAGGATGGTCAACACCCCCGCCGCTGCCAGCACGCCCCAGTCGATGCCGGACGCCGAGACCGTGCGGGTCATCACCGCGGCGATGGGTTTGGCGTTCACCGACGTCAGGGTTCGCGCCAGCAACAGTTCGACCCAGGAAAACATGAAGCAGAAAAACGCCGTGACACCGATCCCGGAGCCGATCAGCGGAACGAAAATCTTCACGAAGAACTTGGGAAAGCTGTAGCCATCGATGTAGGCGGTTTCGTCGATTTCCTTGGGAACGCCAGACATGAAGCCCTCAAGAATCCACACCGCCAGCGGCACGTTAAACAGACAGTGAGCCAACGCCACCGCGATGTGCGTATCGAACAACCCGATCGAGGAATACAGCTGGAAGAACGGCAGCAGGAACACCGCCGGTGGTGCCATGCGGTTGGTCAGCAGCCAGAAGAACAGGTGCTTGTCACCGAGAAAGCGGTAGCGCGAAAACGCATAGGCCGCCGGCAACGCCACGATCAGGGAAATGATTGTGTTCATGCTGACGTAGTACGCCGAGTTGAGGTAGCCGGTGTACCAGCTCGGGTCAGTGAAGATCACCTTGTAGTTGGCGAAAGTGAAATCCTGGGGAAACAGCGTCAGGCCACCGAGGATTTCGGTGTTGCTCTTGAAGGACATGTTCAGCAGCCAGTAGATCGGCACCAGCAGGAACAGGATATAGACCAGCAGTGGAATCAGCTTTCTCTTGCTCATGGCAGGCCTCACCGATTGGCGTCAGAGTGAGTCATGGCGGTGTAGAACAGCCACGACACCAACAGGATGATCAGGAAGTACACCAGCGAGAAAGCCGCCGCCGGGCCGAGGTCGAATTGCCCTACGGCCATTTGGGTCAAGGTCTGACTCAAGAAGGTCGTGGCATTGCCCGGACCGCCACCGGTCAACACGAACGGCTCGGTGTAGATCATGAAACTGTCCATGAACCGCAGCATCACCGCGATCAGCAGTACGCTCTTGAGCTTGGGCAACTGGATGTGTCGGAACACCGCCCAGGCCGACGCCCGATCGATCCGCGCCGCCTGGTAATACACGTCCGGAATCGCCCGCAGCCCGGAGAAACACAGCAGCGCCACCAGTGATGTCCAGTGCCAGACGTCCATCACCAACACCGTGACCCAGGCGTCCATGGTGTTGGCCGCGTAGTTGTAGCTGATGCCCATGCCGTTGAGGCTGGCCCCAAGCAAGCCGATGTCGGCCCGGCCGAAAATCTGCCAGATGGTACCAACCACGTTCCACGGAATCAGCAGCGGAATCGCCAGGAGAATCAACACCAGCGACGACCAGCGGCCCTTGATCGGCATGGTCAGGGCGATGGCGATGCCCAACGGAATTTCGATCAACAACACACAACCGGAATAGATGAACTGGCGCAGCAGCGAGTCATGCAGCCGTGGGTCGAGCAACACCTGCTTGTACCAATCGGCGCCGACGAAATAGCGGCTGGACTGGTCGAAGATGTCCTGCACCGAGTAGTTGACCACGGTCATCATCGGGATCACCGCACTGAACGCCACCAGCAGGAACACCGGCAATACCAGCCACCAGGCCTTGTTGTTCTGCACCTTGTTCATGGCTGCACCTCCAGCAAGTAATCATCGGCGTAGACCATCAGCCATTGCCCCGGAAAACTGATGTACGCCGTGCCCTCGGGCACCGGTTTGTCTTCAGCCAAGCGTACTTTCAGCAGCACGCCGTCGAGGTTCAGGGTCATGATTTTGTAGGTGCCCAGGTCCTCGACGTGTACGACCTTTGCCCGCAACGCGTCATCAAAGGCCTCCTCCCACACATGGACGAACTCCGGACGGATGCCGACCTTCAGGCTTTTCCATTCGCTGTCGGCGATCCGTTGCTGCATCGCGTCGGACAATGGCAAGTGAGTCCCGGCAAAACCGACACCGCCGGCCTGCGGCTGGACGTCGATCAGGTTCATTCCCGGGCTGCCGATGAAATAGCCGACAAAGGTGTGGCTCGGCCGTTCGAACAACTCCCGTGGCGTACCGAACTGCACAATCTGCCCGCCGTACATCACCGCGATCTTGTCCGCGAAAGTGGAAGCTTCGAGCTGATCGTGGGTGACGTAGACCATGGTGATGTTGAACTGCTCGTGGATCTGCTTGAGCTTGCGCCGCAACTTCCACTTCAGGTGCGGGTCGATCACCGTCAGCGGTTCATCGAAGAGGATCGCCGACACGTCATCGCGCACCAGCCCACGGCCCATGGAGACTTTCTGTTTTTCATCGGCGGTAAGGTTGCGCGCCTTCTTGTGCAGCAACGCCTGAAGGTCGAGGACTTCGGCGATTTCATGCACCTTGCTGAAAATCTTCGCTTCGACCATGCCCTGATTGCGCAGCGGGAAAGCCAGGTTGTCGAACACCGTCATGGTGTCGTAGACCACCGGAAACTGGAAAACCTGGGCGATGTTGCGCTTTTCCGGGGTCAGCTCGTTGACCACTTTGCCGTCGAACATCACCTGGCCCTGGGACGGGCTGAGCAATCCGGAAATGATGTTGAGCAAGGTCGACTTGCCGCACCCCGATGGCCCGAGCAGCGCATAGGCGCCGCCCTGCTCCCAGACGTGGTCCATCTCGCGGATCGCGTAATCCTCAGGGCCGGCTGGTGTGCGGGTGTAGCTGTGGGCAAGGCTCTGCAAACGGATTTCGGCCATCAGGCAACCCTCGCAATACGGCGACCGGGCGCCTGGACCAGCCGCCCCTGCATATCGAACACAAACAGTTTATGAGTCGGGATATAGATGCGAATCGGCGCATCGACGTCGTATTCGTGCACCCCCGGCAAGTGCAGCACCAGCAGGAAATACTCGTTGCGCACGTGCAGGAAGGTTTCCGAACCGCTGATCTCGGCCACCTCGACGGTCACCGCCAGTTCCAGGTCATCGTCGTTGCTCGGCACCAGCGAGATGTGGCTGGGGCGCACGCCGAAACGGAACTCGCCCTCGCCCACCGGGCGCAGATCGACGTTCAACGGAAAGTGCACGAAATTGGCGAAACTGACTTCGTTGCCGGCAATGCGCCCCGGCATCAGGTTGATCGGTGGCTCGGAGAACAACTCCGCCGCCAGCACGGTTTGCGGCTGGTGATACACCTCGGAGGACTTGCCGCTCTGAATCACCCGACCTTCGTGAAGAATCGTCGTGGTGCCGCCCAGCGCCAAAGCTTCGTTGGGTTCAGTGGTGGCGTAAATCGCGATGGTATTGCGCGCCTTGAACAGCTCGCGCATTTCCTGGCGCAGCTCCTCGCGCAGCTTGTAGTCGAGGTTGACCAGCGGCTCGTCGAACAGAATCAGCTCGGCGTCCTTGACCAGCGCCCGGGCCATGGCCGTGCGCTGTTGCTGGCCACCGGAGAGTTCCAGTGGATGGCGCTGGAGAAACTTCTCGATGCGCAGCATCTTCGCGGTTTCCAGCACTTTGCTCTGGATCAGCTCATTGGCAACGCCGCCCTGACGCAGCGGCGAGGCGATGTTCTCGAACACCGTCATGGTCGGGTAATTGATGAACTGCTGATAGACCATCGACACGTTGCGCAAACGCACCGGGCGCTGGGTGACGTCGACGCCGTTCATCAGGATGCGGCCGCTGTCGGGCTTGTCCAGACCGGCCATCAGGCGCATGAGGCTGGTTTTGCCGGACAGCGTGCGACCGAGCAAAACGTTGAACGATCCGGGTTCGAAATTAAGGCACGCATCGTCGATCCAGGTCTGGCCTTCGACGGTGCGGCTGACGTGCTCCAGGATGAGTGACATGGCTCGGCCTTTTTTTATTTTTTGAGTCAAGCGACCGGAGCTACGTAGCGACATCCGTGCCAAAAATCTCAAGCGTTTGATTTGGCTGGAAATCCCTTCAATCAAGATAAAAATCGCATTCGTTGCTGAACAGAAATGAACAACCACGAATGAACAACTGAACAATCCGGCGGTTGACAATGAACAATAGTGAACAACACTCTACAGGCGCTTTCAGCCACACATTGCCCCCGTAGGAGCCAGGCTTGCCGGCGAAGGCGATTTCGATGACG
>NZ_JBXAKV010000012.1:0-198384 GCF_058798795.1 Pseudomonas sp. GW822-FHT07A10
AGAGGATTTCGATACGGCCAAGCTTTTCAGCGAAAAACATCTACTAAAAGCTTGACCGTGAACAGAGTATCTACAGGGATCACGCATCTCCCTGTAGGAGCGAGCGGTGCGGCGATCCGACTTGCCCGCAAAGAGGCCCTACCAGGCACCAAATATCTTATTCGTCATCGTCGAAGTTGTAGCTACCCGGCGCCAGGTTTTCAAATCGGGTGTATTTGCCGATGAAGGCCAGGCGGATAAAGCCGATCGGGCCGTTCCGCTGCTTGCCGATGATAATTTCGGCAATGCCTTTGTGTTCGGTTTCCGGGTGATACACCTCGTCCCGGTAAACGAACATGATCACGTCGGCGTCCTGCTCGATCGCTCCCGATTCCCGCAAGTCGGAGTTCACCGGGCGCTTGTTCGGGCGTTGTTCCAGGGAACGGTTGAGCTGGGACAGTGCCACCACCGGGCAGTTGAATTCCTTGGCCAGGGCTTTCAGGGACCGGGAGATCTCGGAAATCTCGTTGGTCCGGTTGTCACCACTGGACCCCGGGATCTGCATCAGTTGCAGGTAGTCGATCATGATCAGACCGATCTCACCGTGCTCACGCACCAGACGACGGGTCCGGGCGCGCATTTCCGAGGGGCTGATACCCGCCGTGTCGTCGATGAACAACTTGCGATCGTTGAGCAGGTTGACCGCCGACGTCAGGCGCGGCCAGTCGTCGTCTTCCAGGCGACCGGCCCGGACCTTGGTCTGATCGATACGACCGAGGGACGACAGCATACGCATGATCAGCGATTCGCCTGGCATCTCGAGGGAGTAGACCAGGACAGCCTTCTCGCTGCGCAGCACGGCGTTTTCCACCAGGTTCATCGCAAAGGTGGTTTTACCCATGGACGGACGACCGGCGACGATGATCAGGTCGGCCGGTTGCAGGCCACTGGTCTTCTCGTCGAGGTCGGTGTAACCGGTGGACAGGCCGGTGATCGAGTTGTCGGTGTTGAACAAGGTGTCGATGCGGTCGATGGCCTTGGTCAGCAGGTCGTTGACACTGACCGGGCCGCCGGTTTTCGGGCGAGCCTCGGCAATCTGGAAGATCTGCCGTTCGGCCTCGTCGAGAATCTCGGCGGCGGTGCGGCCTTCAGGGTTGAAAGCGCTGTCGGCGATTTCGGTACTGATGCCGATCAACTGGCGCAGGGTTGCCCGCTCGCGAACGATCTGGGCATAGGCCTTGATGTTGGCGACGGACGGCGTGTTTTTTGCCAGTTCGCCAAGGTAACCGAGACCGCCGACCTGGGACGTCTGACCTTCCTTGTCCAATTGCTCGGCCAGGGTCACGACGTCGATTGGCTGGTTCTGGTCCGCCAGTTTGGCGATGGCCCGGAAGATCAGACGGTGGTCATGCCGATAGAAATCGCCGTCGGAGACTTGATCGAGCACGCGTTCCCAGGCGTTGTTGTCCAGCATCAGCCCACCGAGCACGGCCTGTTCGGCCTCGATGGAATGCGGCGGCACCTTCAGGGCAGCGGTTTGCAGATCGTATTGCTCGGGAGCGGAGATATCGTTCATGGCCACTTGGTTTATTCAGGAAAAGCAGGGATTGTGAAAATCAGGAACTGCAGAAAGACAAAGGGCACGACCTGTAAACAGGATCGTGCCCGATGTTACCGGCAAGCACCCGAGGGTGCCAGCCGACAAGTGCTGCTTAAGCTGCTACCACGACAACGCGTACGGTGGCTTCAACTTCGGCGTGCAGGTGCACGGCTACGTCGAATTCGCCTACGTTGCGGATGGTGCCGTTCGGCAGACGAACTTCGCTTTTTGCAACTTCAACGCCGGAGGCGGTCAGTGCATCAGCGATGTCGTGGGTGCCGATCGAACCGAACAGCTTGCCTTCGTCACCAGCGGTGGCAGTGATAGTCACTTCCAGCTCAGCCAGTTGGGCGGCACGGCTTTCAGCCGATGCTTTACGGTCTGCTGCGGCTTTTTCCAGCTCAGCGCGACGCTCTTCGAACGCAGCCAGGTTGGCTGGGGTCGCAGCGGTAGCTTTGCCGTAAGGCAGCAGGTAGTTACGGCCGTAACCAGCCTTAACGTTCACTTTGTCACCCAGGTTGCCCAGGTTGGTGACTTTTTCCAGAAGGATCAGTTGCATGTGAAAATCCTCTTAACTTTTAACCTTCACCGTTCGCGCTATCGGCATCTTTCGGTGCCGAACGACCGCGAAAATCAATCAGGCTGTCGACGATGGCCAGGACCACCAGCAACGGATAGATCAGTTGCATGAACAGCAACAGCGTGACGTACAACCCCACCAGCCAGAACTTGGCCAGTCGCTTTTGCGCCACCAGCCCGTGAATCAGGGCCAGCCCGGCGAACACCAGCGGTACGCTGCACAACGGCGTCAACATGGCCATCTGCGGGCCAAGATTTGGCCCCAGAAGCATTAACGCCAGCAGCAACATCGCCGGTCCCAGCGGGATTCGGATGGCGCGAAACTCGCGACCAAAACCACCCGGGTTGTACAACAACGCCTGCCAGTAGCGCCCGACAATCAGGCTCAGCACACTGACGATTTGCAACAAGGCCGCAATCAGGCCGGTCAGGACCGGTGCAATCAGGGACGCAAAGCGCGCTTGCTCGTCTACCGACAATTGCTGGTAGACCTCACCGAGTAGCGACGGCATGACTTTTATCAAAGCCTGCGCCAGCATCTCGATCTGGGGCGCAAAAGCCGCCCCCAGCACCACTGAAAACACCAATCCCATCGCTATGCTGACCAGCAGCACGCGGTTCCAGGACTCGCTTGCGCGCAAAACCAACGCAAGGCTCGAAGACCCCAGCAGCACCAGAAGTGCCCGTGGGTCGTCGAAGAAAAGCCACCAGATCAACGCCGGCAGCAGTCCCAGAGCAAGTACGCCAACGGCGTCCTTCAATCCGCGCCGCAGGAGCACAAGGCATCCAGCGGCAGCACCCAACCAATACAACAACGGCAATGTTGCGCATCCGGCCACTACCAGAGTGGCCTGCATACGGCCGCGCATGATGAACTCAGCTAAGGCGCGCATGCATTCAATCCTTTGCTACGTGTCGACTGCCCGGTCTCAGCGGCCGTGGCTGTCGGTGTAGGCCAGCAGGGCCAGGAAGCGGGCGCGCTTGATAGCGGTGGCCAGCTGACGCTGATAACGTGCTTTGGTACCGGTGATGCGGCTTGGAACGATTTTGCCGGTCTCGGATACGTAAGCTTTCAGAGTGTTGAGATCTTTGTAATCGATCTCTTTCACGTCTTCAGCGGTGAAGCGGCAGAATTTACGACGACGGAAGAAACGTGCCATGTAATAGGCTCCTCAAAAGGTCCGTGGATTACTCGTCAGCGTTATCGCTGTTGTCGCTGTCATCACTGTCAACGCCTTCAGCGTCGGAGTGCTCAGGACGGTCGCGACGCTCACGGCGCTCACTGCGGTTTTCTTCAGCCTTGAGCATCTCGGATTGGCCGGTAACGGCTTCTTCGCGACGGATGACCAGGTTACGGATCACTGCATCGTTGTAGCGGAAGTTGTCTTCCAGCTCGGCCAGGGCCTTGCCAGTGCACTCAACGTTCAGCATCACGTAGTGAGCCTTGTGAACATTGTTGATTGCGTAGGCCAGTTGACGACGGCCCCAATCTTCCAGACGGTGGATTTTGCCGCCGTCTTCTTCGATCAGCTTGGTGTAACGCTCAACCATGCCGCCGACTTGCTCGCTTTGATCCGGGTGGACCAAAAAGATGATTTCGTAATGACGCATGAATGCTCCTTACGGGTTGTAGCCTGCCGCTCAAAAGCGGTCAGACAAGGAGTGAATGACACTTATGGACTTGCTTGCGATAGACACATGCGTGCCTGCCGTCACAGCAAGGGGCGCAATTGTAGAGAAGGGTCGAGGGAGGTGCAAGGCAATTGGTGATTATTTGAACAATCACTTCGACTGGAAAGCCGAACACTTGCAGGAGCCGCCTGCGGCGACTCCTGCAGAGGAGTCTCAGGACTTTTTGGCGGTCCCGGCGGCTTTGACGCCACGCTGGCGCAGCGCTTCGAACAGGCAGACGCCGGTGGCGACGGACACGTTGAGGCTGCTGACGCTGCCAGCCATCGGCAGGCGCACCAAATAGTCGCAAAGGTCGCGAGTCAGGCGGCGCATGCCGCTACCTTCGGCACCCATGATCAGGATGGTCGGGCCCGTCAGGTCCTGCTGATACAGATCCTGTTCAGCCTCGCCCGCCGTACCGACGACCCACAAGCCGCGCTGCTTGAGTTTTTCCAGGGTGCGCGCCAGGTTGGTCACGGCGACCAACGGAATCACTTCCGCCGCGCCACAAGCAACTTTTCGAACCGTCGGGGTCAGCGTGGCTGATTTGTCCTTCGGCACGATCACCGCCAGCGCGCCGGCCGCATCGGCCGAACGCAGGCAAGCGCCGAGGTTGTGCGGATCGGTCACGCCGTCGAGCACCAGCAGCAAAGGCGCGCCTTCGGTGCGATCGAGCAGCTCGTCGAGCATGGCCTCGCCCCAGACCTGGCTCGGGCTCACGTCCGCCACCACGCCCTGGTGCACGCCTTCAACCCAGGCGTCCAGCTCGCGACGCTCAGCCTGACCGACGGCCACGCGATTTTCGGCAGCGAGTTCGATCAGCGTCTGAACGCGCGGATCGCTGCGGCCTTCAGCCAGCCAGATCTGCTTGACGCGTTTTGGGTGGTGACGCAGCAACGCTTCTACCGCGTGCACGCCGTAGATCTTTTCCAACTGACTCATGACTTGGCCTTAGGTTTACGCGCCCCGCCGCTTCTGGCGGCTGGAGCGGAACCCGCTTTTGGCGGGCCTTTACGGTGTTTGCTCGATTTGGCTGGCTTGCCGCCGGAGGCCTTGTCAGGCGCCGACCGCCCGGTCTTTCCCCCAGACGCCGCTTTACCGCCGCTTTTCGCTTCAGACAGCAATGCCTGTTTCATTTCACGACTTTTGCGCAACTCGGCATTTTTTGCCGCCGCATCGCTCGGACGATAGGCTTCGACGGCCTTTTCCTTGGCAGGACGACGCCCGGCCTTGGCCAGTACCGGCTCGGCAGCTGTTTTGATAGCAGGCGCTGCGGTTTCAGTGCCGCGCTTTTTGCGACCGATCGGTGCGCTGATGGTTTTT
Organism: Pseudomonas sp. GW822-FHT07A10; assembly: GCF_058798795.1. Taxonomy (NCBI): domain Bacteria; kingdom Pseudomonadati; phylum Pseudomonadota; class Gammaproteobacteria; order Pseudomonadales; family Pseudomonadaceae; genus Pseudomonas; species Pseudomonas sp. GW822-FHT07A10. The sequence continues at coordinate 5,153 of NZ_JBXAKV010000012.1, forward strand.
TCGGCCATCTCGAAGTCGATCTTGCGCTCGTCGAGGTCGACGCGCATGACGCGCACTTCAACGGTGTCGCCCAGGCGGAAGCTACGACCGGTACGCTCACCGGCGAGGCGATGGTGCACAGGATCGAAGTGGTAGTAGTCACCCGGCAGCGCGGTGACGTGCACCAGGCCTTCGACGTAAATATCGGTCAGTTCGACGAACAGGCCGAAACCGGTCACGGCGGTGATCACCCCCGGGAACGATTCGCCCACACGGTCTTTCATGAACTCGCACTTGAGCCAGTTCACTACGTCGCGGGTGGCTTCGTCGGCACGGCGCTCGCTCATCGAGCACTGTTCGCCGAGCTGCTCCAGGGTCGCTTCGTCGTACGGATAGATCCGCGCCTTCGGAATGGTCATCGCACCGGCACGGCGAACGTGCGGGGTGTCCATTTTCGAATGGATGACGCTGCGAATCGCCCGGTGCGTGAGCAAGTCCGGGTAGCGGCGAATAGGCGAAGTGAAGTGGGTATAGGCTTCGTAATTCAGGCCGAAGTGGCCCTGGTTATCGGCGCTGTACACCGCTTGGCTCAACGAGCGCAGCATGACGGTCTGGATCAGGTGGAAATCCGGACGATCCTTGATGCCCGCGAGCAAAGCCTGGTAATCCTTCGGCGACGGACCGTCCTTGCCTTTGTGCAGGGACAGGCCGAGCTCGCCGAGGAAGGCGCGCAGTTTTTCCAGACGCTCCGGCGGCGGGCCGTCGTGGACGCGATACAACGCAGGGATTTCGTGCTTCTTCAGGAATTCGGCGGTGGCCACGTTGGCCGCCAGCATGCATTCCTCAATCAGCTTGTGAGCATCGTTGCGAACGGTCGGACGGATTTCGGCAATCTTGCGCTCGGAACCGAAGATGATCCGGGTTTCCTGGGTTTCGAAATCGATCGCGCCGCGCACGTGACGAGCCGCCAGCAGAACCTTGTACAGCGCATACAGCTGCTTGAGGTGCGGCAGAACGTCGGTGTATTCACCACGAAGCTGACGCGCTTCGGTGGCTTTCGGCGTTTCCAGCATGGCGCTGACCTTGTTGTAGGTCAGGCGGGCATGGGAGTGAATCACCGCTTCGTAGAAGCAGTAGTCGGTCATTTCGCCGGATTTGGAGATGGTCATCTCGCAAACCATGGCCAGGCGATCGACGTGCGGGTTCAGCGAGCACAGGCCGTTGGACAACTGCTCAGGCAGCATCGGCACCACGCGCTCGGGGAAGTACACCGAGTTGCCGCGAACCTGGGATTCGTTATCCAGCGCCGAACCGATTTTCACGTAGCTGGAAACGTCGGCAATCGCCACGTACAACTTCCAGCCACCGGAGAACAGGCGCAGCTTGCCCGGTTTGGCTTCGCAGTAGACCGCGTCATCGAAGTCGCGCGCATCTTCACCGTCGATGGTCACGAACGGCAGATGACGCAGGTCGATGCGCTTCTCTTTGTCTTTCTCTTCGACTTCAGGCTTGAGCTTGGCGGCTTCTTTCAAGACCGCTTCAGGCCAGACGTGCGGAATATCGTAGGTGCGCAGGGCAACATCGATTTCCATGCCCGGCGCCATGTAGTTGCCCACCACCTCGACCACGTCGCCTTGCGGCTGGAAGCGTGGCGTCGGCCAGTGAGTGATCTTCACTTCAACGAACTGACCGATCTGCGCGTTGGCATTGCGACCTGGCGTCACCAGCACTTCTTGCTGGATCTTCGGATTGTCTGCGACGACGAAACCGATACCGCCCTCCTCGAAGTAACGACCGACGATGCTCTCGTGAGCACGGGACACCACTTCGACAATCATGCCTTCGCGGCGACCGCGACGGTCGAGGCCGGAAACACGTGCCAGGGCACGGTCGCCATCGAACACCAGGCGCATTTGCGCCGGGCTCATGAACAGGTCGTCACTGCCGTCGTCCGGGACCAGGAAGCCGAAACCGTCACGGTGACCGCTGATGCGGCCCAGGATCAGGTCGAGCTTGTCCACCGGCGCATAAGTGCCGCGACGGGTGTAGATGAGTTGAGCGTCGCGCTCCATGGCGCGCAGGCGGCGACGCAGGGCTTCGATCTGGTCTTCTGTGGTCAGACCAAACTCTTCGACCAGCTGCTCGCGGTTAGCAGGCGAACCTCGATCAGCAAGGTGCTGAAGGATCAGTTCGCGGCTAGGAATAGGGTTTTCATATTTTTCCGCTTCACGAGCGGCCTCGGGATCGAGGGACTGCCAATCGGCCATTAGAGAGTTTTCACCTTGTCTATATGCGGGTTAGTTTGGCATAGGCGTAATGAAACGGGAAATTTCAGGCTATGACAGCCCATCTAAAGCCCTTTATCGACACCGCGAAGCTGATTTGAATGCCGCCGGTAAAATTTTCCAGGTTTTTTTGATGACAGGGGTTTACAGTTAAAAAGACGCTCCGTATAGTGCGCGCCATCGACGACGCACTAGCGCTGCCGATACTGCCCAGATGGTGAAAATTGGTAGACACGCCAGCTTCAGGTGCTGGTGACCGCAAGGTCGTGGAAGTTCGAGTCTTCTTCTGGGCACCAATTTCGAGCTTGAGATTAGATCAATTTCAAGGCTCACACAAAAACCCGCGAAAGCGGGTTTTTGCATTCTAGACTTCTGAATTATTAAAATTAAATCAGGGGTTTACAGATCAAAATGCTCTCCGTATAGTGCGCCACATCAACAGCGGCAACGCTGAAGATCATGCCCAGATGGTGAAATTGGTAGACACGCCAGCTTCAGGTGCTGGTGACCGCAAGGTCGTGGAAGTTCGAGTCTTCTTCTGGGCACCAATTCAAATTCAAGGTCACGATCTTGAATTTCACAAAAACCCGCGAAAGCGGGTTTTTGCGTTTCTGGCCTTTGAAAACCCCAAGCCATTACTTCCCCGTGGCGAGGGGGCTTGCCCCCGCTGGGTCGCGAAGCGGCCCTCATCACTCGTTAGTCATACCGTAACTTCAGGATTTACGACTGCTTCGCAGCCGAACGGGGGGCAAGCCCCCTCGCCACAGAGTCCAGCGCCAGCCCATTAGCAAACACTCCTCAGACCCTCAAGGCGCACTTGAGAAACAATATCGTTTATCATTGTTTCAAGTTTTTGCAATGCGACAGTGAGGAACCCTGCGAATGATGCTTCGAAATACCCTGCGCCGCGGCCTGACCATCACCCTCCTCGGCCTGACACTCGCCACGCCCCTCACCCAAGCCGCCGATCCGGTTTCCCTGACACTCTATAACGGTCAACATAAGGAAGTCGGCGATGCCGTCGCCAAAGCCTTCGAAGCCAAGACCGGGATTCACGTCAATGTGCGCAAGGGCAGCAGCAACCAACTCGCCAGCCAGATCGTCGAAGAAGGCGATCGCTCTCCCGCCGATGTGATCTACACCGAAGAATCGCCACCGCTGAACAAGCTCGGCGAACAAGGCCTGCTGGCGAAAGCCGATGCCGCCACGCTAGAAGTCCTGCCCAAGGACTACGTTGCCGGCAACGGCACCTGGATCGGCATCACCGCGCGGGTCCGGGTCATCGCCTTCAACCCTAAACTGATCGACGAAAAAGACCTGCCCAAGTCCGTGATGGAATTCTCCGATCCAAAATGGCAAGGCAAGGTCGGCTTCGTGCCTAGCAGCGGCGCCTTCCAGGAACAGGCGGTGGCGATTATCAAGGTCCACGGGATGGACGCCGCCGAAGAGTGGCTGACCGGCCTGCGTGCGTTCGGCAAGACCTACAGCAACAACATGGTTGCGCTGAAAGCCGTGGAAAATGGCGAAGTCGCCACCGTGCTGGTGAACAACTATTACTGGTTCGCCTTGCAGCGTGAAAAAGGCCAACTCGATTCGAAACTGCATTACTTCACCGGTGGCGACGTCGGCGGACTGATCACCGTTTCCAGTGCTGGCGTACTGAAATCCAGCAAACACCCGAAAGAAGCCCAGCAATTGCTCGCCTACATGGCCAGCGAAGAAGGTCAGCGCGTGATCACCCGGACCACTGCCGAATACCCGCTGCACAAGGGCATGGAATCGGATCGCGGTCTCAAGCCGTTCAGCGAACTGCAAGCGCCGAACGTCACACCAGCCGATCTCGGCAACGCCGAAGAAGCCCTGGACCTGGAACGTGACGTTGGCTTGAACTGATGAGCACCTCGTTATCCGCCCCCGCTTCGCGCGGAGGTTACATGCCAAGGCGCAAGCGGCCGTCGATCTGGCTGCTGCTACCGGTTCTGCTGCTGGTGGTACTCAGCCTGTTGCCGCTGGCCTATGTCGGCCTCAAAACCTGGCAAGCCGGCTGGGCCGAGGCGCTGCATCTGCTGTGGCGGCCCTACGTGTTTGGCCTGCTGCGCAATACCCTGGCGCTGATGCTGGGCGTCACATTGGCCTGCGGAGTGATTGGCCTGTCACTCGCCTGGTTGCTGGAGCGCAGCAATCTGCCGGGACGGCGGTTATGGGGCGTGATTCTGTGCCTGCCGTTCGCGGTGCCGGCATTTGTCAGCAGCTTCACCTGGGTCTCCCTGAGCGCTCACTTCGAAGGGCTGGGCGGGGCGATACTGGTGATGACGCTGTCCAAGTACCCGCTGATCTTTCTGCCGGTCGCGGCAACGCTGCGCAATCTCGACCCCTCTCTTGAAGAGTCTGCCCGCACCCTGGGGCAGAATCGTTGGGGTGTATTCTTCAAAATCACCCTACCCCTGCTCTGGCCGTCACTGCTGGCCGGTTCACTGTTGATTGCGCTGCACATGCTGGTGGAGTTCGGCGCGCTCTCGATCATCGGCCTGCAAACCTTTACCACGGCGATCTATCAGCAGTTCGAACTGGAATTCAGCAACGCCAATGCAGCGATGCTTTCTGCGGTGTTGCTGGCGCTGTGCCTGGTGCTGCTATGGCTTGAGTTACGCGTGCGCGGCAAAGGCCGTCACGTACGCACCGGCCAGGGCGCTGCTCGGCATGCAGAGCAGGTTCGGCTCGGGCCGTGGGCGGCTGTGGGACAACTTTACTGCTTGCTGCTGGCGATCATCGGCAGCGGCATTCCACTGGGAATGCTGGCGTACTGGTTGATGGTGGGTTCGTCGGCAGCGTTCCCGGTGGCCGCGATCAGCGAGGCATTGCTCTCGTCGCTGGCGCTGTCGCTCGGTGGCGCTGCGCTGTGCCTGGTGCTGGCGGTGCCGGTGGGGTTGCTGGTGGTGCGCCATAAAGGCCGACTGGCAATCTGGGCCGAGCGCTTGCCGTATCTGCTGCATGCACTGCCGGGATTGGTGATTGCGCTGACCCTGGTGTATTTCGCCCTGCATTATGTGCCAGCGCTGTACCAGACCTCGGCGTTGCTGCTGATTGCCTATGCGCTGTTGTTTCTGCCACTGGCGCAGGCACCGATTCGCACCGCGCTGAACAAGGCCGCGCCGCAGCTGGAAGAGGCCGCACGCACGCTGGGGGCGTCGTCTTTCAGCGCGTTTTGTCGGGTGACCCTGCCCATCATCTTTCCCGCCCTGGGTGCTGCGTTTGCGCTGGTGTTTCTGGATGCGATGAAGGAACTGACGGCGACGCTGCTGCTGAGCCCGACCGGGCTCAATACATTGGCGACGGAAGTCTGGGCGCATACCGCGAATGTGGAGTTCGCGGCAGCGGCGCCTTATGCGGCGTTGTTGATTGTGGTGTCGGGGTTGCCTGTGTATCTGCTGACGACGCGGATGTATTTGAGTCGTTGAAAAGCTTCGCGGGCAAGCCTCGCTCCTACAAGGATTACGTAGCCCTTGTAGGAGCGAGGCTTGCCCGCGAAGGCACCAGACCTGCGAACGAGAAACCTAAGCCCTGAACTGCCCCAGGCTCGCCTTCAGCTGCGCCGCCAACCCATCCAGCACCTTGCCGCTGGCCGTGGTCTCCACCACCGCCTGAGCTGCTTTCTCAGCTTGAGCATGGATGGTCTCAACCCGCCCACGCACAGCCTGCGCACCTTGCGCCTGATGCGCCGCGGCCTGGGTCGCCAGGCCGATCGCTGCATGCACCTGCTCGACCGACGCCTGCACCGACTGCTGCAACCGCGCACTGTCGCGCAACACCAGCAAACCTTCACTGGCCTGACGCCCAGCCTGCCCGATTGCCGCAACAGCCTCACGCGCGCCCTGCTGCAGCGCAACAATGTGCGCCTGAATATCGCCAGTGGAGCTCTGGGTCTTGCTCGCCAGCGCCCGCACCTCGTCCGCCACCACGGCAAACCCGCGACCGGTCTCGCCGGCACGCGCAGCCTCGATGGCCGCGTTCAGCGCCAGCAAGTTGGTTTGTTCGGCGATCCCGTGAATCACCGTCAGCACCACTTCAATCTGCTCACTCTGCTGCGCCAGACGCTCGATGACTTTCGCACCAGTGTCGACTTGTCCGGCCAATGCCTCGATGAGACTGCCGACTTTCGCCGAAGTCCGGGTGTTCTCATCCGTGGCCTGACGAATGTCCACCACCTGCTGCAAAGCGGCCTGCATGGCGTGACTTTCAGACTGAGCCTCGTCAGCCATTTGCGACAACGCGCGCAGGCTTTCGGCCACTTCATCGCGCTGCATGCCAGCCGCTGCATCGGCACCGGCATTGCGCAGGGTCATGGCGCCGATTTCCACGCCGGTACGCTGGGCCACATCGCCTGCCTCGCGCACGATCGGCTGCAACTTATCCACAAAGCGATTGACCGCCGAGGCCATATCGCCAATCTCGTCCTGGCTGTTGATCTGCACGCGCTTGGTCAGGTCGCCCTCACCTGCCGCCAAGTCATCCATCGCGACAATGAGCATTTTCAGGCGATTGACCACTCGACGCCCCAGCACCACCGCCAGTAACAGCAGCACACCGAAACCCACCACCGCCAGGCCCATGCCGATGCGCCAGCGCAAAGCTCCCGCGGCTTCCTGCACGGCGCCCGTGGTGTTGGCTTTCATTTCAGAAGCAGTGGACTGCGCCGATTGCAGACGCCCACGCATCGCCGTTGCGCTGTCAGCCGCCGCACCTTTGAGGCTGTCACCCACCAATTGATCGCTGCTGGCGATCAGCGCTGAGAAACGCTTGTCCAGCGCCGCCAGATCGGTTTCCACGGAGGCAGTTGAGACCCCCATCAAGACCTTGCCGATTTCCACCCCATTGGGACTGATCGAAGCTTCAAGGTAGTAGACCGAAGGATCGCTCTTCGCTGCATCCAGCACCTTGTCCAGCGCCCGCTCGCCCTGGCCTTTCTCCAGCAGCCCCTTGTTGATCGGGTTCTCCCGGTTGAGGTAGCGCGTCAGGTGCTGGCCCGTGGCGTCGTCATAGACCACGAACAACACGTTGGGATTTCGCTGGGCGCGGCGAGCGAATTCGGACAGGGTAGGAATGTCGCTGTCCCACATGGCGCGGGGTGCGACCGAGGCCAGAAGTTGCGCCATGTCATTGGCCGACTCCTTCAGGTCCTTCTCCAGCGTCGTACGCAGTTGAGCCTGCTCGTCTTTCAAACGTGAAGACAGCCCAGCGGTCAGGCGCTGACGGGTACTGCTGGACAGGTTATCCAGGCTCGACGTGACTTCACGCCCCGCCTGCTCCAGCTCACCGGAGAGCTTTTGGCTATCGGCGCCCAGGCGCACACCCAGATCGGTTTCCAGCGCAGTCACCGTGCTCCGGGTCAGAGCAACAGCCACCAGCACCTGCACCAAAAGGGCGATACCAAGGGTAACGAACACGGGCCGCAACAAACGGCTTTGTAACAGTGAGAGAACGGCCGACACAGGAAATCCCTCTACTCTAACGCCATTAAATTGATGGCATTCTGAAGGCGATATTCACAGCAAAGGTCATGCCGTCCAACAGGCATAAACGACAAAGGCCCCGATTAAGGGGCCTTTGTGTTTTACATCAACAACTTATTAAGCGAACGGGTGACGCAGAACGATGGTTTCGTTGCGGTCCGGGCCCGTCGAAATAATGTCGATCGGCGCGCCGACCAACTCTTCGATGCGCTTGATGTAGTTGCGCGCAGCCTGAGGCAGCTCTTCCAGGGTCTTGGCACCCAGGGTCGACTCGCTCCAGCCCGGCATCTGCTCGTACACCGGCTCCAGGCCGATGTAGCTGTCGGCGTCGGTCGGTGCGTCGATCACTGCACCGTCTTCGTTCTTGTAGCCTACGCAGATGTTGATGGTTTCCAGGCCGTCCAGCACGTCCAGCTTGGTCAGGCACAGGCCCGAGATGCTGTTCACATCGATAGCGCGACGCAGAATCACGGCATCGAACCAGCCGCAACGACGGGCACGGCCGGTGGTGGCGCCGAACTCGTGGCCACGCTTGGCCAGGAACGCACCAACGTCGTCGAACAGCTCAGTCGGGAACGGACCGGAACCGACGCGCGTGGTGTAGGCCTTGGTGATGCCGAGGATGTAGTCCAGGAACATCGGACCAACACCCGAACCGGTGGCGATGCCGCCAGCGGTGGTGTTGGAGCTGGTGACGTACGGGTAGGTGCCGTGGTCGATGTCCAGCAGGGAGCCCTGGGCACCTTCGAACATGATGTCCTTGCCGGCACGACGCAGGTTGTGCAGCTCTGCGGTGACGTCGAGCATCATCGGCTTGAGCAGTTCGGCGTATTCCATGCACTCGTCGAGTGTCTTCTGGAAGTCGATCGCTGGCTCTTTGTAGTAATTGACCAGTACGAAGTTGTGGTAGTCCAGCAACTCGCCCAGCTTGGCGGCGAAACGCTCACGGTGGAACAGATCACCGATGCGCAGACCGCGACGGGCAACCTTGTCTTCGTAAGCCGGGCCGATGCCGCGACCGGTGGTGCCGATCTTCAGCTCGCCACGGGCCTTTTCACGGGCCTGGTCCAGCGCTACGTGGTAGGACAGGATCAGCGGGCAGGAAGGGCTGATACGCAGGCGCTCACGCACCGGTACGCCTTTCTCTTCCAGCTTGTTGATTTCCCGCAGCAGGGCGTCGGGTGCAACCACCACGCCGTTACCGATCAGGCACTGCACGCCTTCGCGCAGCACGCCAGACGGGATCAGGTGCAAGACGGTTTTTTCGCCGTCGATCACCAGGGTGTGACCAGCGTTGTGGCCACCTTGGTAGCGCACTACGGCGGCAGCATGTTCGGTCAGCAGATCAACGATCTTGCCTTTGCCCTCATCACCCCATTGGGTGCCCAGGACTACGACATTCTTACCCATAACACTTGTCCTCATTCGCGCAAACTTGGTGCCGGCGGCGGCCGGCAGGAAAACTCAAGAAGCCAGTGGCGATACTTGCCAAAGCCCGTTCTGCTGAATCAATTGCCGGTCGCAGTCCGCTTCACGGGCGGCGGCCAAAGGTTGCCCAGGCAATGCCTGAACGACACGCTGACCCTCACTGCGCAACTGGCAAACCTGCTGCCAGAGTGCTGCATCCGTACTGTCAGGCATCCAGATACCGCCAGACGGTAGCTCGATCTCAGCACGCCCCAGGGTCACCAGGGTTTTCAAATCGGTGGAGAAGCCTGTCGCCGGACGGGCGCGACCGAAGTCGGCACCGATATCGTCGTAACGACCGCCCTGAGCGATGGACTGGCCAACACCTGGCACGAACACGGCGAACACCACACCGGTGTGGTAGTGGTAGCCGCGCAATTCGCCCAAGTCAAAGTACAGCGGTAACTCCGGGAAACGCGTGGACAGACGCTCGGCAATCGCCAGCAAATCGTCCAGGGCCGCCAGAACAGGCGCCGGCGCATTGGCCAGACGCTCGCGGGCAGCGCTCAACACTTCACGACCGCCACACAGGTCGACCAGCGCTCGCAGCATGCCCGACAGATCGGCAGGCAGGCCTTCGGTCAAGGTAATGACCTCGTCGATGGCTTTACGTTGCAATGCATCGAACAACTGTTGCTCGACTTCGCCGGACAAACCGGCGGCGCGGGCCAGGCCGCGGTAGATGCCGACATGCCCGAGGTCCATGTGCACATCCGGCACATCGGCCAGTTGCAGCATGGCCAGCATCAGGCTGATGACTTCCACGTCGCTGCTCGGGCTGGCATCGCCGTACAACTCGGCGCCCAGTTGAATCGGGCTGCGCGAGGACGACAACGCACGTGGCTGAGCATGCAGCACGCTACCGGCATAGCACAGACGGCTCGGGCCTTCGCGACGCAGGGTGTGCGCATCGATGCGCGCCACTTGCGGCGTGATGTCGGCACGGAAACCCATCTGCCGGCCCGACTGCGGGTCGATGACCTTGAAGGTGCGCAGATCGAGGTCCTGGCCTGCGCCGGTCAGCAGGGATTCCAGGTACTCGATATGGGGAGTCACGACAAACTCGTAACCCCAGCTCTGGAACAGATCCAACACCTGGCGACGCGCAACTTCAATGCGCGCAGCCTCCGGTGGCAGTACTTCTTCGATGCCATCTGGCAGCAGCCAGCGGTCTACCGTTGCCATTACGCCATTCCCCTATGATCCGGGCAGCAAGCCTTTGGGCGAGCCTTGAGTGAAGCAGAAAATGGTCGGCTCATGTGCATAAACCCCGCGCATGAACAACGTGGCGAAAAGCCTGGAACCGGCTTCGCCAACCACTTTCCTCGAAAAACCTGTCGAGTCATTCAACTCGGGCGCCTGCATAAAAACAGCAATCAAACGTGCAGACGCAAAAAAGCCGGGAATTTCCCGGCTGCCGCATCATACACACGTTTTCCCAAAGGATCACCCCGCCCGAGGCTTTAGCCGCCAGGCGGGGGATGATTCAGGTCAACGTCGTATCAAGGCTTGGCTTTTTCCAGGTAACGGAAGAAGTCACTGCTCGGGTCCAGGACCATGACGTCGGATTTGTTCGCGAAGCTTTCACGGTAGGCACGCAGGCTACGGTAGAACGCGTAGAACTCCTGATCCTGGCCGTATGCCTTAGAGTAGATCGCAGCAGCCTGGGCATCACCATCACCGCGCACCTCTTCGGATTCACGATAGGCTTCAGCCAGCAGCACGCGGCGTTGACGGTCGGCGTCGGCACGGATGCCTTCGGCCAGCTCGTTACCCTTGGCGCGGTGCTCGCGAGCTTCACGCTCACGCTCGGTGCTCATACGCTCGAACACGCTGCGGTTCACTTCCTTCGGCAGGTCGATGGCTTTGACCCGGACATCGACAACTTCAATGCCCAGCTCTTTTTCCGCCATCTTGTTCAGCGAAGCGGTGATGTCTGCCATCAGCGCATCACGTTCACCGGATACCACTTCGTGCAGGGTGCGTTTACCGAACTGGTCACGCAGGCCCGACTCCAGACGACGGGACAGGCGCTCGTCGGCAATCTGCTTGAGGCCGGAAGTCGCGGTGTAGAAGCGCTCGGCATCTTTCACGCGCCACTTGGCGTAGGCATCGACCATCACGGCTTTCTTTTCCAGCGTCAGGAAGCGCTGTGTCGGTGCATCCAGCGTCATCAGACGCGCATCGAATATGCGCACCTTGTTAACGTAAGGCACTTTCACATGCAGGCCCGGCTGAACATCGGCCTGGACCACGCGACCGAACTGCAGCAACACCGCGCGCTCGGTCTGAGCCACGATGTAGAAGCAGTTCCAGGCAACGATCGCCACGACGACGCCGACAATAAGGGCGATCAGCGATTTATTGCTCATCAGCGACTCTCCCTGGTACGTGCCTGCTGTTGCTGCAGATCAGCTGCCGCACGCACATTCACTTCATTGCTGCTGGCTGCTGCGCCGGTCACCGGAGTGCTGGTGCGGCGACCATCCTCGACCATCTTGTCCAGCGGCAGATACAGCAGATTGCTCTGGCCATTCTTGTTGCCGGTCACGAGAACCTTGCTGGTGTTGCTGAAGATTTCCTGCATGGTGTCCAGGTACAGACGCTGACGGGTAACTTCAGGCGCCTTGCGGTATTCGGCCACCAGCTTAGTGAAGCGGTCAGCCTCACCTTTGGCGCGGGAGACGGTCTCGTCGCGGTAACCGTTGGCATCCTCGAGGATGCGCTGGGCCTGACCACGGGCTTCCGGCACGACGCCGTTGGCGTAGGTTTCAGCCTGGTTACGCGAACGCTGCTCGTCTTCACGGGCGCGGATCACGTCATCGAAGGCTTCCTGGACTTCACGCGGTGCAGCAGCGCTCTGTACGTTGACCTGAGTGACGGTGATACCGGTGCGGTAGGTATCGAGGAAACGTTGCAGACGCTCCTTGATTTCGCTGGCCATCAATTCACGACCTTCGGTCAGCACCTGGTCCATGGCGGTAGAACCCACCACGTGGCGCAAGGCACTGTCGGTCGCGTGCTGCAGGCTGATTTCCGGCTGATCGACGTTCAGCACGAAGTCCTGCAGGTTGCTGATCTTGTACTGCACGGTCAGCGGCACTTCGACGATGTTTTCGTCTTCAGTCAGCATTTGACCCTGCTTGGTGTAGGCACGCTCACGCGTGACGTTTTCCAGGTACTTGCGATCGATCGGCGGGAAATAGATGTTCAGGCCCGGGCCGACGGTTTCATAGTATTTGCCGAAGCGCAGCACCACGGCCTGCTCCTGCTCGTCGACCACGTAGACAGCGCTGTACAGCCACACAGCCGCCAGCACGGTCAGCCCGATGCCGAGCAGGCCGCCAAAGCCGCCACTCTTGCCCGGACCACCGCCCTCGTCACCGCGTTTCTTGCCACCACCGAACAACCCGTTCAGGCTTTCCTGCAGCTTTCGGAAGGCCTCGTCGAGATCCGGTGGTCCCTTGCGGTCGCCGTTATTGCGGCGCTTGCCACCCCAAGGATCCTGATTATTCGAGTTGCCACCCGGCTCATTCCAAGCCATAGCGCTCTCCATCTGATAAAGCAAAGACGCACCCACGGCGCGCCGACCAATGCTACAGAATGCCTGTCACCGCGGCACAACCGCTTTCTCAGGCTTTTATTGCAAAGTGTGTTGCTCGATGAATTCCATCGGTTGCAGACCTTCGCGGCTCACGAGTCGATTCAATTCGATCCGTGGCAAGCGAACGGCCAGCAGGCTGATGCCTTCTTCGTCGTGTTCTTCTTTTTGCACCGCACCGAGTTCGAAAAACTGCGCACGCAGTCGAGCAAAACGTTGCGGCAAGCGCAAGGTGCCAACAAACAAATCGCTGCCCAACAGTTCCGCCACTGCCTGCTTGAGCAAGTCCAGGCCGGTACCGTCCTTGGCCGACAACCAGACCCGCTGCGGCTTGCCATCGGCATCGCGCTGGATCTGCGGCTCAACCCCCTCGAGCAAATCGAGTTTGTTGTATACCTCAAGGATCGGCAAGTCTTGTGCCCCGATCTCCCCGAGCACCACCATGACCTGTTCGATCTGGGCCATACGATCAGGCTCGTGCGCATCGATCACGTGCAGCAGCAGGTCGGAGTTGCTCGACTCTTCGAGCGTAGCTCGAAATGCTTCGACCAGTTTGTGCGGCAGGTGACGAATGAAGCCCACGGTGTCGGCCAACACGATCGGCCCGAGATCCTCGAGTTCGAGTCGGCGCAAGGTCGGGTCGAGGGTCGCGAATAGCTGGTTGGCGGCAAAGACGTCGGAATCGGTGACCGAGTTGAACAGCGTCGATTTGCCGGCGTTGGTATAACCCACCAGTGAAACCGTCGGAATGTCAGCACGCTTGCGCCCGCGACGAGACTGCTCGCGCTGGCTGCGGACCTTTTCCAGGCGCCCCTTGATCTGACGCAGACGAATCCGCAACAGGCGCCGGTCGGTTTCCAGCTGGGTTTCACCCGGCCCACGCAGACCGATACCACCCTTCTGCCGCTCAAGGTGAGTCCAGCCGCGAACCAGTCGCGTACTCATGTACTCAAGCTGGGCCAGTTCGACCTGGAGCTTGCCTTCATGGGTGCGAGCGCGTTGCGCGAAAATATCGAGAATCAGACCCGTGCGATCGATCACGCGACACTCGAAAATACGTTCGAGGTTACGCTCCTGACTGGGCGTGAGGATGTGATTGAAAATCACCAGATCGACCTGTTCGGCTTTGACCAGGTCGCGTAACTCTTCGACCTTGCCGCTGCTGATCAGGGTTTTGGCGGTTGGCCGATGACGCGGCACGTTAAAAAACGCGACGGTCTCGGCACCAGCCGAAATTGCCAACTCCTGAAACTCCTGCGGATCTTCGCGCGCCTCAGGGTCCTGACCATCCAAGTGAACGAGAATTGCCCGCTCACCACCACCGTGGCGCTCAAAGAACAAAGGAGACTCCTATCAGGCGTTACCTGGCTCAGCGTCACCTGCTTCGGATTCGGTTGCGCTAGGCAGACGAATTGGACGAACTGGCACCACTGTAGAGATAGCGTGTTTGTAAACCATCTGGCTGACGGTGTTTTTCAGCAGGATAACGAACTGGTCGAAAGACTCGATCGTGCCTTGCAGTTTGATCCCGTTGACCAGGTAGATGGAAACCCCCACTTTCTCTTTACGTAAAGTATTCAAGTAAGGGTCTTGTAGCGAATGCCCTTTTGACATGTGCCGCACTCCTTTAAGGATTCAATATAAAAAATAGGTAAACAGATGGCTTGGGGCCGTCACACCCCCAAGGATAGACGGCAATTGCAAGGACTCAGCTCAATATGGAGATGGTCCCGAGGTATTTCAAGGCGCGCGGCAGATTGTCGCAATCGAGGCTGTCCAACCAGTGTAAATCAGCCCAACTGCGCAGCCAGGTGAACTGGCGCTTCGCCAATTGGCGCGTGGCAATGATTCCACGCTCCTGCATCTCGGCTTGCGTCAGCTTGCCATCCAGGTAATCCCAGACTTGTCGATAACCTACAGCACGTATAGACGGCAACCCGGAATGCAAGTCACCTCTATCTCGCAGGGCTACGACCTCGTCGACGAATCCCTGTTCCAACATATTTGTGAATCTTTGTTTAATGCGCTCGTGCAGTACCTGGCGATTTGCCGGAGCGATGGCCAAGTTCGCGACAGTATAGGGCAATTGTTGCAGTCCCGAAGCGGCTGCTTCAGTACTTTGCGCAGATTGTCGCAAGCGTAGCTCAGTCATGCTCTGACCGCTGACGCGATAAACTTCCAGTGCACGACTAAGGCGCTGCGGATCGTTCGGGTGAATTCGCGCCGCGGATTGCGGATCAATCACCGCCAATTGATCGTGCAGGGCTTGCCAGCCAAGGCGTGCAGCCTCTTCTTCGATTTGCGCACGAACGTCCGCATCGGCCGCTGGCATGTCGGCCAGACCTTCGAGCAAAGCCTTGTAATAGAGCATTGTGCCGCCCACCAGCAGCGGAATATTGCCCCGCGCGGTGATCTCGCTCATGGCTTGCAACGCATCGCGACGGAAATCCGCGGCAGAATAACTCTCGGCCGGGTCGAGAATGTCGATCAGACGATGCGGGAATTCGGCCAGGATCTCTTTGGAGGGTTTGGCGGTGCCGATGTCCATGCCACGATAAACCAGCGCCGAATCGACACTGATCAGCTCGCAGGGCAGGACCTTGGTGAGTTCGATGGCCAGATCGGTCTTGCCGGCGGCCGTCGGCCCCATCAGGAAAATCGCGGGAGGGAACTGGCTCATCAACGACCGCGCAAGAACAGTTTGTCCAGATCGTCCAGGCCCAGTTGGGTCCAGGTCGGTCGGCCATGGTTGCATTGACCGCTGCGCTCGGTGTTTTCCATGTCCCGCAGCAGGCCGTTCATTTCCGGCAAGGCCAGGCGCCGATTAGCGCGAATCGCGCCGTGGCAGGCCATGGTGCCGAGCAGTTCGTTCAGGTGCGCCTGAATCCGGTCGCTGGTGCCGTATTCCATCAAATCCGCGAGCACATCGCTAACCAGTCGGTTGGCCTCGGCCTGTTTCAGCAACGCAGGGATTTGCCGGATGGCCAGGGTTTCCGGGCCAAGGCGCTGCAATTCAAAACCCAGACGCTGGAACCAGGCGACGTTTTCTTCGGCGCAGTCGGCTTCGCGCTGGCTGACCGCCAGGGATTCCGGCACCAGCAATGGCTGACCGCTCAACCCCTCGCTGGCCATGGCGACTTTCAGCCGTTCGTACATGATCCGCTCATGGGCGGCATGCATGTCTACCAGCACCAGGCCTTGGGCGTTTTCCGAAAGAATGTAGATGCCCTTGAGCTGCGCCAGTGCATAGCCCAACGGCGGAATGTCATCTTGCCCGGCCGGCAGCGCGACCGCATTGGCCTCGGGCAACGGCGCGAAGAACTCACGATAGGCCGCCTGAGCTTCGGCGACGGGCACGCCGGACTGAGGCCGCGGCGTGTATTGATACTGATAACCGGCACCGGCGCCAGAACTCGCCGGGGTATTGAAGGACGGCTGGGCCTGGGGCTGCTCCAGCAGTGCATTGGCCGCCAGACGCATCTCGCCCTGTGGCCCGAACTCTCCGGCTTCGATACCGGTCGGCCGGACCATGGCCGTCGCGACAGGCGCGGCCAGCTGGTCTTCCGGCCGCACATCGCCCAAGGCCCGGTGCAAGGTGCCGTATAGGAAGTCGTGGACCATGCGCCCGTCACGAAAACGCACTTCGTGTTTGGTCGGGTGCACGTTGACGTCGACGCCCGCCGGGTCGACTTCGAAAAACAGCACGAATGTCGGGTGCCGACCGTTGAACAGCACGTCGCGATAAGCCTGACGCACCGCGTGGGCCACCAGTTTGTCGCGCACGGCACGGCCATTCACAAAGAAATACTGCAAATCCGCCTGGCTGCGGTTGAAGGTCGGTAATCCGACCCAGCCCCACAAATGCAGGCCATTGCGCTCGATTTCGATCGGCAGCGCCTGCTCCAGAAAGCCCGCCCCACAGATCGCCGCCACACGCCGGGCGCGGGCCGCGTCATCATGGGCTTCGTGCAGACTGAGGATGGTTTTGCCGTTGTGACGCAGATGGAACGCCACATCGAACCGCGCTAGCGCCAGACGCTTGATCACTTCTTGCAGGTGATCGAATTCGGTTTTTTCGGTCTTGAGAAACTTGCGGCGCGCCGGGGTATTGAAGAACAAATCGCGCACTTCCACCGAAGTGCCCACCGGATGGGCCGCTGGTTGCACGCGAGCCGCCATGTCCCGGCCTTCGGTTTCCACCTGCCAGGCTTGATCGGCGTCGCGAGTGCGGGAAGTCAGAGTCAGACGCGCCACGGAACTGATGGAGGCCAGCGCCTCACCACGAAACCCCAGGCTCATGACCTGTTCGAGGTCTTCCAGGTTGCGAATCTTGCTGGTGGCGTGACGGGCCAGGGCCAAAGGCAGGTCATCGGCGGAAATGCCGCTGCCATCGTCGCGCACCCGCAGCAGCTTGACACCGCCCTGCTCCACATCGACATCGATGCGTTTGGCGCCGGAGTCGAGGCTGTTTTCCAGCAACTCCTTGATCACCGAGGCCGGGCGCTCAACCACTTCACCAGCAGCAATCTGGTTCGCCAGCCGCGGGCTGAGTAGCTCGATACGCGCCGTGTTGGTCAGCACCTGGTTCATTCTTTGGCCGCCAGTTCAGTACCTGGAATGGTCAACGTCTGACCAATCTTCAGTTCGTCACTTTGCAAGTTGTTGGCACTGCGCAAGGTGGCCGCAGACACCTGATAACGCACAGCGATCATCGCCAGGGTTTCGCCGGGGCTCACGCGATGGTCACGCGGGCCTTGGGCGATCTTGCCGGAATCGCGCAGCCAGGCAATGTAGGTGCCCGGCGGTGGGTTCTGCTGGAAGAACTGCCGCACGCCGCTGCTGATGGAGCGCGCCAGCGCCTGCTGGTGGCTCGATGCCGCGAGTTTCGAGGCTTCGTTGGCGTTGGAGATGAACCCGGTTTCCACCAGGATCGACGGGATGTCCGGCGACTTCAACACCATGAACCCGGCTTGCTCCACGCGTTGTTTGTGCAGCGGCGTGACGCGACCGATGTTGCTCAAGACTTTCTGGCCAACGTTCAGGCTGGAAGTCAGGGAAGCGGTCATCGACAGGTCGAGCAGCACGCCGGCGAGCATCCGGTCCTTGTCGTCGAGGCTGACGTTGCCGGCACCGCCGATCAAGTCGGAACGGTTTTCGCTGTCGGCCAGCCAACGGGCGGTCTCCGACGTAGCGCCGCGGTCAGACAGGGCAAACACCGAGGCACCGAACGCAGCGGCTGACGGCGCGGCGTCGG
Source organism: Pseudomonas sp. GW822-FHT07A10 (assembly GCF_058798795.1). NCBI lineage: Bacteria > Pseudomonadati > Pseudomonadota > Gammaproteobacteria > Pseudomonadales > Pseudomonadaceae > Pseudomonas > Pseudomonas sp. GW822-FHT07A10. The sequence goes on from NZ_JBXAKV010000012.1 coordinate 23,249, forward strand.
CGTGGATCGAAACGAACAGGTCGGCGCCCTTCTTGCGGGCGATTTCGGTACGGCCGCGCAACGGAATGAAGTAGTCGCCGGTACGGGTCAGTTCGGCGCGGAAACCTTTCATGCCATTGACCTGACGCTGCAACTCACGGGCGATGGCCAGCACCACGTCTTTTTCACGCTGACCGCGAGAGCCCGAGGCGCCCGGGTCTTCACCGCCGTGACCGGCATCGATCACCACGATAATGTCGCGCTTGCCAGCCGGTGCAGGTGGCAGCTTGATCGAAGGCTCGGACGGCGTGACGGGTACGGCGGGTAACGTGGCCACAGACGGTGTTGGCGCAGGCGGTGGCGCGGCGTCGGCCGCGTTGTCGAACAGGTCGACTACCAGGCGATTGCCGTACTGGGCGTTCGGCGCCAAGGTGAAGCTTTTCGGCGTGACCGCTTTTTTCAGGTCGATGACCACCCGCAAATCGGTCGGCGTACGCTGAGCCGAACGCATTGCCGTGATCGGCGTGTTGGCCGTGGAGACGTTCAGTGGCGAGCCGAGCGTCGCGCCATTGATGTCGATTACCAGCCGATCCGGTGCGGTCAGGGTAAAGACGCTGTGCTGGACAGGCCCCGTCAGGTCGAACACCAGTCGAGTGTTATCCGGCGCCCGCCAAAGGCGAACACTGTTGACCTTCGTCTCGGCCACAGCGTCGACGGTCACCGCCAAAAACAACACCCCTACGGCAGCAACCAACGCGCGAAAGCGCATACCTAACCCCATCATTTATTTGGATTCCAATGCCAAAACGGCACACCACGACTCGCCACGCGAGCCTTGGGGCAAAATTCTCAGCGAACGCCCGCTGTCTTGCGGGCTAATGGTAATGGTCAGGTCGGGCTTTGGCAAAAAGCCTGCACCCTTCTGGGGCCATTCAATAAGACACAATGCGTCGTCATCGAAATAGTCGCGGATGCCGAGGTACTCCAGCTCCTCGGGGTCGACCAATCGATATAAGTCGAAATGGAAGGCGCGGACGGCGCCGATCTCGTAAGGCTCGACCAGGGTAAAGGTCGGACTTTTTACCGCGCCGGTATGCCCCAGGCCACGGATGATGCCCCGGGACAGCGTGGTTTTCCCCGCACCCAAATCCCCTTCAAGAAAGATCAGACCGTGCCCTCCGGTGGTTTTGGCGATACGTGCGCCAAAATCGCTCATGGCCTGTTCATCGGCCAGATACAGGGTTACTTCAGACACGGTGCTTGCTCCTCCAACAACTGACGAATGGCTGGAATCAGATCACTGGCCGCCAGCCCGCGGCCGAATTTACCTTGTTGCTCACCGGCATTGGCGTGCAGCCAGACCGCCAGGCAGGCCGCGTCATACGCGTCCAGGCCCTGAGCGAGCAAGGCGCCGACCAGACCGGCCAGCACATCACCCAGCCCGGCCGACGCCATGGCCGGATGGCCCTGATGACACAGCGCCAGACGCCCATCGGGGCTGGCAATCAGACTGCCAGCGCCCTTGAGCACTACCACCGCTGTATATTTTTTGCTCAACGCATGGGCGGCAGCCGGACGGTCTGCCTGTACGGCAGCTGTCGATATCCCCAGCAATCGCGCCGCTTCGCCCGGATGCGGCGTGATGACACTACCTGCGGGCAAGCTCACGCCACCTTCGGCCAACAGGTTCAACGCATCGGCATCCCAGACTTGTGGCTGCGACGCGTTGGCCGCGGCCGACAACAGGCTACGCCCCCAGGCGGCCTGCCCCAGCCCCGGGCCGACGACCAGCACCGTGGCCTTCTCCAGCAGGCCCATCAATTGATTGGCTGACGACGCGCCGAGCACCATGGCTTCCGGCAAACGCGCCAGGGCGGCCGGAACGTGCTCACTGCGCGTGGCCACGGACACCATGCCGGCACCGCTGCGCAGGGCACTTTGTGCACTGAGCAGGATGGCGCCGCCAAAACCGCGATCACCGCCGATCAGCAATACGTGGCCGAACTTGCCTTTGTGGGCGGTTGGAGCGCGGCCGGTGAGACGCGGCACATTACCGACCGTCAGGCGATGCGCACTGATGTCGGCCCCGATGAATGTCTCGGGGGCGACGTGCAGATCGTTGAATACCAAATCGCCCACCACATCCGCCGCGTCACCGGTGAACAGCCCCACCTTCAAACCGATGAACGTCACCGTCAGGTCCGCTCGAACCGCAATGCCGAGCTGGCGACCTGTATCGGCGCACAGCCCCGAGGGGATATCCACCGCCGCAACCGGGAGCCCACTGGCATTGATCGCGGCGATGACGCTGGCGAACGGCTCGCGTACTTCACCGGTCAGGCCGGTGCCGAGCAAGGCATCCAGCACAATGCCGCGCAACTCGGAGTGCGGGGTCCAGCCTTGAATGGCCACGCCTTCGGCCACCGCCTCGGCATGGGCCGACGCGGCATCGCCCTGCAAACGCCCGGGGTCGCCGGCGGCCAGCACCCGCACATGCCAGCCGGCACGTCGGGCCAGCACGGCCACCAGATAACCGTCGCCTGCGTTATTGCCGCGACCGGCTACCACACTCAATTCGTGCGCCGCCGGCCAATGGCGGACCAACGCACGCCAGGTCGCCCGTGCCGCACGCTGCATCAATTCGAAGCCCGGTGTACCGGCCGCGATCACGCTCGCATCGAGCCCTCGGACTTGCGCGGCGCTATACAGCGCGTCGGGTAATTCATCTTTAGTGTGCGGCATGCGTCTTCAGGCTCCGATGTCTGGCAGAATTATACGCATCTCAGCTCCGGTTTCTCTCGCCTCATGCCCGCTATTACTACAGACCTGCCCGCCCTCGCCCAATCCATCAAGGACTGGGGCCGCGAGCTGGGCTTTCAACAAGTCGGCATCAGCGGCCTCGACCTGGCCGAGCATGAGCAGCACCTGGAGCGCTGGCTCGCCGCTGGCTACCACGGCGAAATGGATTACATGGGCGCCCATGGCAGCAAACGCTCGCACCCGGAAGAACTTGTACCGGGCACCCTGCGCGTGGTTTCGCTGCGCATGGACTACCTGCCGGGCGACACGCACATGGCGCAACGGCTGGCCCAACCGGAAAAAGCCTACGTCTCGCGTTATGCCTTGGGCCGCGATTACCACAAATTAATTCGTAAACGCGTGCAACAACTGGCGGAAAAAATCCAGGCAGTGGTTGGCCCGTTCGGCTACCGCGCCTTTGTCGACAGCGCCCCCGTGCTGGAAAAGGCCATCGCCGAACAGGCTGGCCTGGGCTGGATCGGCAAAAACACGCTGGTCTTGAATCGCAAGGCCGGCAGTTACTTCTTCCTCAGCGAACTGTTCGTCGACCTGCCGCTGCCGGTGGACCCGCCCCACGCCACCGAGCACTGCGGTCGCTGCACGGCCTGCCTGGACATTTGCCCGACCAATGCCTTCGTCGGCCCCTATGTGCTGGACGCCCGTCGCTGCATTTCGTACCTGACCATCGAACTGAAAAGCGCGATTCCTGAAGATTTACGACCGCTGATCGGCAATCGGGTGTTCGGTTGCGATGACTGCCAGATCGTCTGCCCGTGGAACCGCTTCGCCCGGCCTTCCGGGGAAAGCGACTTCAAACCCCGGCACAACCTGGACAACGCCGAACTGGCCGAACTGTTCATGTGGGACGAAGAAAAATTCCTCAGCAGCACCGAAGGTTCACCGTTGCGTCGGGCCGGTTACGAGCGTTGGTTGCGCAATCTGGCGGTCGGCCTGGGCAATGCGCCGTCGAGCATTCCGGTGCTGGAAGCGTTGAAGGCACGGCGGGACTATCCGTCAGAACTTGTGCGCGAGCATGTCGAATGGGCGCTAAAACAACACGGGCTTATGTAGTAGCTGCCGAAGACTGCGTTCGGCGCGACTGCGAAGCGAGCCCTTCGGCCTCGAACGCAGCCTTCGGTAGCTGCTACAGGGACTGCGTGTAAATCAGGCTTCGTCGTTATAAACGAACTTGGGCATTTCCCAGTGGAAACGGATTGCCAGCAAGCGCAGCAGGAAGCCACCGAATAGCGTGATCAGGATCGCCTGTTCACCCGGCAATTGCAGATAGACACAGAATAAATAGCACCACGCCGCGGCAAACGAGACGCTGGCGTAGAGTTCGCGGCGGAAGATCAGCGGGATGTCGTTGCAGAAGATGTCCCGCAGAATGCCACCGAATACCCCGGTGATCACGCCGCTGACCGAGGCCACCAGCATGCCGTGGCCCATTTCCAGGGCGATCATGCAGCCGATCAGGGTAAACGCCACCAGGCCCACGGCGTCGAGCACCAGAAACAGCGAGCGCAGATGGCGCATCCAGCGCGCAGCGAAGACGGTGAACATCGCTGCGATCGACGTCAGCACCAGGTATTCCGGGTGTTTGACCCAGGTCAGCGGGTAATGGCCAAGCAACACGTCGCGCACCGAACCGCCGCCCAACGCCGTGACGCATGCAATCAATACCACGCCAAACCAGTCCATGCCGCGACGCCCCGCAGACAGGGCGCCAGTCATGGCTTCGGCAGTAATGGCGATCAGGTAGAGCATCAGCAACATGGTGGCGGTCCTTACGAGAAGGCGCGCAGTCTACTCAGATCGTCAGGGCACCAAAAGGGGGCAAAGGAACCTGTGACGAGGGAGCTTGCTCTCGCTGGGCCGCAGAGCAGCCCCATCTGCTGACAGAGCAACTCTTCAAATAGACCGCGTCGGCTGACTTTACGACTGCTACGCAGCCGAACGGGACGGTGCGGCGTTCCGACAAGCTCCCTCGCCACAAAAACCTCCCTATACCCAATCAGAACTTGATGAAGTTCTTACGGTAGTGCTGCAGCTCGGCGATCGATTCGCGGATGTCGTCCAGGGCCAAGTGGGTGCTGCCCTTTTTGAAGCTGTCGCGCACATCCGGTGCCCAGCGCGCGGCCAACTCCTTGAGGGTCGACACGTCGAGGTTGCGGTAGTGGAAATAGCTTTCCAGCGACTTCATGTGGGTATAAAGGAAGCGACGGTCCTGGCAGATGCTGTTGCCACAGATCGGCGACTTGCCCTTCGGCACCCATTTCTCCAGGAAGGCGATGGTCTGGGCTTCCGCTTCGGCCATGCTGATGCGGCTGTCGCGAACCCGTTGGGTCAGCCCGGAGCCGCCGTGTTGACGGGTATTCCACTCGTCCATGCCGGCGAGGATCTCGTCGCTGTGATGGATGGCGATCACCGGACCTTCAGCCAAGGTGTTCAAATTACTGTCGGTGACGATGGTGGCCATCTCGATGATGACGTCGGTATCAGGGTTCAGCCCGGTCATTTCCAGGTCGATCCAGATCAGGTTCTGCGGGTTCTGCATATGTCGGCTCCTCGGCGTAGGTTCGCAGTTTAGCCTAGGGAGGCGGCCGGGCGTGCTAAACTCGCGGCCGTTTTACCTAATCGCTGCATTCTCGATACGGAACACCCATGGCCAAACGCCAACTCAATCGTCGTCAAAACTGGCGCATCGAAAAGATTCAGGGCGAGCGCGCTGCCCGCGCCGCCAAACGCGAGTCCTCGGCTGTCGAGGCACTTGAGGGTGGCGACCTGGGTCCGGAACAGACGGGCCTGGTGATCGCGCACTTCGGTGTGCAGGTCGAAGTCGAGGCTCTCGATGGCGAATTGGCCGGCCAGGTATTCCGCTGCCACTTGCGCGCCAACCTGCCGGCGCTGGTGACCGGCGATCAGGTCGTGTGGCGTGCCGGCAACCAGGGCATCGGCGTGATCGTGGCGCAACTGCCGCGCAAAACCGAGCTCTGCCGCCCGGATAGCCGTGGTCAGCTCAAGCCGGTGGCGGCCAACGTCGACATGATCGTCATCGTCTTCGCCCCATTGCCCGAGCCTCACGCCAACCTGATCGACCGTTATCTGGTCGCCGCCGAACACGCGGGTATCCGTCCGTTGCTGCTGCTGAACAAATTCGACCTGATCGACGAGCAGAACGCCCCGGCGCTGAATGCCTTGCTGGCGGTTTACCGCACGCTGGGTTACCCGGTGCTGGAAGTGTCGGCGCACCACGGCAACGGAATGGAGCAACTTCAAAAACTATTGGACGGGCACATCAGTGTGTTCGTCGGCCAGTCCGGCGTCGGCAAGTCGTCGCTGGTCAACAGCTTGCTGCCGGAAGTCGAAACCCGCGTCGGCCCGCTGTCCGAGCTGTCGGGCCAGGGCACCCACACCACCACCACCGCGCGGTTGTTCCACTTCCCCGGTGGCGGTGAGTTGATCGACTCCCCGGGTATCCGGGAGTTCGGCCTGGGTCACGTCAGCCGTGCCGACGTCGAAGCCGGCTTCATCGAGTTCAACGACCTGCTCGGCACCTGCCGCTTCCGCGACTGCAAACACGACCGCGAACCGGGTTGCGCCCTGCTCAAGGCGCTGGAAGATGGCCGCGTGCAGCAGCAGCGGATGAACAGCTACCGCTCGATCATCGCCAGCTTGCCTGAAAACAGCTATTAAACAGATGCGCCAGCCGCCCAGACATCAATGGGACGGCTGGCTGTTCGCAGCAGCCTACAAAAACCACCCATCGACTTAAACATCAGATATTTCTGTAGGGCATCCGCACGCCTGTTTGAAGGGCACTTCTCTTTCACCGCGAAGCCCTTGTTCCAGCCATTCAACTGCATACATTCAAGCCCTCTTCGCACATTAGCGATACCGAGGGACAGCCATGCCAACCTATCATTTGTTCATCGTTCACTCGTGGAACCGTTCAGGCGCCCATTACCGCGAACTCGCCCTCAAGGAACACGTCTGATGCCTGTATTCATCAGCTACCGTCACGCGGATCGCCCCTACGCGATCGCCATCTGCAGCCGTCTGATACAGGCCAACATCAAGACCTACTTCGACGTGCTGGATCCGGAATCCCAGACCACTGACGACATCACCGGGGTCATCACCCGCTACATCACCGCGAGCACGCATCTGATAGCCGTGGTCTCGGGCAAGACCGTGCCGCCATGGTGGGTACCGTTCGAAGTCGGCGAGGCGACCATCAGCAACAGGCGGATTTGCTCATTCCAGACCGAACCGACGGAACTGCCGCTGTACCTCGATAAATGGCCAAAGCTCAGCACTGACAAGGATCTGGATTTTTTCATTGATGCCTACCGTGAAGAAGTGGCGACCAAGCGTTCAATGACACTCGATTCGATCAGCGAATCCCTTTACGGCACCTACAGACGCAATGCGGAGCTATTCCACGACCAGCTCAAGAGTCGCATCCGACGGGGTTTCTGAGAGGTGCAAAAAAGCCGCGTTCATCGCGGCTTTTTTTGGCCTCAGGAAACCGCTGCCGGCGGTTTCGGTTCGACGCTTTTCAGCCCAGGCTTCTGAAACGGGTACAAGTGCTGGCGCAGGATACCGCCCGGCAAGTCCTTGCCAAAAACCCCGTAGCGCGTCGGCCACTCCTTGGGTGGCAACTTGAAGGTGCCAAACAGCATATCCACCAGCGGCGTATGGATCGCATAGTTCTTGTAGATGTAATCCTTGTGCCGGGCATGATGCCAATGGTGATAGCGCGGCAGGACCAGCACATAATTCAGCCAGCCGCCGTTGATCCGTACATTGGCGTGGGCCAGCACGGCCTGCACCCCGACCAGAATCACGTAGGCGTTCAACGCCTGGGGCGCAAAACCCAGCAGCATCAAAGGCACCAGCACGCCGGTGCGGGTGAGCAGAATCTCGATAAAGTGGACACGCGAGCCGGCGAGCCAATCCATGTGCGTGCTTGAGTGATGTACGGCATGCATGCGCCATAACCACGGCACGACGTGATACAGCCGATGCAGCCAGTACTGACCGAGGTCGGCTACCAGTACCGCCAGTAAGAACTGCACAACGATCGGCAGGCTTTGTACGCTGGCCTGCAAATCCGTCGACACGGCCCAACCAGCCATAAAGCTCGACGAGGCAGTGATGAAAATCAGGATGAACTGCACCAGCATATGACTGACAAAAAAGTAGGTCAGGTCAGTTCGCCAGTGCGGACGCAGAATGTTTTGCTCAGGGTCCTTGGAATAGAGTTTTTCCAGGGGGATAAAGACGATGGCCGACACCAGCAGAGCCAGGACGAACCAGTCCAGCCCCAGCGAGTACGGTGTCTGCCCAATCGAGCTGATCTGCACATTGGTACCGCCGAGAAACACCGCCAGCCCCGAGGCGACAAGCCCGGTGATCCCCAGGCGTTTGCGCTTGTTGAGCAGGATATTCAGGGTGCCCAGGCTGAAAGACAGTACCAGCCCGAGCAATAGCGTGGTGCGCGCAAACTGTTCGTCGTACACCTTGCGCAGTTCGGCGGTGGTCAGCCATTCGGGAAAGAGAAAGCAGAAGACCGCCAGCAGGCTCAATAGCCCGAGTGTGGCCGAGATGTAGCCACTGACCCGCCCTTCACCAAACTTGAAGGGTGCATTGCCATGCTGCTGAAAATAGGACTTGAGTCTTTCCATTACTGATCTTCCATGATTCCGAAAACAAACTTGCAGTGAGTCGAGTCATTGCGACGCTGCAGTGACGCAGCCAGAAACAAAAAAGCCACTCATGGTGGCTTTTTTGCAGGTTATTGCTTGGGCGGTACAGCAGGTTTGACCGGATCACCCGGCTTCGGCGCCGGATTATCAAACAGATTCAAACGTTCACGAAGTTCGTGTGCCGGCAGCGGTTCTTTGTCCGCCGGCAATGCGTTCGGATCGGCAGGCGGCGCAGGCACTTCGCCCGGACCACCCTGCCCTTGCGTCGGCGCTGGCGTCGGTTCGGCACCTTGTTCGCCTTCGATGGCGCGCTGGGCTTTCTTGGTCAGCACCACGATGTCGATCCGGCGGTTGACCGGGTTGAACGGGTTCTCCCGATCGAACAGTGCCGATGAGGCATAACCCACGACGCGCGCCACCTGTGAATCTGGGTAGCTGCCGGCGACCAATGCACGACGAGCCGCGTTGGCGCGGTTGGCCGAGAGTTCCCAGTTGCCGAAATCGCCGGTGCCCGAGTACGGCTTGGCATCGGTGTGGCCGCTGATGCTGATTTTGTTCGGCACCGCTTTGATGGTGTCGGCCATGGCCAGCAGAATGTCTTCGAAGTATGGCTTCAGACGCGCACTGCCGGAGTCGAACATCGGGCGGTTTTCAGCGTCCATGATCTGGATGCGCAGACCGTCCTGGGTGATCTCGAAGAGGATCTGGTCCTTGAATTTCTGCAATTGCGGGTTTTCATTGACCTTGTTCTGCAACTCTTGCAGCAACAACTCCAGGCGTTCCTTCTCGACCTGCTCGGCCATGCCTTCAACCTGCTCGGCGTCGATGGTCACCTTGTCTGGCTGCGGCTGAGATTTCACCTCCGGGTTGAGGGTGTTCTCCGGCGCCAGAGTCGGTGTGCCGCCCAGGTCGATGATGTACGGCGTACCGCTTTCGGAAAACCCGACCGGGTCCTTGAAGTAACCGGCGATGGCGATCTTCTGTTCAGGCGTCGCGGTGGACAGCAGCCACAACACCAGGAAGAACGCCATCATCGCCGTCGCGAAGTCCGCGAAGGCGATTTTCCAGGCGCCCCCGTGATGCCCTCCGGCGATGCGCTTGACGCGCTTGATGATTATCGGCTGGTTATTTTCCATGACTTAACGACCGCGAACCGCTTGTTCCAGCTCAGCGAAGCTAGGACGGTGCGCCGGGTACAGAACCTTGCGACCGAACTCCACCGCCAGCGACGGCGGCATCCCGGAAGCCGAAGCCACCAGCGAAGCCTTGATGGCTTCGTAGGTGTTCAGTTCTTCCTTGGCATCGTGAGCCAGAGAGTGGGCCAGCGGGCCAAAGAAACCGTAGGCCGCGAGAATACCGAAGAAGGTACCGACCAGTGCCGCCCCCACGTGCAGACCGATGGACTTCTGGTCGCCTTCGCCCAGGGATGCCATGGTCACCACGATCCCCAATACCGCCGCGACGATACCGAAACCGGGCATGGCGTCGGCGATGCCGTTCACCGCGTGGGACGGGTGCTCGAGGTCTTCCTTGAGGCTGTAGAGTTCCATGTCGAACAGGCCTTCCAGCTCATGGGGAGCCATGTTGCCGGAGGACATGATGCGCAGGTAATCGCAGATGAACGCGGTCATGCGTTCGTCTTTGAGCACCGCCGGGTACTTGGCGAAGATCGGGCTCGCGGCGGCATCTTCGATGTCGCCTTCGATCGCCATCATGCCTTCGCGACGGCTCTTGTTGAGGATCTCGTAAATCAGCCCCAGCACTTCCAGGTAGAAGGTGTGGTTGAAACGCGAACTGAACATGCCCAAGGACTTCTTGAGCACGTGCATTGTCATGTGGCCGGGGTTGGCCTGCAGGAAGGCGCCAAGGGCCGCGCCGCCGATAATCATCACCTCGAAAGGCTGGATGAGAGCGGCAATCTTGCCGTGGGAAAGCACGTATCCGCCGAGCACGCTCGCGAATACGACGATGATGCCGATAATTTTAGCCATAGGTAGGAGAGCACTTACTGAGTCGGGTTCAAGGTCATATTCGGAAGTTAAAAAATCTCTTCTTCTACTTATCGGCAAAACTGCGCCAGACTATAGCCAGTTAAGGCGAAAAGCTAATTTGACCCGTTCAGGGCATAGGTAAAGCAGACGATGATCGCGTCCAGACATGGCTAACGAAACGAACGTCCCAACGCCAAAACCAACCACGCTTGAAAGCTGGGTCAAGCTTCTCGATGGCGTACGCCTGCCGGTTCCGCAAACCAGCCACGACCGGGTCTGCAAAGCCATCCGCGATAACCGCAGCTCGCTGCGTGACATCGCTGAACTGATGCAGGAAAGCCCGGCCCTGGCGTTGAGCGTGATTCGCGAAGCCAACCGTCACACCCATGGCAGCATGACCGAGCCCGCTGAAAACCTTGAGGTGGCGATCAATCGCCTCGGTTTGAAACGCACCGAAGAACTGCTCGACCGCCTGCCCGCCGAACCCCAATTGCAAATCCCCGTCGCCCTGCGCCAGCTTCAACTGATCAGCCAGCACGCCACTCAACAGGCCAACGGTTTTTTTGCCAGTCGCCTGGCGCGACTGTGGCAGGACATCCACTGGGGCAGCCTGCTGTTTCTCTCGCCACTCTGGCCCATGGCGCTGACCCATCCGCAGTTGCTTGAAGAGTGGGAGTTGCGGGTTATCCATAAAGGCGAGTCGGCACGCAAAGTCGAAAAGCAATTGTTCGGCGTGCGCCTGCTGGAAATCTGTCTGGCGCTGGTGGACGTCTGGCGCCTGCCGATCTGGGTGCAGCAAGGTTATCGGCTGCTACGCAGCGAACAACGTGAGCTGGTGAAAGTCCTGCGCATCGCACGTGACAGCGACCACCCATTGCGCCAACAGAACCGCCTCGATGACGACCCGACGTTGCGCCGCTGGCTCAATCAGCCCGCCAATACCGTGCTGCTGGCCAACGGTCTGGCGCTGGCGGCACAACAGGCCTGGGACAGCCCCCATTGCGAGCGCTGGCAGTACCTGACCAGCCTTTACCTACAAATGCCGATGGATGAGGTGCAACAACAATTGCACCAGCAGGCCGCCAACAGCGCTCGCCAACACGCCATGCCAGACCTCTGGCACCCGGCCGAATTGCTGATCTGGCCACCGGGCGCGCACCGCGTGCATGCCGGTTTGTTGCCCGCACCGGCGCCGACCGCCGAAGACCTGGCGAAGTGGCGCAAGCAATGCGCCGAATTGCTGGTGGAGCCGAGCCGCTTTACCAATGCCATGCACTTGACCACATCGGCCCGGGACGCTCTGGTGGCGTGTGGCATGCGCCGGGTGATGATTCTGATGGCCGACCGCACGCACGCCAATTTGCGTGTGCACCAGACCGCCGGGCTACCCAAGGAAGTGGCCGGCCTGAACCTGGTGGTCAGCCAGAGCACCGTGCTGCAACGCCTGCTCGCGCAACAGGCCCAGGTGCGCCTGACGCCGGCCAACAACGCACAATTCTCGGCCCTGCTGCCAGCCAGCTTGCGTAACCAATTCAGTGGCGAACACCTGCTGCTGCGCTCACTGGTCAACAACGGCCGGGTGATCATGATCGTGGTAGCGGATCAGGGCGGCGGACCGTTCTCGGAAATCACCGTGCAAGCGTTCGGCAAAACCGCTCAATGCATCGAAAAGGCCCTGCACAGCTTTAGCCACCGATAGGGCCTGTTATCAGTTATTTCCTGCCCCAAAATAACTGATAACAGGCCCTCATGACGCTGCGCTACAATCCTCCCCTTTGTGCTCTGGAGACCTCACATGTCTGACTTCTCTGGCTTGGCGCTGGTGATCGAACCGAGCGACCTGCTCCCGCGTCTCGACTCCCGCGAACTGATTCTGGTGGACCTGACCAGCAGCGCCCGCTATGCCGAAGGGCATATCCCCGGTGCACGCTTTGTCGATCCAAAACGCACTCAGCTGGGGCAGGCACCTGCGCCTGGCCTGTTGCCAACCCACGCCGCGCTTGAAGCATTGTTCGGCGAACTGGGGCACAACCCTGATGCGGTCTATGTCGTCTATGACGATGAAGGCGGCGGTTGGGCCGGGCGTTTTATCTGGCTGCTGGATGTCATCGGCCACAGCAAGTATCACTATGTCGACGGCGGCCTGCCGGCCTGGCTGGCAGAAGGTTTGCCCATGTCGATCCAGATCCCGCCGGCAGTCGGCGGCCCGGTCGCCCTGACCCTGCACGACGAACCTGTCGCCACCCGCGAATACCTGCAAAGCCGCCTCGGCGCCGCTGACCTGGCGATCTGGGACGCACGTGGCCCGCAGGAATACTCCGGCGAGAAAGTGTTGGCGGCCAAGGGCGGGCACATCCCCGGCGCGGTCAATTTCGAATGGACCGCCGGCATGGATCAGGCGCGCAACCTGCGTATCCGCACCGACATGCCGAAAATCCTGGAACAACTCGGCATTACCAAAGACAAAGAAGTCATTACCCACTGCCAGACACACCATCGCTCTGGCTTCACCTATCTGGTGGCCAAGGCGCTCGGTTATCCGCGGGTCAAAGGCTACGCCGGCTCCTGGGGCGAATGGGGCAACCACCCTGACACGCCCGTAGAGATTTAAGTTTTTCAAGGACAGTTAATGAATAAGCGTTTGTTTATCCTCAGCCAATACCTGCTGCCCCATCACTTGCTCTCGCGACTGGCCGGCTGCATTGCCGAATGCCGCGTGCGCTGGTTCAAGAACGCCTTTACCGCCTGGTTCGCCAAGCGTTATCAAGTGGACATGTCCCAGGCGCTGGTCGAAGACCTGACGGCTTACGAGCACTTCAATGCGTTCTTTACCCGCGCCTTGAAGGACGGTGCTCGCCCGCTGGATCAAACTCCAGGCGCGATCCTCAGCCCGGCTGACGGTGCGGTCAGCCAGCTCGGCCCGATCGAACACGGTCGCGTTTTCCAGGCCAAGGGCCACAGCTTCAGCGTGCTGGAACTGCTGGGTGGCGACGCGGCCAACGCAGCGCCCTTCATGGGCGGCGATTTCGCCACCATTTATCTGTCGCCGAAAGACTACCACCGTGTGCACATGCCGCTGGCCGGCACTCTGCGCGAAATGGTCTACATCCCCGGCCGCATCTTCTCGGTCAACCAGACCACCGCTGAAAACGTTCCGGAACTGTTCGCCCGCAACGAGCGTGTAGCGTGCATTTTCGACACCGAGCGCGGCCCGATGGCCGTGGTGTTGGTGGGTGCGATGATTGTGGCGTCGATCGAAACCGTTTGGGCTGGCTTGGTCACACCGCCAAAACGCGAGCTGAAAACCTTCCGCTACGATGAAGCGGCCCGTGCGCCAATTCACTTGGAAAAAGGTGCGGAACTGGGTCGTTTCAAGCTCGGTTCTACGGCGGTCGTGCTGTTCGGGCCGGATCAAGTGAAATGGGCTGAAGGGCTGGGCGCCCTTTCGCCAGTGCAGATGGGCCAGGGCATCGGCCTGCCAACCGCCTGATCCCTCGATCCGATCCCACGAACGCCTTTCGTGGGATCGGACATTTCCTCCCGTTGCGCCCCCTCCTCCAGCGTTCATAGCTGCTACAGTCAAAGTCATTCGTTGCCCATTTCCCGGTCGGAGTTTGTCCACGGCATGAATGAGACCAATCCTGCCCTGCTGCTACGCGCACCGATCCCGACGCAGTCGCGCCTGTCTTTCTGCGAAGCCACGCCACGCGACCTCAAGCGCTGGATCGCCAACCTGCCCAAAGCCAACATCGGTGAAACCGCTCGCCTGTTGTACCAAGGCTTGAATGAACTCAACCAACTGCTCACACCCAGCGACAATCGCCTGCAATTGCTCGAATTGCTGCGGCCCGAGGTGTATTACGTCTGCAAGCTCCTGGAGCGGCATTTTCTGCACCAGGCCATTGTGCTCGACGAGCGCTCGCGCAAGATTGCCAACCTTTGCCAGGCGCTGCAGAGCCACTTGGCGATCGGCTACAAGCAGATCGTCGTCCGCATTGCACCGCGTTTCAGTAAAGACCGTGCACCGCTGCTGACCCTGGCATTGCAACGTGCCGTCCATTGCTTGAACGGTACGTTGATCCGCGCCACTGAGCTCTATTGCCCAGCGCCCGAAGGGCTGTGGCTGGAACTGCATCAGCTGTACCGGATCGGCTGCGAACTTCAGCTGCAACATCAGAGCGTGCGCGATGAACTGGCCAGCCAGACGCAAAGCCTGAGTATCGAGCAGACCTACGTCGTCGCCCTCCTGCTGGGTGCTTCACGCTGCAATCAACTGCGCCAGAACCAGATAGCCCGGCTCGCCGAAGTGCTGGAACCCTGGAGCCAATGGATCAAGCTGCAACCCTCGGACAACGGGCTGTTTGCCGTCGCCCCAGACCTCGACAGCGGCCCGCGTTATCGCGTCAAATTCCCTGCCGAACAACAGGAGCGCTTGTTGGGGATCGACCCGCAGCCCTTGGTCGCCGCCATCGAAATCCATCTGCAACAATCGGCCGACAAGGCATCGCCGCTGCCGGTTCCGACGGGGCTGAATCTGGATACGCTGCAACACCTGTATGCCGCCTGGGGCCAGGCCTCCGAGCGTGGTTTCCAGCGCACCGTCGGCCACGGCACGTTGACCCTGTGCGTGGGCATGAGCGCCCTGCACTTTTATCTCGGTGGCAAACGCCCGTTCAACGACATCCTGAAAAAACCCGGCGCCCGCCCCGCGCAGTTCTCGGCAGCCGAGCCGGCAGGACGCGCCAAGGACCAATGGAAACAGGCCTTCGACGCCGCCCCCCATGGCACGGCAGACACGCTGCTGCCCTACGAAGAGATCGAATATCCACACCTTCAGAAACATGACAACCACGAGGCGTCCGGCCAACAGCATTTCCCGACCTACGCGCTACCGGTGATCAATCACAGCCCTGGCGGTTATTGCCTGGCCTGGCCCGGCGCAGTGCCTGCCGAACTGCAGGCTGGCGAAATGGTCGGTATCGAGGATACGGCTGGTCAAGGCTGGAGCGTTGCCGTGGTGCGCTGGATCCGCCAGGTACGGGGCGGCGGCACGCAGATGGGTATCGAACACGTTGCGCCTTACGCCGAACCCTGCGGCCTGCAACTGATTCGCTCCGGCGACGAACACAGCCAGTACTTGCGCGGGCTGTTACTGCCCGCTATCAGCGCCATCGACCTGCCGGCCACCCTGCTCACGCCGCGCCTGCCGTTCCAGGAAGGTAATAAGGTGTTGATCAACACCAATGGCCAGGAACGCCCGGCCGAGCTGGAGAGACGGATGACGGGCACCAACAGCTTCAATCAGTTTGCCTACCGTTCGCTGGAAGTAGCCAGAAACGAAAACGCCGCGGAAGGCGGCGTGGTCGGGGTAGCGCAAGAGTTCGATTCGTTGTGGAAGTCGCTATAACGGCGAGTCCCAGAGGGTGCCCCTATCGCGAGCAGGCTCGCGATAGGGCTCGCCCGGACGGTCGAAAACTCAGAGCTGCCCGTCGCGATCCCGGAAGCCCAGCAGATACAGCACGCCATCCAGCCCAAGGGTGGAAATCGCCTGCTTCGCCGATTGCTTGACCAATGGTTTGGCGCGGAACGCTACGCCCAGCCCGGCAATCGCCAGCATCGGCAGGTCGTTGGCACCGTCACCGACGGCAATCGTCTGCTCCAGACGCAAACCTTCTTTATGCGCCAGTTCACGCAGCAAATCCGCCTTGCGTTGCGCATCGACAATCGGCTCGACCGCCACGCCGGTGACCTTGCCGTCGACCACTTCCAGTTCGTTGGCGAACACATAGTCGATGCCCAGCTTGGCCTGCAGCTGCTTGGCGAAGTAGGTGAAGCCGCCCGACAGAATCGCGGTCTTGTAGCCCAGACGCTTGAGTTCCGCGAACAGGGTTTCGGCGCCCTCGGTCAGTCGCAGGGAAGCACCGATGGAGTCCAGCACGCTGACGTCCAGCCCTTGCAGCAAGGCCAGGCGCTCCTTGAAGCTGGCGCGGAAGTCCAGCTCGCCGGCCATCGCTCGCTCAGTGATCGCGGACACCTGGTCGCCAACGCCGGCGGCCTTGGCCAGTTCGTCGATGACCTCGGCTTCAATCAGCGTCGAGTCCATGTCGAACACCGCCAGGCGACGGTTACGGCGGAACAGCGAATCTTCCTGGAAGGCGATGTCGACGTTCAGCTCTTGCGCGACGCTGAGGAATTCAGCCCGCAGCGCTTGCGGGTCAGCCGCTTCGCCACGTACGGAAAATTCGATGCAGCCCTTACCCTTGTCGGCCGGGGTGTCCAGCGGCATGCGCCCGGACAGACGGTCGATATGGTCGATGTTCAGACCGTATTTGGCGGTGATCGAACTCACACGCTGCAATTGCTCGGCGGTCACTTTGCGGGTCAACAGGGTGACGATGTGGCGTTTCTTGCCCTGGTTGCCGACCCACTGCTGGTAATCCTCTTCGGACACCGGCGTGAAACGCACTTGTTGCTCAAGCTCATAGCCTTTGAACAGGATGTCTTTGAGCACCGAGTTGCCTTGCTCGGTGTCAGGAATTTCAACCAGGATGCCGAACGACAGGGTGTCGTGGATCACCGCCTGACCGATGTCGAGAATGTTCACACCACCCTGGGCCAGAACGCCGGTTATGGCCGCAGTCAGACCCGGACGGTCGACTCCCGTGATGTTTATCAGGACGATTTCGCGCAAGGCGCACCCCCGCAGGTGGAAAAAAACCGCATTCTACCCATTTTCAGTGACCATCGGGCACCGCGAGCGCTTTGACGGCCTAGGGCCTGTCGCTATACTGCGCGTCAACTTCACGGACAAAGAGCCGAGCTCAAGTGAACCGGCCCACGCCAGTAAAAACCGATAACTTCTTTCTGCTGATCTTCCGGGCACTGCGTCATCGCCGTGTACCGATCGCATTACGCATTGCCAGCCATAACGTGATCCTGGTCGCTCTGGCCCTGGTGATCTATGCCTGTGTGATGGGTTTGCAGTTCAAGCAGGCCATGCACGAGCAGGCGGATGCCCTGGGCGAAAGCCTGACTACCCAGACGGCTACGTCGGCCACGGAGCTGTTGGTGTCCAACGACATCCTCAGCCTGAATGTGCTGCTCAACAACCTGACCAAGAACAAGCTGGTGGCCCACGCTGCCATCTACAGCGTGGATAACCGCATCCTCGCCGAAGCCGGTCAGCGTCCCAAGCACGGCCTGCTGGGCGAAGCCGAAGGCATGTACCAGAGCAAGATCACCTTCCAGGACGTGACCGCCGGGCAACTGCGCATCAGCCTGGACATGGATCAGTTCCAGCAGCCGATGACCATCAGCCTGCAAAGCATGGGCATTCTGAGCGCGATTCTGCTGGCGCTGTCCCTGGCCTTGAGCCTGCGCCTGGGCCGCAATATCTCCACGCCGCTGCTGCAATTGCGGGTGTGGCTGCGCAATATCGACGAATACACCCCGGCCACCGAGCGTCAGGATGAAGTCGGCGATCTCGCTCGCCAGCTGCACGCCAATTTCGCGCCGGAGCCGGCCGAACCCGAGCCCGTTCCGGAGCCCGAGTTCGACGACAGCGATGACGACGAAGAGACCGATCCGGCCTTCGAAGTACGCAACCTGCGTGATCCTAGCTTCGATGAAAGCCGACCGGTGGCAGGTCTCAAGCCTGCTCCGCGGCGCATTGTCAGCACGGTCGAAGACGACGAGGACGACGAAGACCCGTTTGCCGATCTGCGTGACGACTCGACAGAAAGTGCGCCGAAATCCGTCGCAAAGCCGCAGGTATCGAACGTACCTCAACATAGCGCGGTATTGGCGGTGCAACTGGGCGCACAGGATCAACTCCGTCGCCTGCCCCGCGCACGTCTGGAAGAGCTGCTCAAACGCTACCGCGATTGCCTCGATCAGGCGGCGTCGCTCTACCAGAGCGAACTGCACACCCTGAACGATGGCAGCACGCTGATGCTGTTCCACACCGAAGACAGCGGCGATGACTACCTGACCAACGCCATCTGCTGCGGTGAGTTGCTGCGCGCCCTGGGCCATCAATTGCAGATCGAAGTCGCCGACAGCGGCATCACCCTGCAATTGCAGTTGGGCCTGACACTGGGCGACGAACTGTTCGGCTTGAGCCAGATCGACCTGCTGCTGACCGAAACCGCTCAAGATGCGCTGGCCCTGTCGCAACACAGCCGCAACCTGCTGCTGGTGGAGCGCAAGATCAGCGACGACGCGCTGATTCGCCAGCGTGCGCGGATCCGCCCGATTGCAAGCCCTGAGGGTGCGTGCTGCGTAGAACGCCTGATGGAGCCTTATCCATCGATGCTGGAGCGGCAACTGGCGCGGATGCACGAACGCCGGGCATAACCCGTAACCTTGTGCCCGCTATAGAGAAGCCCGCAGATGAGTGATCGTCTGCGGGCTTTTTGTTGTCCCTTAACTCTTGTAGCAGCTGCCGAGCCTGCGAGGCTGCGTTCGGCTGCACAGCAGTCGTAAAATCAGGCGATGGGCACGGTCAGGCAAAACGCGCCAACAAGGTCTGCGAGGACTTCTTCCTCGAACGCAGCCTCGCAGGCTCCGCAGCTGCTACGACCAACCCGCAAAAACAACAAAGCCCGCACAAGGCGGGCTTTGTTCTGGACTCAATCCAGGCTCAGAACCTGAACACTTCCATATCCGTACGAATCGGCGAGGCCATCGGGATCTTTGGCTGTTTCTCCGGCTCTGCTGCCGGTGCTGCCGGTTTGGCAGCCGGTTTGCGCGGTGCTTCAGCGATCGGTGGCTGGTTGGCCAGTGGCTTGAGCGCTGTGGACAGTTGCTCGGCCAGACGCTGCAGCAACACACCCTGGGCCTGAACCTGAGACGCCGTGCCGCCGGAGTGCTGCTCTTGCAGATGAATGATACGGTTATCACGCACCTGACCACGACGATCGATCAGGCGCCATTGCGCGTCCAGGATCGCCGGTTGCGACACACCCGAGTCCAGACGGGTGATGGTCAGCAGAACCTGAACATCCGGCGTGAAGCCCACTGTCGCAGGTGCCAGGACAACGCGCTGGCTGTCCAGATGACCTGCGACCTGACGCAGCAACAGCTGATCGATGTCCGACGACAGGCTGCCCGCCCAACGACCGTCGGCCGATGCTTGAAGGCTGCCATCCGGCTGACGCTGCAACAAGGTTTCACGTTGCAGGTAATCAGCAACCGTTACCGGGCCCAACAATACCGCCATGCCCGCGCTTTGCGCAGGCTGAGCCGGACTTCCGCTGTCCAGTTGATACAGCGACACCGGCTGGTGCACGCTGCAACCCGCCAGGCCAAGAACGCCAGCGAGCATCAAAATAAAAGGAAGGCGCAGAGCAGTCATCGTCCCATCCAGGTGGCTGCCACAAGGCTCACCACAGTGAAAATACTCAAAAAATATGAAGAACGCTCGGCCACGCCGGCGCTTGAAAGGCCATATCATCCGTGAATATGCGTTCCGACTCCAGCGCCAAAGCGTCGATCTACGCGTTAAATCGTAGATCGAGCGCTCTAGGACGCTTAATTGAGGTTTTCGACGAACAGCGCATCCACTCTCTGAAAACCGCGTGGCAGCTTATTACCGCGACGCCCACGCTCACCTTTGTAGTGTTCGAGGTCGTCCGCCTTCAGTGACAAGGTACGTTTGCCGGCCTGCAGCACCAAAGTGGCGCCCTCCGGCAAAACAGCGATGTCCGTGACATATTCTTCGCGACTGGCAACACGCTCACCGGGAATCCCGATGATCTTATTCCCTTTACCTTTACCTAATTGTGGCAGATCGCTGATTTTGAAGATCAGCAGGCGACCCTCGGTGGTCACTGAGGCCAGCCAGTTGTGTTCACGGTCGGCCACCGGACGCGGCAGGATGACCTTGGCGTTGTTCGGCAGGCTCAACAGGGCCTTGCCCGCCTTGTTCTTGGCTTGCAGGTCTTCGCCCTTGACCACGAAACCGTAACCGGCGTCGGACGCAATCACGTACAGCGCATCATCTTCAGGCATCAGCACGCATTCGAAGCTCGCCCCTGGTGGCGGCGTCAGACGGCCGGTCAGCGGTTCGCCCTGGCCACGGGCCGACGGCAGTGTGTGAGTTGCAACCGAATAACTGCGGCCGGTGGAGTCGATAAACACCGCAAACTGGTTAGAGCGCCCGGCCGCCGAGGTCTTGAAGCCATCCCCGGCCTTGTAGGAAAGACCGGTGGCGTCGATGTCGTGACCTTTGGCAGAGCGAACCCAGCCTTTTTCCGACAATACGACCGTTACTTTCTCGTTCGGCAGCAGATCGTGCTCGGTCATCGCCTTGGCTTCGGCGCGCTCGACGATTGGCGAACGACGGTCATCGCCATAGGTTTCGGCGTCCTTGATCAGCTCGCTGCGTACCAGTTTCTTCAGCTTGGCTTCGCTGCCCAACAGGGCTTGCAGCTTGGCCTGCTCCTTGAGCAGTTCATCCTGCTCGGCACGCAGCTTCATTTCTTCCAGTCGCGCCAACTGACGCAAGCGGGTGTCGAGAATGTAGTCGGCCTGGATTTCGCTCAGGGCATAGCGCTCGATCAGGCTGGCCTTCGGCTGCTCCTCGGTACGGATGATGTGGATCACTTCGTCCAGGTTGAGGTAGGCAATCAGCAAGCCGTCCAACAGGTGCAGACGACGCTCGACCTTGTCCAAACGGAATTGCAGGCGTCGACGCACGGTCCGCACGCGGAATTCCAGCCATTCCACCAGCAATGCGCGCAGGTTCTTGAGCTGCGGCTTGCCGTCGAGGCCAATGATGTTGATGTTGACCCGATAGCTGGATTCCAGCTCGGTGGTCGCGAACAGATGCTGCATCAGCGCTTCGTGATCGACCCGGCTGTTGACCGGAATAATCACGATGCGGCAAGGGTTCTCGTGGTCCGACTCGTCGCGCAAGTCCGCGATCTGCGGGGCTTTCGACGGTTTGGCCTGCATCATCGCGGCAATCTGCTCCAGCACTTTGGCGCCAGAGACCTGGTGCGGCAGTGCCGTCACGACGATGTCGCCGTCTTCGACGTGGTAAACAGCGCGCATGCGCACCGAACCGCGACCGGTTTCGTAGATTTTCAGCAGGTCGGCGCGCGGCGTGATGATTTCCGCTTCGGTCGGATAATCCGGGCCCTGAATGTGTTCACAGAGCTCCTCGACCGTGGCTTTCGGTTCATCCAGCAAGCGCACGCAAGCGGTCGCGACTTCGCGCAGGTTATGCGGCGGGACGTCGGTGGCCATGCCCACGGCGATACCGGTGGTGCCGTTGAGCAGAATGTTCGGCAAACGGGCCGGCAACACCAGAGGTTCTTCCAGGGTGCCGTCGAAGTTCGGGCCCCAGTCCGCGGTGCCCTGGCCCAGTTCGCTGAGCAGCACTTCGGAATAACGCGACAGCCGCGCTTCGGTGTATCGCATGGCCGCGAAGGACTTGGGATCGTCCGGCGCACCCCAGTTACCCTGGCCGTCGACCAGCGTGTAGCGGTAGCTGAACGGCTGGGCCATCAGCACCATGGCTTCATAGCACGCCGAGTCGCCGTGAGGATGGAATTTACCGAGCACGTCACCGACGGTACGCGCCGACTTCTTGTGCTTGGAATCGGCGTCCAGCCCCAACTCGCTCATCGCATAGACGATGCGTCGCTGAACCGGTTTCAGGCCGTCGCCGATATGCGGCAAGGCACGGTCCATGATCACGTACATGGAGTAGTTGAGGTAGGCATTTTCGGTGAAGTCAGCCAGTGACCGGCGTTCTACACCGTCCAGGCTGAGATCAAGGGAGTCGCTCATGCGGGCCTCATTATTTCGTGGTCTGGCGCAGCAGCATGGTGCCACCGCGCTGGGTAAATTCAAGTTTGTTCAGTGCGCTCATGCCGAGCAGCACTTGATTGCCGTGCAAACCGGGCGCCACCAGCGCGCGAACGTCACGCAGCACGATGGCGCCCAGTTGCAGCCGGTCGAGGCGGGTTCGATAGCCCTCGCTCAAGCCATTGGCCGTGCTCAGGGTCACCCCGAAGCCTTTTTCCAGCTTCAATCGTTCAGCCATTTCGGCTGGGATCGACACATCGGTTGCGCCGGTATCGAGCATGAACTCCACGGGCTGGCCGTTGATCTGGCCGGTGGCGACAAAATGCCCCTGGCTGTTGCCGATCAGCTTCACCTCGATAAAACCCTGGCCCTGCTCAGAGCTGACGACGGTGTTGGGATTTTGTTGACGCTCCTCCCATTGACCGAAGAACCGCGTCGCCAGAAACAGCGCGGCGCCCCAGGCCAGCACCATCAACACCCGACCGGCGCGTTTGCCCGGCGGTTGCTGACTCATGGCTTGGCACTCCAGCCACCTTCAGGCGCGGCAAAGCGCCACACAATCGGGCGCACCTCGCCGTCGGCACGTGCACCGTTGTTGTTGTCGATACCGATCCAGGCACCGTCGACGTCGATGATCAGCGCTTCCGCCAGCCCAAAGGGCTGTGAATAACGACGATTTTCCTGCAAGGCCTCGGCGGCAAACGACCAGCAGCGCTCGACCTTGGCCGTCACCGCATCACGGCGGCAGATCTGGAAGGCATTGCGCTCAAGGGTAAACAGTTTGCCGTCAAACAATGACAGATCAGCAAAATCCCGAGGGCGCGCTCTGGCGTGGGGAAATTGCGCTGGCTGCATTTCCATCCCGCCTTCACTCAGCAGCACACAGCTACCGTCGCAGTCCCACACTGTTTGCTGGCGCTTGATCAGCAGCAAACCGCGGCGCTCACGTTCGGCGGCCAGCCACAGCGTGTCACCGGCCGGATTGATCGCCAAGCCTTCAAATAATGCATTGAAGTGCAACAACATGCCGCTCGCCCGCGCTTCGCGAACCAGCATCGGCGAGATTTTCAGCCAGGACGCAGGCCCGGTTGGCGGTACTTGCAACACCGCGGCGTGGCCTTCGCTGACGATGTAACGATTGCCCGCGCTGTCACAGGTGATGCCTTCGAAATCCAGATCCCCGCCCCGCACGAACGATGCCGCCCAAGTCCGCGCGCGCAAGCCCCAAGGCAAACCGGTGTCGGGCACCAGGGGTACGTCAATGTGCACGGTTTCGGCTTGCCAGGTGGGGTTGCGGGTGTCGAGGCGATAGATTTGATCATCGTCGCGATCCGAAACGGTCCACAGCTCCTTGCCACACTGGGCCAACCCTGACAGATTGCCGCCGCGCATGCCGTCGACGGCATGTTCGGACAACAGGCGCAGCTCTGGCGCAGGCTCGGCAGAAACCGTCACCGAAGTCAGCAGCAACGCACACGCCAGGGCCCAGCCAAAGCGCATCAGCCCAAAACCTCGGCCAGGTTGCCTTTGGATTCCAGCCAGGTCTTGCGATCGCCCGCGCGTTTTTTCGCCAGCAACATATCCATCATTTCCGAGGTTTCGGCGAAATCTTCACCCAGCGTCAGTTGCACCAGGCGCCGCGTGTTCGGGTCCATGGTGGTTTCGCGCAACTGTGGCGGGTTCATTTCACCCAGCCCCTTGAATCGGGTGACCTGCGGCTTGCCACGTTTCTTCTCGGCCACCAGGCGATCGAGGATGCCGTCGCGCTCGGCCTCGTCGAGGGCGTAGTAGATTTCTTTGCCCAGGTCGATACGGTACAGCGGCGGCATGGCGACGTAGACGTGACCGGCATCCACCAGCGGGCGGAAATGCTGGACGAACAAGGCGCAGAGCAAGGTTGCGATGTGCAGACCGTCGGAGTCGGCGTCGGCGAGGATGCAGATCTTGCCGTAACGCAACTGGCTCATGTCCGCCGCGCCCGGGTCGACACCAATCGCCACGGCGATGTTGTGCACTTCCTGGCTGGCCAGCACTTCGCTGCCGTCGACTTCCCAGGTGTTCAGGATCTTGCCGCGCAACGGCAGGATCGCCTGAAACTCTTTGTCCCGCGCCTGCTTGGCCGAACCACCGGCGGAATCACCTTCCACCAGGAACAACTCGGAACGCATCGGGTCTTGCCCGGCGCAGTCGGCGAGTTTGCCCGGCAATGCCGGCCCTTGGGTAATGCGTTTACGCTCGACCTTCTTGCTGGCCTTCAGACGACGGCCGGCGTTGTTGATCGCCAGTTCAGCCAGCAACATGCCGGTTTCCGGGTTGGCGTTGAGCCACAGGCTGAAAGCATCCTTGACCACACCGGAAACGAAGGCGGCCGCTTCACGGGAGGACAGGCGCTCCTTGGTCTGGCCGGAGAATTGCGGTTCCTGCATCTTCATCGACAGGACGAAAGCGATACGCTCCCAGACGTCTTCCGGCGCCAGCTTCACACCACGCGGCAACAGGCTGCGGAACTCGCAGAACTCGCGCATGGCGTCGAGCAAGCCCTGACGCAGACCGTTGACGTGAGTACCGCCCTGGGCTGTCGGGATCAGGTTGACGTAGCTTTCCTGAACGCTGTCGCCGCCCTCGGGCAACCACAGCAACGCCCAATCGACGGCTTCCTTGTTACCGGCCAGGCTGCCGCAGAACGGCTCGTCAGGCAGGCGTTCGAATTCGCTGACCGCGTCTACCAGGTAGGAGCGCAGGCCGTCTTCGTAATGCCATTCGACTTTCTCGCCGGTGGCCTTGTCTTCAAAACTGACCAGCAACCCTGGGCACAGAACGGCCTTGGCCTTGAGCACATGCTTGAGGCGGCTGATGGAGAATTTCGGTGAATCGAAATACTTCGGGTCCGGTGCGAAGAACACGCTGGTGCCGGTATTGCGCTTGCCGACGGTGCCGATGACTTCCAGCTCGGTTTTCTTGTAACCGTCGGCGAAGGTCATCTGGTATTCGTTGCCGTCGCGTTTTACACGCACCCGGACTTCGGTCGACAAGGCGTTGACCACGGAAATACCCACCCCGTGCAAACCGCCGGAGAACTGGTAGTTCTTGTTGGAAAACTTGCCGCCCGCATGGAGTTTGGTGAGGATCAGCTCGACGCCCGAAACACCCTCTTCCGGGTGAATGTCCACCGGCATGCCACGGCCGTCATCGCTGACTTCCAGGGAGTGATCGGCGTGCAGGATGACCTGCACCGACGTTGCATGCCCGGCCAAGGCTTCGTCGACGCTGTTGTCGATGACTTCCTGGGCGAGGTGGTTCGGCCGACTGGTGTCGGTGTACATGCCGGGGCGTTTGCGCACCGGGTCGAGGCCCGAGAGGACTTCGATGGCGTCTGCGTTATAAGAGCTAGCGCTGGGAGTGGCCATGGGGTCTCGTCGTCAGTGTTCAGTGAAAATAGGGGGCAATGATCACAGTGCTGTGAAATCGATCGCCTGATACAAATCTGCGCCGATGCCGGCAAAACTCAATATTGCCGGCAGTTGCGCGGCAAAACCCTGGAAACTATGGTCGCCGCCGGCCTGAATGCGCAAGGCACAGGCCCGGTAATATTGCTGGGCGAGGCGATAGTCCAGTGTTTCATCGCCAGTTTGCAACCATACCTGAAACCGCTGCGGATCCTGGGGCGCCGGCACTTCCAGCTCGGCCAGGGCCGTCACGTGGTCGTGGGTCATTTCCCAGGTCTCATCGGTATACAGGTTTTTCTGCGTCCCCAGAAACCCGTCGAACATCCGGTGTGGGCTGACGGCAGGGTTGATCAACAGGGCTTTCAAGCCATGGCGCTCGGCCAAGTGAGTCGCATAGTAGCCGCCGAGTGAGCTGCCGACCAGCAGTGGCCGCCCCAGCTCCACAATCGCCTGTTCCAGCTGAGCGATGGCCTCACGGGGATGGTGATGCAGGGCCGGTACACGCAACTGATCGCTCAAGCCCAGCCGTTCCATCACATTCATCAACTGACAGGCCTTTTTCGACGCCGGCGCGCTGTTAAAACCATGGATATAAAGGATCGAACCAGACATTTGAGCTCCCTGTGCGTCGGGTAAAGAAGGCGGAGTTTACAGGGACTCGGGGGGAATCGGGGACATGCGTGGGATTCATGTCGCCTGAGCGAATGCCATCGCGGGCAAGCTCGCAATGGCCACGCCTCGGCCTTTGAAAATGACAAAGAAATCAGTAGCCGTTGGAGCCGTAATCAATCTGGAAATCGAACCCGGTCACGCGCTCAACGCCAGTTTCAAGCTGACCATCGGGCAACAGCCGCAACCACCGATACCCCGGCGCCTGCTCACTCACCTTGAAATCGTCGCTGCCCGGCTCGAACTGGATGCAGGTCGAGGGCGATGCGATCAGGCGAACACCGTTGCGCATCTGGTCAATTTCCTGATGAACATGCCCCCAAAGCACCGCACGCACCTGCGGAAATCGATCCAGCACCGCGAACAACGCCTCTGGATTGCGCAATCCAATGGGCTCCATCCACGCACACCCGATCGACACCGGATGATGATGGAAACACACCAGATGATGCCGCTGCGGCGCCTCGCTCAACGAGCGCACGAGCAATTGCAACTGCTCATCCTGCAAATACCCCGGCACCGACCCCGGCACCGCCGAATCGAGCAACGTAACCCGCCAGTTGCCGATGTCCACCACCGGCTCCAGCAGCGCACTTTGCACGGCGGCCTCGGCCATGATCCGCGGCTCGTCATGATTACCGGGAATCCAGCGCGCCGGGGCATCGATCTGCCGCGTCAGGTCGCGAAACAACTGGTATGACTCCAGCGTCCCGTCCTGGGACAGATCACCACTGGCGATCATCAGATCGATCCGCGGCTGCTGCTTCAATACCAGCTCGATCACCTGTTGCAGGCTGTCGCGGGTATTCATGCCCAGCAACGTCGCGTCCGCCTCGGCAAACAGATGACTGTCGGAGAGTTGCACCAGCAACGCCGGATCGGCGGTGGTCAAAGTGGATACGCTCGGCAAGGCGTTCTCCCAGGGCGTGATCACGGGATTGGAAAGTGCCGCAATTATGCTGGGGGACGATCAAAAGAGGAAACCTGTGAACCGGAAGCAGTTCACAACTACACAGCACTCTTAGCGCACAACGGCGTACTCGTGTCCGCAAGCCAGGCAATGACTCAGCCATTCCCCCAGGAACAGATTGAGTTGAGCCTTTTCGTCCGGCTGATGCATCGCGGCGTTCGGGTAAGGATAGATGCCGCGAAAGCGTCGTGCATGTTCGGCACTGATAACTTCAGCCATGCGCGCGTCGTGATACACCTGCACTTCCAGTTGCGGCACCGGCAACCAGGGCAGGCTGTGTTCCTGACGCACTTGCAGGGTGGTGGTGTATGGACAGGCTTGCAGCACTTCCAGGGCCAGCACGCCAAGCATCTGGTCACCCTGGGTCACGGCAATGCGCCGGGCCGCCGGATCGTTGCGCATGTCCGGCAACAGTCGCATCAGGCGCGCGTAGTTGGCCTCGCAGGAAGCTTGCAGCCCCACCAGATCAACCCGATAGCGATCGCGCAGCTTGTTTACGACCATAACCCCCTCACTTCCACGCGGTTCAAAGCCAGCCATTGCAAGGCAATGATGCTCGCCGCGTTGGCAATACGTCCGTCACGCACGGCTTGCAGGGCATCTTCGAAAGCCCAGACCGTGACGCGAATATCTTCTGCCTCTTCCTCCAGCCCATGCAGGCCGCCAACCCCGGCACTGTCACAACGCCCCAGATACAAATGCACAAACTCATTACTGCCACCCGGCGATGGAAAATATTTGGTCATCGGCCAGAGCGCCCCGAATACAAGTCCAGCTTCCTCCTGCGCTTCGCGGTGAGCAACTTCTTCCGGTATTTCATCCTTGTCGATCAGACCGGCGACCAGTTCGATCAGCCACGGATTGTCGGTCTTGCCCATGGCGCCGACGCGAAACTGCTCGATCAGCACCACTTCGTCGCGCTGTGGATCATAAGGCAGCACACACACCGCATCGTGGCGCAAGAACACTTCACGATTGATCTCGCGACTCATGCCACCGTCGAACAATTCGTGGCGCAAGTGCACGCGGTCGAGCTTGTAGAAGCCCTCGTAGCACTTTTCACGCCGAACGATATCAACGGCGGTCGGAATGGCGTTGGCAAAATCAGTCATGACAATCCTCGTTTACTGCAAATCCGTTACGAGGCTCCTTTTGGTTACTTGCAACCTCGACTTCGCGCCATCCTAACGCGCCCGCGATGTTTGATGCAGCCCCTTTACAGTCAGCGGGATAGACGGTGAGGGCGAAACCAACTCTAATTAGCTTAGTGGCGAACTGACTGCCTCGTTGAGAGTCGAAGCGGGTAACTTTTCGCCTTCCCCTGTTTCATTAAGGACGCCCATGTCGCTTTTCAAGATCGCCTCCGTGGCCGCCATCGCCCTGACCCTGGGTGCGTGCCAGAGTCTTTTCCAGCCCAATTACCGGGCGCCGCTGGAAACCACCCGCGACGCTTCCGAACAGCTGAAACCGGGTTGCGCCAACCCTGACTGCCCGCTGGTGAACATCGATACGCTGCACTTCCCGGCTGAGCCTGCGCTTGACGGCATCATCGAAAAACGTTTGCTGCAAATGACCCGCACCTCACCCGACGCCCCTGTAGCGCCGACGCTGGCAGCGTATCGCGAGCAATTTCTGAACAGCGCCGAGCCGCGCTACAGCAGCTACTTGCAAGCCAAGGTACGTGAGCAGCATGACGGCTTGGTGATCATTGAATTGTCCAGCTATCTGGACAGCGGCGGTGCCCATGGCACGCCGGGCCGCGGTTTCATCAACTACTCGCGTCAGCAGCATAAAGTGCTGACGCTGTCGGATATGGTGATCCCGGGGCAGGAAGAAGCGTTCTGGAAAGCGGCCCAAGTGGCGCACAACAGCTGGTTGATCAGCACCAAACTCGATCAGGAGCCAGAGTTCGTCAAGAGCTGGCCGTTCGTGAAAACCCAGAACGTAGCGTTGACGTACGGCGGGGTGATCCTCAAGTACGAGGTGAGCACCCTTGCGCCTTACGCATTGGGCCACGTCGAACTGAAGATCCCCTACCCACGCCTGAACGGCATTCTCAAGCTTGAGCTGTTTCCCGGCCGTAGCTGAAGGCTCGACCAAGCACCAGTTGCAGCAGCCCTGCCAGTACCAGCGACGGCAGGGTTGCGCCGATGTCCGGATAGAGATTGGCCAGCAAGTGATAGGTGCTCACCCCGCCCAGCCAGGCGAGCAACGCCGGCCAGCGCAAGGCAGCCGATGCCACACGGGCACTGCGTTTGCGCAGGATGAAGTGATCCACCAGCACCACGCCAAACAGCGGCGCAAACACCGAACCGATCAACAGCAGGAAATTCTGGTACTGGGCCAATGGCGCCAGGCATGCGATCAGCGTGCAGATCACGCCGATGGCCAAGGCCAGATGCTCGACTTTCAAGCGCAACAGAATCCCGCTGGACACCGCCGCCGAATGAATATCGGCAAAGGCATTTTCTGATTCATCCAACAGAATCAGCAGCAACGGAATCCCCAGGCCCGCACCGGCCAGCGCCAGCAGCAAGGCATTCACTTCACCACTCGGCGCAAACGCCAGGGTGTACGCCACGCCCAGGCTCATCAGCCAGAAGTTACCGATAAAGAAACCCAACGCCGTACCGCCGAAGACATTCTTCGCACGCCTGCCGAAGCGTGAGTAGTCGGCAATCAGCGGCAGCCAGGACAGCGGCATCGCGATCGCAATGTCAAAGCCCACGGCGAACGGCATCGAACCATCACCGGCCTGCGCCCACAGCGCGGCAAGGTCGGCCTTGGCGAACAGGTTCCAGGTCAGCCAGATGCACGCGGCCAGCAACAGCCAGATGCCCCACTTGCGCAGGATCTTGCGCACGAACGTCAGCGGACCGCTGACCGCCAGCAAGGTGGCCAGTGCACCGAAGAACAGCGTCCACAGCAATGGGTTCGACCACAGGCTGCCTTCGCTGAATGCACGGGCGCCGAGCAGGCTGGCGGCGTCGCGCATCACGATGATTTCGAACGAACCCCAACCGATCAGTTGCAGCAGGTTCAGCACCGCCGGAAGGCTTGCGCCTTTTGCACCGAGGCTGAGTTTGAGCGCGGCCATCGATGACAGGCCGGTGTCACTGCCGATCACGCCGACAGCGGCCAGCAACAGCACGCCGACCAGCGTGCCGAGAAAAATCGCCAGCAATGAACCGGACAGACCCAGACCCGGCGCGAGCAAAGCGCCGGTCTGCAATACCATCAGGCCGATGCCGAGGGAGAACCACAGGGAAAACAGATCACGACCGTCGAAGACGCGCTTGTCGGTCGGCACCGCGATGTCCGGGGAATAAGTGCTGGGTTGAATGCTCAAGGGTGTTATCTCAGAGGAACATGTGTTGTGGTGTTGACCACCCCTTGTGGCGAGGGAGCTTGCTCCCTCGCCACAAGGGTAAGCGGCGCACCCGAGTGCGCCGGTCAGATCAAACCTTCTTGTACAGCTGACTGCCTTCCTGCTTGAACCGCTCAGCCTGTTCCGCCAGTCCCTTGGCGACTTCGGCATCGACGGTTTCGATCCGCTGGTTGGCCGCATATTCACGGACTTCCTGGGTGATCTTCATCGAGCAGAATTTCGGCCCGCACATGGAGCAGAAGTGCGCGACCTTGGCCGAATCCTTCGGCAGGGTTTCATCGTGGTACGAGCGTGCGGTATCCGGATCGAGGCCCAGGTTGAACTGGTCTTCCCAACGGAATTCGAAACGCGCCTTGCTCAAGGCATTGTCGCGAATCTGTGCCCCCGGATGCCCTTTGGCCAGGTCGGCGGCGTGAGCGGCGATCTTGTAGGTGATGATCCCGGTCTTCACGTCATCCTTGTTCGGCAGGCCCAAGTGCTCTTTCGGCGTCACGTAGCAGAGCATGGCGCAACCGAACCAGCCGATCATCGCCGCACCGATACCGGAAGTGATGTGGTCGTAGCCTGGGGCGATGTCGGTGGTCAGTGGGCCGAGGGTGTAGAACGGCGCCTCGTCACAGCACTCCAGCTGCTTGTCCATGTTCTCTTTGATCAACTGCATCGGCACGTGGCCCGGGCCTTCGATCATGCACTGCACGTCGTGTTTCCAGGCGATTTTGGTCAGCTCGCCGAGGGTTTCCAGCTCACCGAATTGCGCTTCGTCGTTGGCGTCGGCAATCGAGCCCGGACGCAGGCCATCGCCCAGCGAGAAGCTGACGTCGTAGGCCTTCATGATTTCGCAGATGTCTTCGAAATGGGTGTAGAGGAAGTTTTCCTTGTGGTGCGCCAGGCACCACTTGGCCATGATCGAACCGCCACGGGAGACGATGCCGGTCACGCGCTTGGCAGTCAGCGGCACGTAGCGCAGCAACACGCCGGCGTGGATGGTGAAGTAGTCGACGCCCTGCTCGGCCTGTTCGATCAGTGTGTCGCGGAACAACTCCCAGGTCAGGTCTTCGGCGACGCCATTGACCTTCTCCAGTGCCTGATAGATCGGCACGGTACCGATCGGCACCGGCGAGTTACGGATGATCCATTCGCGGGTTTCGTGAATGTGTTTGCCGGTGGACAGGTCCATGACCGTGTCCGAACCCCAGCGAATGCCCCAGGTCAGTTTCGCCACTTCTTCTTCGATGGACGAACCCAAGGCACTGTTGCCGATGTTGCCGTTGATCTTCACCAGGAAGTTACGGCCGATGATCATCGGTTCCAGTTCGGTGTGGTTGATGTTGGCCGGAATGATCGCGCGACCGCGGGCGATCTCTTCACGGACGAATTCCGGGGTGATGATTTTCGGCACGCTGGCGCCAAAGCTGTGGCCGGCGTGTTGCTGGTCCAGCAGGCCGGCGGCGCGGGCCACTTCGAGCTTCATGTTTTCGCGGATGGCGACGTATTCCATCTCGGCGGTGATGATGCCTTTACGGGCGTAGTGCATCTGGCTGACGTTGGCACCCGGCTTGGCGCGGCGCGGGTTGTTGACGTGGGCGAAACGCAGCTTGGTCAGTTCCGGGTCAGCGAGGCGTTCCTGGCCGAAGTTGGAGCTCAGGCCGGACAGGCGCTCGGTGTCGCCACGGGATTCGATCCACGGCGACCGCACATCGCCCAGGCCTTTGCGCACATCGATGGTGACATTGGGGTCGGTGTACGGGCCCGAGGTGTCATACACCACCACCGGCGCGTTGATTTCGCCGCCGAAGTCAGTCGGGGTCACATCCAGGCTGATTTCGCGCATCGGCACGAGGATGTCCGGGCGTGTGCCCTGAACGTAGATTTTTTGCGAGCGGGTAAACGGCTGAACCGATTGCTGATCGACCTTGGCCGAGTCACTCAGGTTGGTTGCGATTTTTGATTTTGTAGTCATCACGGGCTCTCCAGACACACATCCAGGCAGTGGATTTTTGTCGGAGCGAACCTGTAAACGAATGGACGCACGGGCGCTGGAGATTCCAGCAGGTGCTGTGCTCAATGCTCGAGGGGTGTTCGATTGTCGAACAACATCCCGGACGAAGCACAAGAGGACTCGCCGGGTGACGAGAAATCTTGTTCCCTACGCAGGCGCTAACCTGATCAGGTTCAACGGGATCCGAAATTATTCGATCTCAGCCTCATAGCAAGGCACCCCGACAAGAACCCGGCCAGTCTAGACATAACCGGCAAAGAACGCCAACACCACGGTAAACACCATGATGAATGGCGCAATCAGCGGATTGTTGCCGTGCCTGCGTGCAACTACACTCGCTACGCCGTGCCGCGCCTTGACGCTCTGCCTTGA
Source organism: Pseudomonas sp. GW822-FHT07A10 (assembly GCF_058798795.1). Classification (NCBI taxonomy): domain Bacteria; kingdom Pseudomonadati; phylum Pseudomonadota; class Gammaproteobacteria; order Pseudomonadales; family Pseudomonadaceae; genus Pseudomonas; species Pseudomonas sp. GW822-FHT07A10. The sequence goes on from NZ_JBXAKV010000012.1 coordinate 56,387, forward strand.
CGCTGCAGGGCGCCGCACCGTAGCCTTGACGCTCAAATTATCAGCGTAATTTTTAGGGATGGCCTCATGCTGCGCAAACTCTCACTGGCCCTTGCCGTGTCTTGTGCGTCCAATGGAATGGCTTGGGCAGCAGAAGCGCCCTTATCGACCAAAACCGACCTGGTCAGCGTCTATCAGGAAGCGGTGGACAACAACGCCGATATCGCCGCCGCCCGTGCCCAATACGGCGCCCAGAAGGAAGTCGTGCCCCAGGCCCGCGCCGGGCTGCTACCCAACCTGTCGGCCGGTGCCGACATGAACAACACCCGTACCGCGCTCGATCAGCCATCGGTGACCTCGACCCGCAGCGGCACGGTGTATCAGGCGACCCTGTCGCAACCGATTTTCCGCGCCGACCGCTGGTTCCAGTTCCAGGCCGCCAAGGACGTCAACGAACAGGCCGCCTTACAACTCTCGGCCACCGAACAGAACCTGATCCTGCAAAGTGCCGAAAGCTACTTCAACGTGCTGCGCAGCCAGGACAACCTGGCCTCGACCAAAGCCGAAGAAGCAGCCTTCAAACGCCAGCTCGACCAGTCCAACGAGCGCTTTGACGTCGGCCTGTCGGACAAGACCGATGTGCTGCAATCCCAGGCCAGTTACGACACGGCGAGGGCCAACCGGATTCTCGCCCAGCGTCAGGTGGATGACGCGTTCGAAGCGCTGATCACCCTGACCAACCGTCAGTACAACTCGATCCAGGGCATCGTCCACACCTTGCCGATCCTGCCGCCGGCACCGAACGACGCCAAGGCTTGGGTCGATACCGCGGCCAAACAGAACCTGAATTTGCTGGCCAGCAACTACGCGGTGAGCGCCGCCGAAGAAACCCTCAAGCAGCGCAAGGCCGGGCATGCACCCACCCTGGATGCGGTCGCGCAATACAAGAAAGGTGATAACGACGCCCTCGGCTTTGAAAACCCGAGCGCGACCGGTGTGCGTTACGGTGGCGATGTCGAACAACGCACCGTCGGCCTGCAACTGAGCATCCCGATCTACAGCGGCGGACTGACCAGCTCCCAGGTGCGCGAGTCTTACTCACGGCTGGATCAGACCGAGCAACAACGCGAAGCCCTGCGTCGCCAGGTCGTGGAAAACACCCGCAATCTGCACCGCGCCGTGAACACCGACGTCGAGCAGGTGCAGGCGCGTCGGCAGTCGATTATTTCCAACCAGAGCGCGGTGGAAGCGACCGAAATCGGTTATCAGGTGGGGACGCGCAACATCGTCGACGTGCTCGATGCCCAGCGTCAGCTGTACACCTCGGTGCGCAACTACAACAACACCCGCTACGACTACATCCTCGACAATCTGCGCCTGAAGCAGGCCGCCGGCACCTTGAACCCGGGGGATTTGCAGGACCTGACGCGTTACCTCAAAGCCGACTACAACCCGGACAAGGACTTCTTGCCGCCGGATCTGGCGAAGGCTGCGGCGGAGCAGTTACGAGCTAATCCCGCTCATTAAAAGGTAAACCTGTGGCGAGGGAGCTTGCTCCCTCGCCACAATTGGTCGGTGACAAACTCAAGACTTGTCGATCAACCTGCCCAACCCATCCAGCAACCGCTGCAGCGCGCCCTGATTGGTGCGCATCACCTTCAGCCCCGCCTCCGCCATCCGTTGAGCATCACGCGGCAGTTCGAACAGCCGCTGCACCGCCAGTGCCAGACCTTCAGCATCATCGACCTCGGCCAGCGCCCCGGCGCTGCGCAACTGCGCGGCGATTTCGAAGAAGTTGAACAGGTGCGGCCCGCTGAGCACCGGTTTGGCCAAGGCCGCCGGCTCCAGCAGGTTATGGCCACCATTGGGCACCAGGCTGCCGCCGACGAAAGCGCTGTCGGCCAAGGCGTAGAGAAACAGCAACTCGCCCATGGTGTCGCCCAGCAACACCGAAGTGTCTGCAGTCACCGGCTCGCCCGTCGAACGCCGTACCGTGGTGAAACCTTTTTGCCGGCACAACTCAAACACCGGGTTGAAGCGCTCCGGATGACGCGGTACCAGAATCAACAAGGCATCGGGATGATTGGCCAACAGCCGACGATGGGCATCGAGCACCACTTCGTCTTCACCTTCATGGGTGCTCGCGGCGATCCACACCGGGCGATCCTGCGCCTGCCATTGTCCGCGCAGCTCGGCAGCACGCTGCAGCAGTTGCGGGTCGATGGTCAGGTCGAACTTGATCGAACCAGTCACTTCGACGGTTTCTGGGCGTGCACCCAAATCGCGGAAACGCTGCGCCTCGGCTTCGGTCTGCACTGCGAACAGGCTCATCTCGGCGAGCATCGGCCGGGTCAGTTTATGGAAGCGGCCATAACCTTTGGCCGAGTGCTCAGACAGTCGCGCATTGGCCAGGGCCACGGGAATTCCACGCTTGGCACACTGATGGATATGGTTGGGCCAGAGCTCGGTTTCCATGATCACCGCCAGTTTCGGCCGGGCCCTATCAAGGAATCGCGCCGCAGCGCAAGGCAAGTCATAGGGCAAATAGCAGTGCTGAATGCGCGGCTCGTTGGCAAACAGCGCCTGGATGCGCTCGGACCCGGTCGGGGTCATGCAGGTGACGGTGATCGGCAGCGTCGGATATCGCTGCAGCAAGGCACGGATCATCGGCGCCGCGGCAATGCTTTCGCCCACCGACACCGCGTGCACCCAAAGGCCGTCCGGCTTCATCGCCGGTAGCGCGAGGGAGAAACGCTCGCCAATGCGCTTGGCGTACGCCGGCGCCTTGCGCGCCCGCAACCAAAGCCGAATCGCTACCAATGGCAGCCCCAGGTAAAACAGCGCGGTGTAGAGGGTTCTATTCATGGCGGCGGAGTTTATCGGTTTTTTAGCCAATCGCCTGCAAGTGCACGGCAAAACGTTCCGCCAGCCAACGGGCTGCCGGGCCGAGGGGCTCGTCGCGGCGCCAGACCAGCTCCACAATCAATGCCGGCGGCGTCCATTCGCTGGTCAGTTCGACCATCAGATTCTGATACGCCGGGTACTGCACCACGTGGCGCGGCAGCCAGGCCCAGCCGAGGCCGCGCATCACCCATTCGGCCATCACATAGAAACTGTCGGCCCGCCAGACCTGCGGGCTGGCCGGCTCACTGCCGGGATAGACGCTGGACTGCGTGGACATCAGCAACTGTCGATGCTGCGCCAGTTGCTGGCAATTGACCTGCGTCTGTTGCGCCAATGGATGCCCCACGCCGCACACCGTGACCATTTCAACGCTGCCCAGCACTCGGCGCTCAAGGGCTTCGGGAATCTGCTCGTGATAAAACAGCAAGCCCAGGTCGGCCCGACGCTCCACCAGTTTGCGCGCGACATCACCCTGGGCCGCACTGGTCAGCTGCACTTCGAGGCTGGGAAATTGTTCGGCCAGGGCTTCGAAGCTTTCAACCACTGCCTGATAAGGCATTGCCTCGTCCTGAGCCACCCGCAAACTCGCTTCCTGGCCGCGCATCATCGCTAGTGCCCGGCCGTTGAGGCGCTCACATTGGCGCAGCACTTCCCGCGCCTCTTCAAGCAGCGCGGTGCCGGCTTCGGTGAGTTTCGGCTGGCGACCACTGCTGCGATCGAACAGGCTCACACCCAGGTCTTCTTCCAGCAGCGCAATCGAACTGCTGACCGCCGACTGCGCCTTGCGCTGATCCCGCGCCACCGCGGAAAAGGAACGTTGTTCCGCGACACTGACAAACAAGTGCAGCTGTTCCAGACTCCATTGCATATTCATGGCTCAACCCATCTCCAGAACAGATAGGTAATGACTTTACCGCATCTGGCGGATCTCTAGAATGCCGACCTCAGAAAGCAACACTTCATACGAGGATTGACCCATGACCGCTTACTACTACCTCGCAATTGCCATCTGCGCCGAAGTGATCGCCACCGTTTCGATGAAAGCGGTCAAAGGTATCAGCACGCCACTGCCGTTGCTGCTGGTCATCGTCGGTTACGGTATTGCTTTCGGGATGCTGACCCTGGTGGTGCGCAGCGTTCCGGTCGGCGTGGCCTACGCGGTGTGGGCCGGCATGGGCATCGTGATGGTCAGCGTCGCGGCGCTGTTTATCTACGGGCAGAAACTGGATGTGCCGGCAATGCTGGGGATGGCGTTGATTGTGCTGGGCGTCGTGGTTATTCAGCTGTTCTCGAAAACCGCGGGGCATTAACTGCCGACATCAACCTCTTGTGGCGAGGGGGCTTGCCCCCGTTGGGCCGCGAAGCGGCCCCGAATCCGGTCACCGCTTTTTTCTGACATATTGCGGCGGCAGGCTTTACGACTGCTGCGCAGTCGAACGGGGGCAAGCCCCCTCGCCACAATGGATCTCTTGATCGCCAGCAAAACCTCCAATCCATGAGTCTGTATACTGCGCCCTCGTCTTGAACACTGAGGTCGCTGCATGCCATCCGTTATTTCCACCGACGTTCTGATTGTCGGCGCTGGTGTCGCCGGCCTCTGGCTGAATGCACGCCTGCGCCGCCAGGGTTTCTCGACCGTGCTGGTGGAAAGTGCCAGCCTCGGTGGCGGGCAAAGCCTGAAGTCCCAGGGCATCATCCACGGCGGTGCCAAGTACGCATTGCACGGTGCCCTGACCGGCGCCTCGGAAGCCATTGCCGACATGCCGCGTCGCTGGCGTGAGGCGCTGGCCGGCGACGGTGAACTGGACCTGTCCGGCGTGCGTGTATTGTCCGATGCCCATTACCTCTGGTCCCCCGGCACCCTCGCTGGCAACCTCACCAGTTTTTTCGCCAGCAAAGCCGTGCGCGGGCGGGTCGATCAGGTCAAAGGTGATCAATTGCCGCCGGCGCTGCAAGACAAGCGCTTCAAGGGCAAGGTCTATCGCCTGACAGAACTGGTGGTCGACGTGCCAAGCCTGATCCAGCGCCTGGCCGACCTGGCTGGCGACGGTCTGTTGGCCGGTCAACACATCGAACCGCTGCTGGAGAATGGCGAACTGGTCGGTTTGAAAGTCGACGAACGCGAAATCCGCGCCCAGCGCATCGTTCTCAGTGCCGGTGCCGGCACCGCTGACCTGCTGACCGCGCTGGGCCTGAGCCAACCGGCCATGCAGCGCCGTCCCCTGCACATGATCATCGTCAAAGGCCCGAGCCTCAAACCGCTGTACGCCCACTGCCTGGGCGGCGGGCCGAAGCCTCGCGTCACCGTGACCACTCACCCGGCCGCCGATGGCCAGTGGGTCTGGTACGTGGGCGGCGACATCGCCGAAGCCGAAGGCGTGGCCCGCGAGCCAGCCGCGCAAATTGCCGCCGCCCAGAAAGAACTTGGCCAACTTCTGCCGTGGATCGACCTGAGCACCGCACAGTGGGCGACCTTGCGGGTCGAACGCGCCGAGCCGCTGCAATCGGGCCTGACCCGCCCGGACAACGCCTTCCTCGCCGAGCAGAATCGTCTGCTGGTGGGCTGGCCGACCAAACTGGCCCTGGCACCGGACTTCGCCGACCGCGTCTTCGCCACACTGCAACGCGACGGTATTCAGCCGAGCCATCCAGCCCCGCTGCCGGAACTGCCGAAACCGCCGATGGGCGTCCCTGCCTGGGAACAACTGCTGCCATGAGCCAACCGACCCTGCATGACCTGCATCGCCCGCTGGGCAGCACCGGCCTGCTGGTATCGCCCCTGGGCCTGGGCACAGTGAAACTTGGCCGCGATCAAGGGGTGAAATACCCCAACGGTTTTCAGATCCCCGGCGACGACGACGCCCGCAGGCTGCTCAAACTCGCGCGCGACCTGGGCATCAACCTGATCGACACCGCGCCGGCCTATGGCCGCAGTGAAGAGCGTCTCGGCCCGTTGCTGCGTGGGGAGCGTCAGGACTGGGTAATCGTCAGCAAGGTCGGTGAAGAGTTCGCCGATGGTCAGTCCCGCCATGATTTCAGCGCCGCGCATACCCGGTTCTCGGTGGAGCGCAGCCTGCAACGCCTGGAAACGGACTTTATCGATCTGGTGCTGGTGCATTCCGACGGCAACGACCTGGCGATCCTCAACGACAATGAGGTCTATGCGACCCTTGCCGAGCTCAAGCGCGAAGGCAAGATTCGCGGTTTCGGCTTTTCCGGTAAAACCGTCGAAGGCGGTTTGAAGGCTCTGGAACAAGGTGATTGCGCAATGGTCACCTACAATCTGAACGAACAGAACGAGAAGCCAGTCATTGACTATGCTGCTGCTCACGGCAAAGCGATCCTGGTCAAAAAGGCCCTGGCCAGCGGCCATGTGTGCCTGAGCCCGGGCGTTGATCCGGTGCGTGCCAGCTTCGAGTTGTTGTTTGAACACCCGGGGGTGGCCAGTGCTATTGTCGGGACCATCAATCCGCTGCACCTCGCCCATAACGTCGCGACCGTTGCCCAGGTCCTTCATAGGGTCTGTTGACGTTTGGTGACGACCGCGACGCTGGCCGTCAACAGACCCTAGCCATTGATGCCGCCCACGCGGCCTTAAGCAGGAGCCGACATGCCGCGTACGCTGATCAGAAAGAACCCGAGCAACTTCAAGACCCTGCCGCTGTTCGTCGAAGCCACACCCGAAGGTTTGAGTTATCAGAGCGTCGGGATGCCGTTGAATTTTTCCCAGACCCTGCAACGCCGCCGTCCGGTGACGGTGGCCGACAGCGAACGGTTTGCCCTGGAGCTGGCGAACCTCGGGGTTTCGGTGCGCCTGACCCTGCATTGGCAGAATCGCGACTACTGGGTGTTGGTGCGTCAGCGTCGGCAGGATCGCGGCGACGTGGTGCTCAAGCTGATCTCCGGCTACGTGCCGGCCCATGAGCTGAACCTGCCGTTGCACACGGCGACCCAGGAAATTGCCGAAGAGTGCCTGCTGGAAACCCCGGAGGGCTGGCTCAGCGGGCGCTTCAACGAAACCTGGCTGCCAGCGCCCTACTCGGCTGCCCTGCACTACCGCGAAGCCCTGCCGTTTCGCCTGACACCACTCTCCGGCTCGGCGCGGCCGGTGCGCTGCGCGAACATGCCGCTGATCGAACGTCCCCGGGCCTACGTGCACTTGCCGACAGCCTCGCTGCAATTGATCTACGATTTGCGCCTGGACGTGCCCAAGGAAGCCAAATCCCTGAGCCTGTTCCATGTCGACGAGCGGCTGGAGGGCGATCAACTGGTGGCCCGGCTCGATCGCAAACGCCCCGATTTGTACTTGATGCCACTGCAGGACGGTCAGCCGATGGCCGAGCTCTATACCCTGAAAAAGGATCACCTGTACCCGGCGAGTACCCGCGGGTTGTATCTGGCGGAGAGTTTTGCCCGGCAGGAAGGCTGGCTGGTGAGGGATGAACGGATTCGCTGGAAGGATTGGGTGCGACAGCAGGGTTTGACCCCACCGGGGAAGGATTCGGGTTTGGCCCGGTTACGCGGGAAGGCGAAACAACTGCTGAAAAGAATCGTGCCGCGCAAGGCAGCACGATAGAACACTTGTGGCGAGGGGGCTTGCCCCCGTTGGGCCGCGAAGCAACCCCTGATCCGGTCACCGCGGTTTTACTGACATATCGCAGCGGGAGGTTTTACGACTGCTTCGCAGCCGAACGGGGGCAAGCCCCCTCGCCACAGCAAGCCCTCATCCAAAATCAGTGATTGCGAATCTTCTCGACAATCGCCGTGGTTGAGCTGTTTTCCACCAGCCCCAGCACTTTCACGGTCCCGCCGTAAGCGCTGACGATGTCCGCGCCAACCACTTGGTCGATCCCGTAATCACCGCCCTTGACCAGTACATCCGGCTTGACCGCACGCAGCAGGTTTTCGGGAGTGCCTTCAGAGAAGCTGATCACCCAATCCACGGCGCCTAAACCTGCCAGTACCGCCATGCGACGGTCGACGCTGTTGATCGGCCGACCCGGCCCTTTCAAGCGGCTCACCGACGCATCGTCATTGACCGCCACGATCAGGCGATCACCCTGGGCGCGCGCCTGTTCGAGGTAAGTCACGTGGCCGGCATGCAGGATGTCGAAGCAACCGTTGGTGAACACGATCTTCTCTTTGTGTGCTCGCGCGTCATCGACCGCCAGCAGCAACTGCTCGAGGCCCAGCACACCGCGCTCGGAGCCTTCCTCACGCTGAATCGCGCGACGCAGTTCCGGTGCGCTGATGGCAGCAGTACCGAGCTTGCCAACCACGATGCCCGCCGCCAGATTAGCCAGGGCCACCGCATGAGGCAGCTCTTCGCCAGCGGCGATCGCCGCCGCCAGGGTAGAAATCACCGTGTCGCCGGCGCCAGTCACGTCGAACACTTCACGGGCACGGGCCGGCAGGTGCAGTGCCGGATGATCCGGGCGCAACAAGGTCATGCCGTGCTCGCCACGGGTTACCAGCAACGCACCGAGGTCGAGGTCGTGCATCAGTTGCGCGCCCTTGCTCACCAGATCGTGCTCATCGGCACAACCGCCAACAATGGTTTCAAACTCGCTGAGGTTCGGGGTGATCAGGCTCGCACCGCGGTAGATCGAGAAATCCTTGCCCTTGGGATCAGCCAGTACCGGAATGCCCCGGGCACGGGCGGCCTGGATCAGTACCTGATGGTTTTTCAGCGCACCTTTGCCATAGTCGGACAGCACCAGCACCTTGATGCCTTCGAGCAATTCGTCGACTTGCTCGCCCAGCGCCAGGGCGTCGGTTGCGAAGGATTCTTCGAAGTCGATACGCAGCAATTGCTGGTGACGGCTCATGACCCGCAGCTTGACGATGGTCGGCTGGTGCGCAATGCGCTGGAACAACGCTCGCACGCCAGCGCCCTTGAGGCTATTGACCAGGCTGTCGGCGGCTTCGTCGTCGCCGGTCACACCGACCAGCGAGGCCGGCGCACCGAGCGCGGCAATGTTCAAGGCAACGTTGGCGGCACCGCCCGGGCGGTCCTCGATGTGATCGACCTTGACGACCGGTACCGGCGCCTCAGGGGAGATCCGTGAGGTACCACCATGCCAGTAACGGTCGAGCATGACATCGCCGACCACCAAGACAGGGGCTTGATTGAATCGCGGCATGGACAACTTCATGGAGCAACCCACATACAAAATGAACAGGGGCGCGATATTAACACAGGGTTGGTGCTGGCTTGCTGGACGGCTGCAACCTGATGAATCAGCGGGGGTTTCTGATCATTTATTGAGCAGAAATTGTGATAAACGACGGCAAGCATCTTCAAGTTGCAGCACCTGGGTATCGATCTCGCACTCCGCCGTCAGCGGCGCCTCATAAGGGCTGTCGATACCCGTAAAGTCCTTGATCCGCCCTTGCCGGGCCGCTTGATACAAGCCTTTGGGGTCGCGTTGCGCGCATACCGCGAACGGCGTGCTCACATACACCTCAATGAAATCACCCTCAGCAAACAACCGACGGGCAGCGTCTCGCTCGGCTCGAAACGGCGAGATCGCCGCGACAATCACAATCAAACCCGCGTCGACCATCAGCCGCGCCACCTCGGCCACGCGTCGAATGTTTTCCCGGCGACACTTGGCACTCATCCCAAGATCGCGGCACAGGCCATTGCGCAAGTTGTCACCATCAAGCAGAAACGTGTGCAGCCCATGCCGATTCAGTTGCAGCTCCAGCGCATTGGCCAGGGTCGACTTGCCCGCGCCTGAAAGGCCCGTCAGCCAGAGGCAGCGCGGGTGCTGGGATTTGATAACCGCGCGGTCGTGGTTCGACAGCGATAAATCGTAAGGCCTGATCTCCGGAACAGGCATCGACAGGGTCTCATTCATAACCGAGCATTTCGTAATCGCGCTGGTACACCCGTCGCACCAGCCGACGGGTACGCACCGAGCAGAAATCGCGGGCAAGCATCGGACGCCGCTGTTGCGAGCCGTTGAGGTGAGGTAACACCACCGAGTGGCCTAACTGTTCGCAGACCAAGCGAAAATCTCGCTCCAGATGCTCCTGGTAGCCGATGAAATCCGGGGCCAGATGCCCCAGAGAGTCGGTCAGAAAATCCGTTTGCGCGGCAAAATGTATTTGTCGGCTGATCGTCTCCGAATGCAGCCAGCGAGCGACGAAATCATCGAAGTCGCGGTAGTGGCTGACCAGCTGCTGCGCCGCCTGGTCGCGCCGACCCAACTCGTTGCCGCGCAAAAAGGCATAAGCCGAGTAAGCCCTTTCCAGCGGATCACGAACGAAGGCGAACTTAAAACTGGTGGCAAACTGTTCGGGGAATTGCTGCTCGTACCAATACAACGGCAAGTGCCCAGGGCTCCAGCCATCGAACAGCGCTGCACACACACTGCTCCCGGCACATTTGGGGACATGAATGAATAGACAGGAATGCTGTTCGAAGGCCTGAGGAAACCCCAGATTGGCCGACATGGATTTGTTGACCACCTGACGGTCCACGACCGACAGGCGCCCCAGCAGAAAAGCCCGCTGCGACTTGGGCAAGAGCTTCCAGAGATAGCGTTGCAGCATGGCAGTACCCGCGCGAAAGGGTTGCCCCATCGCTTGAAGTCAAAGTTCGTTCAGGAACCTTAACAAGCGCGTTGCCGAGATTTATTCCGGTTTGGTCAACAAGCGTAAAAGTCTGGATACAATCCACCGGACGCGTTGCACGCCGGTGAACGCAAGGGTGAGCAGGGCTCACCCTTGCATCGAGTCAGGCGATGTCTTCAGCCGGGGCATCGAGGCCCATGGCGTTCAGGCGGGCGTAGTAGCCGTTCTGTGCCAGAAGCTCGGCATGGGTGCCGCGCTCGACGATCCGGCCCTGATCCATGACCAGAATCAGGTCAGCCTTCTCAATGGTCGACAACCGATGAGCGATGACCAGCGTCGTGCGACCTTTCATGACTCGATCCAGCGCGCCTTGAATGTGCCGTTCAGACTCCGTATCCAGTGCCGACGTCGCTTCATCGAGAATCAACAGTGGCGCGTTTTTCAGCAAGGCGCGGGCGATCGCCAGACGCTGTCGCTGACCGCCGGAGAGGAGCACACCGTTCTCGCCGACATCGGTGTCCAGCCCCTGCGGCAGCTGGGCGATGAAATCCATGGCGTAGGCGTCTTGGGCAGCTTTCTCGATATCCGCACGCGGCGCGCCGGCCAGATCACCGTAGGCGATGTTGTTGGCAACCGTGTCATTGAACAGCGTGACGTGTTGCGTCACCTGGGCAACATGACGACGCAGATTGCGCAGGCGATAGTCTTCGATTTCAACGCCATCGAGCAGGATCTCGCCGGTTTCGTGGTGATAGAAGCGTGGAATCAGGCTGGCCAGCGTCGACTTGCCGCTGCCGGAACGCCCCACCAGTGCGATCATTTGCCCCGGTGCCGCGGTGAAACTGATGTTTTTCAGTACTTCACGGTCGGTTCCCGGATAGGTGAAGCTCAGGTTGCGCACCTCCAGATGACCGTTGATCCGATCTTTCTCGACTGTACCCTTGTCCAGCTCCGGCTCGACATCCAGTTGCTCGAAAATGCTTTCGGCCCCGGCGACGCCTTTCTGGATCGTCGAGCTGACTTCCGATAGCTGCCGAATCGGCTTGGGTAACAGGCCTGCGGCGGTAATGTATGCCACCAGGTCACCGGCGGTCGCATCGCCGCGCAGGAACAGCACCAGGAACATCAGCGCGGCCATGGCGCTGTAGATCACCAACTGCAGCATCGGCGTGTAGACTGCGCCGGTCTTGGTCATGCGCAATTGCTTGTCCGTGTTGCCCTGGCTGGCTTCGGCAAAGCGGCGCTCTTCATAGCTCTCGCCACCGAAGCTGCGCACAACGCGATACCCCTGGATGGTCTCGGACGCAACGTGGGTCACGTCGCCCATGGCCACCTGGATCTTCTTGCTCTGCTTGCGGAATTTCTTGCTGGTGCTGCCGACCATGATCGCGATGAGCGGCAAGATCGCCAGCATGACCAGGGTCAGTTTCCAGTTCATCCACAACAGGTAGGCAAACAGAAACACCACAGTCAGGCCTTCGCGGATCACCACCTTGATAGCGTCGGTGGCGGCGCCGGTAACCATGGTCACGTTGAAGGTGATGCGTGAAATCAGATGCCCGGAGTTATGGGTGTCGAAATAACGGTTAGGCAGTACCAGCAACTTGTTGAACAGCTCGACGCGCAAGTCGTGCACCAACCCCAGCGAAACCTTCGCCAGATAGTAGTTGCCAAGAAACGAGCCCAGGCCTTGCCACGCGGCGATCAGGATGATCAGCAACGGCACGGCCATCAGCAGCTGCAAGTCCTTCAGATAAGGCACATTGGGAAAGAGCACCGCTTCCGGGTTGCTCAAGCCGTCGACGAAATACTTGAGAATCCCGGCCAGCATGGGCTGCGTCGAAGCAAAGATCACGAAGCCGACGATACTGATGGCGAACATGCCCCAGTACGGGCGCACATACGACAGCAGGCGCAGGTAAATTTTCAAGCTCGACGGCGCAGGCGAATCAGGGCTAGTCATGAGAACCCGTTGTATGAGAAAAGAGCCCGCGAGTGTAACACAGGCCATTTTAGTCACTGAGCTGCGGTAACATGACCGGCTATCCATGCCTCACGGCGTCGAAACCTGGAGTATTGATGCAAGTGCTTGACCACCCCCGATACCTCGCCCTGCGCGAGGGAGCACAAGTCCTTGAAGCCGATGGCTCCGGGGACAAGGTTCTGCGGTTGACGGACGGCTCGATCCTCAAGCTGTTTCGCCGCAAGCGCCTGCTGACATCGGCTGCCTGGTACCCCTACGCCAAACGCTTTGCCGACAACTGCGACGCACTGCATGAGCGGCAGATTCCCTGCCCGTCGATACGTCAGGTCTACCGCATCCCCAGCATCGAGCGCGATGCCGTGCATTACGACCCGTTACCGGGTCGGACCCTGCGCCAACTTCTGGATGCCCAGGACGATGCCGACCCACTGCGCGGTCAGCTGGGGGCCTTCATGGCCACCTTGCATGAGCGCGGGATCTACTTCCGTTCAGCGCACCTGGGCAATATCGTGCTCACGCCCGAGCATCAGCTGGGCCTGATCGATATTGCAGACATGCGGGTTTATCGCCGTCCGCTGCGCAAGAGCCTACGGCTGCGCAACTTCAAGCACATGGTGAGATACCCGCAAGACCGCCTATGGTTGCTCGACGGTCGCGGCGAAGTCTTCATGAAGAATTATGGCCAGACGCAGAGCACCTGCTCCCCGGAGGAACTGAGCATCGCTCTGCAAAAATGATCCAGACACCTTCGTCCCTGGGGATGGGACGAAGGTCAGGTATTACACTAGTGCCTGGCGCTGCGCTTGCAATGCCCGAGAAAGGATCATCCCCGCCGGCAACAGCACCAATGGCCATAGTTCGTCTGGATTACCGATCAACAAGCCGCCGTCGAAATTCAACATCACTAGCGCACACGCCAGATACACGCCCCACTCATCACGCATACGCCAGGCCTGCCAAAGCGAGGCCGCCATCACAGCGATGAACAACACCAGTGCGACGGCGCCGCTGTAAAGCCCCAGCGAGACGAAAATATTGTGCGGATGCTGGATCGGCATCCAGCCGTCGAGCACCTGAGTGGTGTGGAAGTCGATGCCGCAACCCAGTACCCAGCCGCAACGGTGCCATTCGCCAACCATGACTTCGAAAATCTCGATGCGGTACGAATCGCCGCGCGTCCACAATGCCTGGTACCAGGCGTCGTTATGCACCGCCAGGAACAACAGCCCCATGAGCATCAGACTAATCGCGACGCCGCCGCCAACTTGCCGCGGCTTGTGATAGATCCCATAAAGCACCCAGATTCCCGCCAGGAACACGGCCCCTACCAACGCCGTGCGTGCCTGCAGAATGTAGACTACCGCGAATAACGAAAAAGCGACGGCCAAGCCAGCTTCGACGAACTTGCGTTCCCTGAGCCAGAATGGCAATGCCAGCGCCAGCGCGCACAACAGCCAGATACCGGCATATATGACGTTCTGCAAACGTGCAGGAAGCAATGCCACCCGACTACCGACGGCATACTCACCAGTTGCCCAGCTGTAGACCGCCCAGGCGAAAATGTACACCGCCAGGATCCAGAACTGCGCACGAACAAACAGGGGGCTGCGGAAAAAGCGAGGTTCGGTGAATGCGCCGAGCACCATGACGAACATCAGCACATAGAAAATGTGCTTGTAGAACTGCAAGTGTCCGGCAATCGCCGCAGGCACCACAAACCACAGAAGAAATGCCAGCCAGCCCCACATCAACGGCTGCTTGAGCAAGCCGTTACCGCGCTCCTTGATCAGGAAAAACAGGCCCGGCAATACCATCAGTCCGTAAAACAGGTTGTTGGTCCACTTCGACGACCAGCCCACTATGAAGCTCAGCAGAAACAGACAGAGCATCGTTCCAAAATAAGACGTGACGGTGATCTTTCCAGGCTTCGCGCCGCTAAATCCCATGGAGCACCCAACCTGTTGCCAAACCGATAATAAGGGCTGCCATCAGCTTGAGCCGATCGAGACGTTTGCGCTTCAATTTGTTCGCACGCTCCTGTGGAACCACCACATGTTCACCGAAGCCGGTGTGCAATACCGCGTCGTTTTCCAGAATCAACGCATAGCGGTTTTCCCCGGCATACAGACGCGACAAGTCTTTCTCTCCGGATAACCCGGAATACGGTGCATGCAACAGGTAATCCGCGCGACGGCGTAGCCCTGGGTTAAAGGAAAAACCCTGCCAGTCCGCCTTGTGCGAGCCCAGTATGTAGAAAGGAACGCCATGGCTGATTTTTCGTTCGCCCAGGAACACATAAGGACTGTGAACCATCAGGTCATGATTGAAGCTGCGCAACCACACCTGCAGCGCCTGTGGATCCTCCTCCAACAGTCGTTGGGAATCTTCTATAAACCCTTCGCGATAAAAATCCCAGTCGTCTTCGCAATGGAAGATCCATGACGTCTGCACCTGAGAATAGGCGGCATCGATGGATCGCAACTGACCCAGACGCGGATTGTTGATGAAGAACTGGGTGTGCGCCCTCCAGTGCTCCGGAATACAGGCCTCTACGGCACTGTCGCCGGAGTCCTCGGTAATGAACACTTTACGGATGGGGGCCGTGTTGAACCGGTCAAGTGTCTCCAGAGTCCGCTTCAACAGATCGAAGCGGCCGCAACTGGTGATGACGATCGAAATGTCGCTAGTATCGCTGAACAGCATTTATTTACACCGCACCATTTATTGTTTAATCGCCCGGCTTCACAGCCCCAACGACAAGCGTAGTTTCTCTTTCCAGCTCAGCGGCACCCGCTCGCGCAACGGCGCACGCATGGCATCGACAATCGCATGCCCCACCGCCCGGAAGGTATAGCGCTGCTCTACCAGAGCCTGACCGGCCAACGAAATGGCCTCGGCCAGTTGCGAGGACGCGCGCAACACGGCGAGTTTCTCTCTGAGTTCGTCGCGTGTCCGATAGAGCACAATATTCTGCATATCAACAAAACCTAGCGCGCGATTCTCTGCTTCCCCTTGATCGTAAGCAAACAGCACGCAACCACAGGCCATGGCCTCGAAATTCTTGATCATGTATTCGCCCATGCCGACATCGGCACTCACGAAGTAACGGATCCGGCTCAACGTCTCGCAGTACTCCTCACCCGACCCGGTGCGAGTGATCAGCAAGTTTTCGACGTCGGCCACCGACTCGAGCATGGCCTTGCGACCGGCATACGCCACACTATTGAGACTGCCAACGAAACCCAGCTCGATATCACGCTCACGCTGACGGTTTTGCAACAGCGCCTGATCGTAGCCCTTGGGCACGAAGTGCGCGTCAAAACCTTCATCACGCAAGCGCTGGCTGACCATGAAACCCGAGCTGATCACCCGTACCCACGGCAACTTGCGGTAATGGGCACTGAATTTCCCGGTGTATTTGCACGGGATGTAATTCTGGTACGCATCGTGTTCAAGAATAACCAGATTGGGCAGGGTTTGTATGAACCTCACCTGTCTGATTTCTTTTTTGAAGCGCAGGAAAAACACGATCCGGTCATAAAGGGTCACATCGACATGCCTGCGAAAGTAGCCACGCAAGTCGTCCTGCTCTGCACTGGTCAATTCACGCTTGTCGCACTCGCAATGCTCGGCGATCCCGTCATACAGTCGGTCAAGGATCGCTCGCTGCTCCTTCTGAACCAGAAACAGAACTTTCAATTGGACTCTCTCTTTCCAGACTGCTCTTGGACCCAAAACAACTCGTGGCGTCGCACTGTTTTACGGAAGAACTCGTTTTCGCCGAATGCCGGCCAGCGTCGGGCCGCCAGGCAACGTTGTATTGCCCGGCGAAGTAGACGCTTGAAGGGAGGCCCGGGCTGAAGGTCGTGCATCATGCCCAACGACATGGCCTTATGCCATTGTTTTTCGGCGGACAAACAAAGCGTCCAGGGCCGCAGCGGCTCATGCGTATCCATCTGCGGTGGCAGCGCTACGCCTGTACCGGCATCGCCCATTGGCCAGCGATCGTTGTCGTGCAAATGATTGGCGTAATGCAATAAGGTGTCGGGTTGCCAAGTCGTGCCGCTTAATGCCTGCATCACTGCCTGCTGCGAGCACAGATGGTCTGGATGAGGGTCAAAGTGTGGATGCGGCAAGACAATGATCTGAGGTTCAATGCGCTCGATCAACTCACGCAGATCCGCCAGCAGATTGTTCCAGGACGGCAGACCATCAACGTCACTGCCCAAGGCAAACGGATTGAACCGTCGGAAATATCGGGTATCGCCAAGCTGTGCCTCGCGGGACGCTACGGCCTCGGCGGGTGCTCTCTGCATGGCGGGCAATTGCAGGCAGAAGTACCCCAGTTGTATACAGCGCTCCTGAGGTACACCTCCCCACAACGGCACACTGACACTGTCCCAGGCACGCAGTGAACCTTTCATGCGGGACGCTTCGACATCATTGAGCCCCATCTGTCGATAGTGCCCGGCCTCAATTTCTCCGGCGGTCAGGGTCACCACCCAACTCTGACTTGCGCTACTGTACAGCCCGAATGCCGCCAGCTCGGCGTCGTCGGCGTGCGGGGCGATCACCATCACCCGTTGACGACTGTAATCCGGATGCTCGAACGCCCAAAGTACTGGCTCACCAAGCAATCGGCAGAAACGCCCGCGCAAACGTAATTCACCCTGTGACAGCACCCGTGACTGACCACTGAGATTGAGATAACGCAGCCCATTTACACCGCGCTCGAAAGTTTGCCGGTCGGGATTATCCCCCCCCAGCAACTCGACCACCGGATCGATAAAGCGCCCCAGCCAAGTACTTTTCACCCGCAACGCCAGTACCAGCGTGGCGTCATCGACCAGCATGACACCCTCATCCAGCCGCAGCCGTTCACCGTCCAGATGGATCTTGGGCTGTGGTGTATACGGCGGGAAGCTGTATTGGTAATCGTCTTGGGGGGAATAAAACAGATGGTCGGCAAACCATGCCTCGTGGGCGATCCAGCCCAGCACCGCAAACACCAGCGGCAGCCACCAGACCACCAGCACGCCGATCGCGATCAGCAGCATCAACGCAATCAACAGGCCGATGCGTTTGTTGCGCCGATGGCGCTTGAGCAGTTGCTGTTTTCGGCTCATGGGTTGGCTCATACCGTGAAGACCGGCACAGAATTGCACCAACGGTCCTTGTACTCACGGTCGGTTCGACCAAAGGAAAACCGCAGGGGTTTATCCAACGCGCGGGCATGTTCCCAGGCGCTTTGGGTGTTGAGGAAGCTCAGTACGCTGCCAGGGCTGAATTCGCGGGTCTCGGGATCGACACCGCCGTTGACGTATTCGACGCTGATCCATTCCGGCGCCTCGACGCGGTACACCAGTTGAGTCGCAATCGGTGCGTCGTTGAGGAAAATCACCGAGCCGATCAGCAACTCGCGCAACAACTCGATCACCTCGCCCATACGCTCGGCACCGGTGGCCGGAAAGCCCCAGCGACGCTGGAACAGGTCGCAATAGATCGCCGCCAGTTCACTGCTGGAAAACTCGGTAACCGGCCGCACCACGCCGCCCGCCTCTTCCAGCAGACGCAACTCGCGGCGCTGGTTGTAGCGAAACTTTTTCGACAATTCTTCAGGCGTACGGGCCAGCGCCAGTTGTTCTGTCTGCAGCTTGATACCGGTAAAACGACCTTCGCTCAGCGCCGACAGGTAACGCCCCCGATGGCGCAGCGGTGCCTGGGCATCGGTGGCGGCCGGCAGAATCAGTTCGGCATTGCCGAGGTCGAACAGGCCTTTTTTACCCGTGCGCTTGAGCACGTCCTTGGACAGCGCCAGGTCGCGCCCCCAGGTCGGGATGGCGGCTTTCACTTCGCCGTCCTGCTCCCAAGCCAGGTAACGCACCGGGATGTCGGCCAACTGTGCCAGACGTTCGACCACCAGAGGATGAGTCGCGACGCTGCCGCCAAAACGCTGCCAGGTTTGTGCATAAGTCGAGGCGTCGACCTGCACCCAGCCACGCTCGCGCCAGCCTTGAAATCGGTTGAGCATCAGCCCCTCGGTGCCAGTTCGGTAACGTGCGGCAAATGCCAGAAAGCATCGCGCACCGCGCGATCGGAGAAGCGCTCACGCAAGCGGTCGAACATCAGCTCGGCGCACTGCCGGCGTTGCTGCTCGTCCATCGCGGCCAGATGTTGCAGCCCTTGAGCCAAGTGCCCGGCATCGCCCAGCGGAAATAGAATGCCCACACCTTCGACCACTTCCCTGGCGCCACCACACGCGGTGGCGAGCAGCGGCACACCGGCGGCCATGGCCTCCAGCAATACCATGCCGAACGGTTCATGATCGGAACTCAAGGCAAACACATCGAAAGCGCGGAAGTAGCGACGCGCCTCGGGCACCTGGCCGAGGAACAGCACGCGATCGCCGATACCCAGTTCGCGCGCCAGGGCCTTGAGGTCCTGCTCCAGCCGACCGCTGCCCAGAATCACCAGCTGACTGTTGGCCGGCAACCCCGGCAATGCGGTGGCAAAACCATGCAACAACGTAGTCTGATCCTTGTCCGGATGCAGGCGCCCGACGTTGCCGACAATCCAGGCATCCATCGACAGACCGAGGGTTTCCCGGGCCTCGCGAACCGACACTTGGCTGGCCTGCAACGCCTGCACATCAATCCGGTTATAGAGCGTCTGAATCCGTTCCTGCGGCCATTTCGGCAAGCAACGGCGCATGTCGTCACGCACCGCGTCGGAGACGCCGAGCAGGCTCAGGCGTTTGCGGAAAATATGCGCGAACAGCTTGCGGGTGCGGCGCTGGTAATCACCAAACGCGTGATGCACGCCAATCACCGGCAACGAGGTGCCGAGCAGGGCGATGTAGATCGGTTTGAAACGATGAGCGATGCAGAAACTGAAGTTGCGCGATGCGGCGATCTTGCGCAGATCGCCGATGGCGCCCAGCTTCAGGCCACGAATGGCCTTGGAGCTGTACTCCATGAACAGCACCTCGTCGGACGCACAGTTCGCGGCGACTTGGCTATCTGCAGCCCCGGTCAGGAACACCGTGGTCACGCGATAACCGGTCCCCGCGAACAGGCTGGCGTACTGCCGGGCGCAGTCCAGAAACGGCCCGTCATAGCCGTGACAGAACTGCAGCACATGGCGTTCAGCCGAGCGAGTCATAAGCGTCCGCGCCTTCTTTGACCACCAGAATGTCTTCCATGATCAGGTACTGCAGGTCGGAACCGAAGAACATGTTCAAGGCGTCAGTCGGCGAGCAGATCATCGGCTCGCCACGACGGTTGAGCGAAGTGTTCAGCGACACACCGTTGCCGGTCAGTACTTCCAACGCCTTCATCATGTCGTAGTAGCGCGGGTTGTATTCGCGCTTGAGCACCTGGGCCCGGGACGTGCCGTCTTCATGGACGACTTCCGGCACGCGGGTTTTCCACTCTTCAGCCACTTCGAAGGTGAAGGTCATGAACGGTGCCGGGTGATCGATCTTGATCATTTGCGGCGCAACGGTGTCGAGCATCGACGGGCAGAAAGGCCTCCAGCGCTCGCGGAACTTGATCTGATGGTTGATACGGTCCGCCACGCCGGCCACGCTCGGGCAGCCAATGATCGAACGACCGCCCAAGGCACGCGGACCGAACTCCATGCGGCCCTGGAACCAGGCCACCGGGTTGCCATCGACCATGATTTTGGCGATCTGCTCCGGCATGTTGTCGAGCTTGCGCCACTTTGGCTTGTCGGCGTGACGGGCGCAGGCCGCGATCACGTCTTCATTGCTGTAGGACGGGCCGAGGTAGACGTGCTCCATCTTCTCGACCGGTACACCACGAGCATGAGACACGTAAGCGGCCGCACCCACCGCGGTACCGGCATCGCCGGACGCAGGCTGGACGAACAATTCTTTGATGTCGTCGCGGGCGATGATTTTCTGGTTCAGCTTGACGTTCAACGCACAACCACCGGCGAAGGCCAGCTTGCCGGTTTCCTTGAGCACATCGCCCAGGTAATGGTCGATCATCTGCAACGCCAGTTTCTCGAACAGCGCTTGCATGCTGGCGGCGTAGTGAATGTACGGCTCGTCGGCGATGTCGCCTTCACGTTTCGGACCCAGCCACTCGATCAGCTTCGGCGAGAAGTAGAAACCCTTGCCCTTCTCTTTATAACGACGCAGGCCGATGACGTTGGCGTAGTCGGTGTTGATCACCAGCTCGCCGTTCTCGAACGAGGCCAGACGGGAAAAATCGTATTTGCTGGCGTCGCCGTACGGCGCCATGCCCATGACCTTGAACTCACCGTCGAGCATTTCGAAGCCGAGGAACTCGGTGATCGCGCCGTACAGGCCGCCGAGGGAGTCCGGATCGAAGAATTCCTTGATCTTGTGGATCTTGCCGTTTTCGCCATAACCGAAGAAAGTCGTGGCGTACTCGCCCTTGCCGTCGATCCCCAGGATCGCGGTTTTCTCTTTGAAACCGGAGCAGTGGTAGGCGCTGGAGGCGTGGGCCAAGTGGTGCTCGACCGGCTCGATCTTGATCTTTTTCGGATCGAAACCCAATTGCTCGAGGCACCAGACAATCTTGTTGCGATAGCGCTTGTAGCGACGGTTACCCATCAGGATCGCATCGAGGGCGCGGTCCGGGGCGTACCAGTAGCGCTTGGCGTAGTGCCAGCGAGCCTTGCCGAACAGGCTGATCGGTGCGAATGGAATCGCCACCACGTCAACGTCGGATGGCTTGATGCCAGCCTGCTCGAGGCAGAATTTCGCCGATTCGTAAGGCATGCGGTTCTTTGCATGTTTATCACGCACGAAACGCTCTTCTTCAGCCGCCGCGACCAGCTTGCCGTCGATGTACAAGGCTGCGGAAGGATCATGGCTAAGGGCGCCGGACAGGCCAAGAATCGTCAATGCCACAGGGGTCTAGCCTCTTTAGTCTGCATGCAGGCGCAACGCGCCTCAAAAATTAATGTGCCCTCGCAAGGGGCGAGAGACAGCTAAAGGGCGGGATTATAGCGTAAACGTGGCGGGAATGACCCTGCCCTTATCGGTGCCGTGAAGATGACGTCGAGCCCAAGCGTTCGCCTTTGCTCATCCGCGACCCGGCCGCCAGTAAATCCTGATATTTCCGTCGGCAGCCTGCCGGTAAATCGTATAGGGCAAGAAAACCGTGTCGAATACACCCGAAAGGGTCAAGTCCAGCAATACGAACGGCACCAGAATACCCGTGGGATCGGGTGGCGCATGGAGGAGACAAAAGTCGTGAGCCAGACCGCTGTAGATGCGAGGAATGGACTGACAGTAGGTCTTTTGCTTTCTGAGGCCACGGGCGGCCTCTTCGTCATCCTGCAGCACCGTGACAGCGGTCCCGCAGCCAGACAGCGCCAGTGAAAAAGAGCTCAACATCACAGCCATTTTTATCGTCAAAATCTGCCCTCCGAGAACGTCAGGCAAACTAGCATCGTGGCTATTCAGGGCACAGTTCATGGGCTCTGCAGATCATGTAGGACAATTCACAAGAACTTGTCCGCCAGATCTCGGGAGACTGATCTGACCCCATCACGGGCAAGCCCGCGATGGGGTCGAAGACCCGATTCAAGCAGCGCTAGAGATATCTTTGGGCAGACGCTGATCAATCACTTGGTACAGCGCACTGCTCTCGGGCCAGTTGCGCATGAACCGCGCCCGATCCCGCGCATACGCGGGGGCAAAGCTGCTGAGCGAACCATGCTGACACATCGAATCCAGGTCGATCAGCGCCCAGCGATCCTGTTGCCAGAACAGGTTATGCCCCTTGAAATCGCCATGGCTGATCCGCTCGCCAATCAGCTCGGCGAACAGGTAATCCAGAGCCTGCAGCTCAGCTTCTGGCGCGTCCCCGCTCTCAACGTACGGCGCGAAGCGCTCGATGATGTCCGGCCCCGGCAAATACTCGGTCACCAGGTACGCCCGGCTGCGCAGCCAGAGAAAACGCTTCTCCAGCAACGCCAATGGTTTTGGCGTGGCAATACCGAGGAACGCCAGGCGATTGCCTTCGCGCCATGAGTGCCAGGCGCGGCTCGGGCGCCAGAAACGCTTGAGCCAGTGAGTAAAGCCTTTGATGTTGTAACGCTTGACCACCAGTGTGCGCCCGGCCACCTCGACCTTGCCGACGCTCGCCGCGCCGCCGGTCTTGTACAAATGCCCCTGATCGAGCAAGGCGTCGGCCTGTGCCAGCACCGGCAGCATCGCGGCCTCTTCCTCACGGCGAATCGCCCGTAAGCCGAACGCACCACGCTGGACGCTGAACAGCGTGCATTCGCGGCCGACCTTGATCAGAAAGTCCTTCAAACGCCAGCGACGGACCTTGTCGATCTGTTTTTGCAACGCCTCCATCGGCAACGCGTGTTCGCCGTTACTCAGCAGGTAATACACCAGCAACTCTTCGGTGAAGGGTTCCAGCACTTTGGGCAACTGGGCGAAAAACACCCCGAGGTTTTCCAGGACTTTCTGTTGCGACAGTGGCTTGCCCGCCGTTTCGACGCAGATCCCGGCGCCATCGATCAAATACAACTGACCGCCATGGCGCAGCAGGTTGTCCAGGTGCAGGTCTTCCTGCCACAGGCCTTTGCTGTGCAGTTGGCCGATGGCGCCCAACGCCTCAGCCAGCACCGCGGATTGTTCATCCGCCAATGCGGGCAAGTGTTCGACCTGCTTCCAGGCATCCCCCAGGCTCTCGGCGCCCTCAAGGAAATCGAACAACAGCCAACCGCCCTCGCCATCCTTGAGGCCATCGGCCAATAACAACGGCGTGGTCAGCCCCTGAGCGGCCAGCAAACGCACGCCGTCCAGTTCACGTTGAAAATGCCGCGCCGCTTTGCCACCGACCAACAACTTGGCCAGCACCGGCCGGCCGCGCCAGACACCAGCACCCACATAACGCTGCCCCGGCAATACCCGCAGCAGACTCAGCAGCTGCAAATCGGCAGGCCCCGCGGCATCGGCCAGTGGAATACTCAGCGGCAGGCTCGGGCTGCGGCCGGCGTTTTTCAGTTCGGACAAACGCATCAACGCGTCTCCTTGTTACTGCGGCGCGCACTCAGGCGCGATACCCAGCGGTCCACCCGCGAACTGTTCAGCGACTGATCCAGATAAACCGCCAACAATTCGCGCAGCTGGCTGTCGCTCCATTCCGGCGCCCGACGCAGCAACGGCTCCAGGTCCTTGACCCGATCACGCCGGCCGAAAAACAGCGGCCGGGTTTTTTCCAGGTCGATCAATTGCGCCTGATAGCCGTCGCCGGTGGCCTGAAGAAAAATGTGCTTGGGGTAGAAGCAACCGTGGACCTGGCGCCTGCCGTGCAGGCGTCGCGCCAGTTGCCCACAGGCCTTGAGAATGGCCGAGTGCTGTATCGCGCTCAGCTCCGACCAGCGCTGCAACAGCGAATCCAGATCATCCCAACCGTCCAGCGCGTGAGTCAGCAGAATCGCCCGAACTTCACCGTCGACCTTGCGCTCACCAAAAAACGCCGCCTGCAGCGCCGGAATACCCAGCGCCCGATAACGACTTATGTTGCGAAACTCACGGGCAAAACTCGGCTCGCCAAAGGGCGAATGCCGGGAGCGCGTCAGGTAGTTGCTCTGGCGCTTGAGGTAGTAGCCATGACCGTCCAGATCCAGCCGAAACACACTGCTCCAGCCACCCCGGCCGGTGTTGGGCTCGTCCACCGCGTCGAGCTGTTTGGCCCAAAGTGCGTCGAAGGTGCCGAGACCAT
The DNA here is from genome assembly GCF_058798795.1 of Pseudomonas sp. GW822-FHT07A10. Taxonomy (NCBI): domain Bacteria; kingdom Pseudomonadati; phylum Pseudomonadota; class Gammaproteobacteria; order Pseudomonadales; family Pseudomonadaceae; genus Pseudomonas; species Pseudomonas sp. GW822-FHT07A10. The sequence continues at coordinate 80,573 of NZ_JBXAKV010000012.1, forward strand.
GACGCTCGAACAGCGCACGGTCTTCAGCAGCCAGAAAATCAGTCATTCGCGTCCCTCAAAAAATCTCACCACGTGCCGAATGCGTTTCTTGTCCGCGGCGTCGAGCCGGGCGCATTGGCGGTATTGCAGGTAAAAGCGCAGGCGCTGGGTAGCCGACAGGTGATACTTGGCGACCTTGTCGAGGCAGGCCAGGTCTTTGGTGATGCGGTATTTGAGCCAGAAGCCGCGCCAGAAATCGCCGTTGGGGCAATCGATCAGGAACAGCCGGGCCTCATCGTCGACCAACAGGTTGCGCCACTTCAAATCATTATGAGTGAAACGGTTGTCGTGCATGGTCCGGGTGTAACCGGCCAATTGGCGACTGACGGTATCAACCCAGGCGCGGTCCGCCAGTTTCGGATCACGCCGATTAGCCAGGACCGACAAGTCTTCGGTACGCGGCAGTTCGCGGGTGATCATTGCCCCACGGGCGTACGTCACACCGTGCCGCTCCAACCCCCAGGCCACAACCTCTGCGGTGGGAATGCCCCACTTGGCGAAACGCTTGAGGTTCTGCCACTCGGCCTTTACCCGAGGTTTTCCCAGGTAGCGTCGCAGGCCTTTGCCGGCACTGACGTAGCGTTTGACGTAATAGTTGACGCCTTTGCGCTGGACGCGAATAACTTCAGACAGCGGATCATGGGTCAGTCGCTCGCCCTCGAGGGCAAACACCGCATCAAGACTGCCGAAATCTTCTGCCAGATCGCTGTAAGCCGGCTCCAGTGTCCAACCCGACATCAGAGCGCATCCCCGTAGCGCTGTTTACGCTCATAGAGCTTGTTGGCCTTGCCTTCGAGCCACGCCAGTAACCCGGCTTCTTCAACCAGAATCTGGCGCAGAGGTTGTTGGAAGTACCCCTTGAGGAAACGCAGTTTGTCGCGACGGGTCAGGCCGATCTCCAGCGCCGAAAAATACAGCGCCGCCAGGTCCTTGTTGCGCCAGCGCCGGGTAATCGTCGGGCGGGCCTGGGCGCGGTGCAAGTCGATCACCGACAACTTGAGGTCATCGCAGGTCACCGGCTTATCGGTGTGCAGCAGGAAGTGGCAGATGTAGCAGTCGCGATGGTTGACCCCGGCGCGGTGCATCATGCCGGTCATGCGTGCGACTTCGGCGATCAGGGCGCGCTTGAGCTTGGGCTCCGGCGGGTGCTTGACCCAGTCGATGCTGAAATCTTCAAGGCTGACGGTGGGCGCCAATTCTTCAGTGACGATGAACGAATGCTGATCCGCCGGGTTGCTGCCCTTTTCGCCATAAGCGACGGCAGTCATGGTCGGCACGCCGACTTCTTGCAGACGCTCAATGGCCTTCCACTCCTGGCCCGCGCCCAGCACCGGCAGCTTGGCGGTCAGCAGGTTCTTGAAAATCTCACCCCAGCCGATGCCCCGGTGGATCTTCACGAAGTACCCGTGGCCGTCCACTTCAGTTCGCAGTGTCCGGCGCGCTTCGAGCTCGCGGTACACCTCGCCCTTGAGGCCCTCGACTTCGGCGAACGGGTCGCGTCCGGCCCAGAGGCTCTTGAACGGTTCAGCCAGCATCAACTTCATTAAGCGTGCTCCGCCAGAATCACATCGGCCGCGTGCTGCGGCATGCTGTAGAGGTCGGCCGTCTCGGCGAAGGCCAGACCGTTGCGGCTCCAAGCCGCCCGTGCATCAGTGTCGTTCAACATGCCGGTCAGGTACTGAGTCAGTTGCGCCTGATCGAAGGGTTCGTCGAGCACCAGACCCGCGTCGGCCTCGGCGATGTAATGGGCATACCCACACACCGCGCTCACCAACACCGGCAAACCGGCTACCAGGGCTTCAAGCAATACCGTCCCGGTGTTTTCGTTGTACGCCGGGTGGATCAGCAGATCGGCACCGAGCAGGAAGCGCGGGATATCGCTGCGGCCCTTGAGGAATTGCACGTTGTCGCCGAGCCCCAATGTGGCGCTCTGCAATTGGAATACTTTGGGGTCGTCCTGGCCAATTACAAACAGCCGGGTGCGTTTTTTCAGCTCGGCGGGCAGCGCGGCCAGTGCCTTGAGGCTACGGTCCACGCCTTTGGTCTTGAACCCGGAACCGATCTGCACCAGCAGCAGCTCATCGTCCTTCAGGTTGAATTCGGCGCGGAACCCGGCGCGAATTTCATCCGCGTTCGCGGGGCGACGACGGTCTTGGGCAATGCCCGGTGGCAGCAAATGGAAGCGCTCCAGCGGTGTGTCGTAGTGCTTGATGAACAGCGGCTGCTGGACTTCGGAAATCATCAGCACTTCGGTCTTGGCATCTTTGGCGAACACCGCGCGTTCGTACTCAGCGAAGTGCCGGTAGCGGCCCCAGCGACGGTACAGCGAGTTGCGCAGGTTTTGCGCCTTGTCTTCGAAGCAGCCGTCGGCGGCGTAGTAAACGTCCAGGCCCGGCATTTTATTGAAACCAATCAGGCGATCCACCGGGCGCTTGGCCAGATCGGCCTCCATCCATTCGGTGAGTTTCTCGTTGCGCCGATGATTGAAGAACGCCTTGACCGGCGCCACCAACACTTCGAAGCCCGGCGGGATGTCACCTTCCCAGATCAACGTATAGACACGAATTTGATGGCCGCGCTGCTGGCATTCAAGGGCGATGCGCATGAAGTCGCGCTGCAAGCCGCCAAACGGAAAGTACTTGTACAGGACAAATGCCAATTGCATCAGCGCAGCTCCTCAGCCAGTAACAACGTGCTCAGTCGGCTCGCGACACGCTCGGGATTCAGACGCGTGAAGCACAGGGGCCACTCGCGCTTCAGGTCAAACCGACGGGCATCGTCGGCCGTCGGTTGATAGGTGCATTTCTTTTGCAGGCACGGTGCGCAAGGGAAGTCGCTGGCCATGTGAATCTGCGATTTGCCATAGGCGCCGGTCAGGCCTGGATTGGTCGGGCCGAACAGCGACAGGGTCGGCACGTCCAGCGCCGCAGCCAGGTGACCGAGGCCGGTGTCCACCGCCACGCAGGCTTGCGCACCGGCCAGAACTTTGCCGACACCCGCCAGGTTCAGCCTGGGCAGTACTTCGACGTGTTTCATGTCTTTGGCAATGCGCTCGGCGCGGGCCTTTTCGACCGGGTTGCCCCACGGCAGCTTCACCGCCACGCCGAGATACCCCACCCGCTCGGCCAGCTCGCGCCAATAGGCTTCGGGCCAGTGCTTGGTGTCCCAGGTGGTGCCGTGGAGAAACACCACGTACGGATTCTTGCGCGGCAACTCCACCAGCCGCTCGACGTTCAGGCCGTAATCACCCAGGCCTTTGGGCAGGTCGTAACCCAGGGCCAACGCGAACAGCTGACGCACTCGTTCAACCGCGTGCTGCCCACGGGCCACGGCCAGACGTCGGGAATAGAAGCGCGCGGCGATCGGTTCACGGGCCGAGTTCTTGTCCAGCCCGGCCACCGGTGCTTTGGCATAGCGCGTCAACAATGCACTTTTCAGCAGGCCCTGGGCATCGATCACCAAGTCGTATTTCGTCGCGCGGACGCTTTGCTTGAAGCGCTTCCACTCGCCACTCTTGAGGGTCTGCCAGATGTTCTTGCGCCAGCGACGAATCGCCACCGGAATCACCTTGCCCACGGCCGGGTGCCAGGTCGGAATCTCGGCGAAACCTTCTTCCACCACCCAGTCGAACTTGATGCCGGGGATCGCCCGCGCCGCATCGGTCAACGCTGGCAACGCGTGAATCACATCGCCCAGCGAAGAAGTCTTGATCAACAGTACCCGCAAACTATTTGACCTCGACCACAGTGCCCAGCAAACGCTGCAAGGCTTCGTTCACCGCTTTGGGCATGAGCTGGCGCAAGCAGTTGTAATGACCGAAACGGCAGGTGCGATCGAAGCACGGACTGCATTCGATGCCCAGGCGCACGATCTCGACATGCTCGGCCAGCGGTGGCGTGAAGCCCGGCGACGTCGAGCCGTATACCGCCACCAACGGGCGGTTCAGCGCGGCAGCCACATGCATCAGGCCGGAGTCGTTGGAGACCACCGCGTCGGCGCAGGACAGCAGATCGATGGCCTCTGCCAAGGAAGTGCCGCCACTGAGGTTCACCGACTCTTCACGCAGCCCCGGAATCAGCCGCCCGCGAATGTCTTCGCCCACCGCATGATCGTTTTTCGAGCCGAACAGCCAGACTTGCCAGCCTTCACGAATCTTCGCCTCGGCGACCTTGGCATAGTGCTCGGACGGCCAGCGCTTGGACTCGCCGAACTCGGCGCCGGGGCACAGCGCCAACACCGGACGGTCAAGGGCCAGGCCGAACTTGGCCAGCGCGCCGTCGCGGGTCACCGGATCGATCTGCAAACTCGGCCGCGGATAAGGTTTCGGCAGCTCGATGCCAGGCTCAAAGGCCAGGGCCATGAAGCGCTCGATCATCAATGGATAACGTTCTTTGTCGAGCGTGCGCACGTCATTGAGCAGGCCGTAGCGGAACTCGCCACGCCAGCCGGTGCGTTTCGGGATGCCGGCAAAAAACGGCACCAGGGCCGATTTCAGGGAATTGGGCAGCAGGATAGCCTGGTCGTACTGACCGGCCAGGGATTTACCGATGCGCCGACGCGTCGCCAGCTCCAGAACGCCGTGGCCGAGCGGGAAGCTCAAGGCCTGGCGTACTTCGGGCATGCGCTCGAGGATCGGCCGGCTCCACTCGGGGGCCAGCACGTCGATTTCGCAATGCGGGTGGCGTTGTTTGAGACACTGAAAAAGTGTCTGCGCCATCACCATGTCACCGACCCAACTGGGCCCAACGATCAGAATTTTCATGTGGTTTCCAAAAACGAACCGGGGAGGCATACGCCTCCCCGCCTCGAGAATCCAGCACCTGCGGGGTGAGCCGCCAGGTCATTTGGACGAGCCTGTACAGGCTCGTCAGATCAATTTTTGCACATCCAGTGCGTGCAGCTTAGCCAGTAAATCTCTTGGGCTGACTTGTTAATGTGGCGAGGGGGCTTGCCCCCGCTGGAGTGCGGAGCACTCCCAAAATCTTCAACCACTTACACATATTATCGAGTGTAACGCTTTGCGACTGCTGCGCAGTCGAACGGGGGCAAGCCCCCTCGCCACAGCAAGCTCCCTCACCACAAAAGCCTGCCACACTCATGTCAGCTTAACCCCAGCTCACGCCAGATCCGCATGACCTGCCGTCGCTCATCCGCGAACTGGTCGCCCGGTATCACACCGGCATCCTTCTGCAAGGCCTCCCGGTGAGCGGCGGAGCGGTAGGCTTTATAGGCCTCACGCAACAGGCTGGCGTCTTCGGCGGGTATCAACCCTTCCTCCTCCAGCCCTTCCAGAATGCGGATATTGTCGGTATAGCGCAGCAATGACGGATGTGTTTCAGACCACGCCAGAGCCGCGTATTGCACCATAAATTCAATATCGACGATACCTCCAGCGTCCTGCTTGAGATCGAACGGCGCCGTGGCCTCGAAGGCATTTGCCGCCGTGCCCGCCGCAGTGCTCTTGCTGCCGAGATTATCGCGCATCTTGGCGCGCATCTCGCTGACCTCCTGGCGCAAGGTCGACAGGTCCCGCGATTTGGCCAATACCGTCGCGCGAACCTTCTCGAATGCCTGGCCGACATCCTGACTACCCACCAGCACCCGCGCCCGCACCAGCGCCTGGTGCTCCCAGGTCCAGGCCTCGTTTTCCTGATACCGGGCAAACGCGCCCAATGAACTCACCAGCAAACCGGAAGCACCGGACGGCCGCAGGCGCATGTCCACTTCATACAACTGACCGGAGTTGGTCTGAGCCGTCAGCAAGTGAATGATCCGCTGCCCGAGCCGGGTAAAGAACTGCGCGCCGTCGATGGGTTTCGGGCCGTCGGTTTCCGCTTGCGGATCCGCGTCATGGATGAACACCAGGTCCAGGTCCGAACTGTGCCCCAATTCCAGGCCGCCGACTTTCCCGTAACCGACAATGATGAATCCAGGGTCGCACACGCTGCCATCGGTGCGCAGCGGTGTACCGTACTTGGCCACCGTCTGGCGCCAGGCCAGGGCCAGCACTTGTTCGAGGATCGCTTCGGCAAGCCAGGTCAGGTAATCGCTGACTTTCATCAACGGCAGGCTACCGGCAATTTCCGAAGCGGCGACACGCAAGCGGTGCGCCAGTTTGAAATGCCGCAGGGCTTCCATTTGTTGTTCGAGGTCGTCTTCGGGAATCCGCGTCAGACGCTCGCGCAACTCGGCCGCCAGTTCCGGCGCCAGTGGTGGCTTGAATAGCCGGCCTTCGTTGAGCAATTCGTCGAGCAGCAACGGGAAACGCGTGATCTGTTCAGCAATCCACGGACTCGCCGCGCACAGTGTCAGCAGACGGCGCAGCGCACCGGGATTTTCGGTCAGCAGCACCAGATAGGCGGAACGCCGCGCCACCGCTTCAACCAGTGGCAGCACGCGCTCCAGCACCAGATCGGGATTGGCGTGCTCCACGGCCTGGGCCAGCAAGCGCGGTATAAAAGCATCGAGGCGTTCCCGTCCCAGGCGCTGCATGGCACGCAATTGCGGACTACTGCGCAGACTGGCCAATGCCTTCAGCGCCTTGGCGGCATCGGCGAAACCGCCCTCTTCGAGTTGGCGGCACGCGGCTTCTTCGTCCTGGGCTTCTTCCCACAGCGGCAGCCATTCCCCGCCGACCACCACTTCGCTCTCGGCGCCCTGCTCTTCATCGGGATCAGCAATCACCTGGCCAAAGTGCCAGGCCACCCGGCCACGCCAGTACATCAGTTGTTCGTGGAATGCCGTCCAGTTGGCAAACCCGAGCATGAAGGCAATGCGCGCCTGATCCTGCGGGCCGTCCGGCAACATCTGGGTCTGGCGGTCGGCAATCGCCTGAATCGCGTGCTCGGTGTAACGCAGGAATTCGTAGCCTTCGCGCAGTTCGCCGACCACCGCCGGCGGCAGATAGCCCTGCCCCTCCAGGGTGCTCAGTACTTTTAATAGAGGACGCTGCTGCAGGCTCAGGTCGCGACCACCGTGAATCAGCTGGAAAGCCTGGGCGATAAACTCGACTTCACGGATGCCGCCGGAGCCAAGCTTGATGTTGTCAGCCATGCCCTTGCGCCGGACTTCCTGCTGGATCAGCTGCTTCATGGTGCGCAGCGCTTCGATGGCCGAGAAGTCCAGGTAACGCCGGTAAACGAACGGCCGCAGCATCTCGAGCAACTGGGCGCCAGCCACTTGATCGCCAGCCACCACCCGCGCCTTGATCATCGCGTAGCGTTCCCAGTCGCGACCCTGATCCTGGTAATACTGTTCCAGCGCATTGAAGCTCAGCACCAGAGCGCCGGACGAACCGTAAGGCCGCAGGCGCATGTCGACGCGGAACACGAAACCGTCGACAGTCATCGGGTCCAGCGCCTTGATCAGACGCTGGCCGAGGCGAATGAAAAACTCCTGGTTATCCAGCGAGCGTTTCACGCCGACGGTTTCGCCGCCCTCGGGGTAGGCAAAGATCAGGTCGATGTCCGACGACAGGTTCAGCTCCACCGCGCCGAGCTTGCCCATGCCGAGGATGACCATCTGCTGCGGCTCGCCGCTGCGCCGCCCGGTGGGCACACCGAACTGCTGGCAATGCCGCGAGTACAACCACTGATAGGCCTGATCGATGCTGGCATCGGCCATGTCCGAGAGGTCGCGACAGGTCTGCACCAGATCGGCCTGGCGAGTCAGGTCGCGCCAGATGATCCGCACCTGGTGACGATTACGCTGGCGGCGCAGGGCACGGCCAAGCTGGTCGTCGGTTTCGGCGGCGCTCACCGCCGTGGCGATCTGTGCGCACAACTCGCCCGGGGCAAAGGCTCGATCCAGTTCGCCGGACTGCACCAGTTCCAGCAACATCAAAGGGTCACGCAGACTCTGTTCAATCACAAAGTCGCTGGCAGCGGCGACGCGGGCAAATTGCGCCCAGCGCTCAGGCGTCCAGGCAGACAGGCCATGGTCATCGGGAAGAACCCCGACGGTCGTACGAAACGACTGCTCGGCGCGGGTGACTAACGGCAGGAGCCCATCGGGCAGTTCGGCAAGCGAAGGGAGGCTCATGGTCTATCCTTGATCGGCGTGTGAAGGGCTGCATGTAGTGATTCGTGAAAACACGCTACGTGACTGACTGTCGAACAAAGGTTAGAAATAGCTGAAATTTCTTTATTTTTGGCAGCGATCATCAAGCTTCCACCTTTTTCGATTGGCAAAAGACCAACCTTAACGATTATTCTCACAACGCAGCCGGAGGCCACAAGCCAATCATCTGTAGTTTTACTACTCGTCTATACATTCGAAAGGCTGAAATGCCCGAAGATTTGTAGTAAAACTACACGCCGCCGGAACAACCTATCGGCAATCCAAGAATTTATATCGTCTGCCCACAAGGCCAGTCGCAAACTCAGGCAACCGATTCTGGAAGCCTTTCCGCCCTGGAGCAAGCCATGCAAGACCTCGATCCCGTCGAAACCCAGGAATGGCTGGACGCCCTGGAATCGGTTCTCGACAAAGAAGGCGAAGACCGTGCTCACTATCTGATGACCCGTATGGGCGAACTCGCAACCCGTAGCGGTTCGCAATTGCCTTACGCCATCACCACGCCATACCGCAACACCATTCCCGTTACCCACGAAGCACGCATGCCTGGCGACCTGTTCATGGAACGCCGCATTCGCTCGCTGGTACGCTGGAACGCGATGGCCATGGTGATGCGTACGAACCTGAAAGATTCTGACCTGGGCGGTCACATCTCCAGCTTCGCCTCCAGCGCAACCCTGTACGACATCGGCTTCAACTATTTCTTCCAGGCCCCGACCGACGAACACGGCGGCGACCTGATCTACTTCCAGGGCCACACCTCGCCAGGCGTTTACGCCCGTGCGTTCATGGAAGGCCGCATCACCGAAGACCAGATGAACAACTTCCGCCAGGAAGTCGACGGTCAGGGCCTGTCGTCCTACCCTCACCCTTGGCTGATGCCTGACTTCTGGCAGTTCCCGACCGTATCCATGGGTCTGGGCCCGATCCAGGCGATCTACCAGGCACGCTTCATGAAGTACCTGGAACACCGTGGTTTCATCCAGCCAGGCAAACAGAAAGTCTGGTGCTTCCTGGGCGACGGCGAGTGCGACGAACCGGAATCCCTGGGTGCGATCTCCCTGGCCGGCCGCGAAAAGCTGGACAACCTGATCTTCGTCATCAACTGCAACCTGCAGCGCCTCGACGGCCCGGTTCGCGGCAACGGCAAGATCATCCAGGAACTCGAAGGCGTGTTCCGCGGTGCTCAGTGGAACGTGACCAAAGTCATCTGGGGCCGCTTCTGGGACCCACTGCTGGCCAAGGACGTCGACGGCATCCTGCAACGCCGCATGGACGAAGTCATCGACGGCGAGTACCAGAACTACAAAGCCAAAGACGGCGCGTTCGTGCGTGAACACTTCTTCAACTCGCCAGAACTCAAGGCGATGGTTGCCGATCTGTCCGACGACGAGATCTGGAAGCTCAACCGTGGCGGTCACGACCCGTACAAGGTCTACGCGGCATACCACGAAGCGGTCAACCACAAGGAACAACCGACTGTCATCCTGGCCAAGACCATCAAAGGTTATGGCACCGGTGCTGGCGAAGCGAAAAACACTGCGCACAACACCAAGAAAGTCGATGTCGACAGCCTGAAGTTGTTCCGCGATCGTTTCGACATTCCGGTCAAGGACGAAGAGTTGGAGAACCTGCCGTTCTTCAAACCGGAAGAAGGCAGCGCCGAAGCCCGCTACCTGGCCGAACGCCGTACCGCACTGGGCGGTTTCGTTCCTCAGCGTCGCGCCAAAAGCTTCAACATCCCTACCCCTCCACTGGACACCCTCAAGGCGATCCTGGACGGCTCGGGCGACCGTGAAATTTCCACCACCATGGCCTTCGTGCGGATCCTCGCGCAACTGGTCAAAGACAAGGAAATCGGCCCGCGCATCGTACCGATCATCCCGGACGAAGCCCGTACCTTTGGTATGGAAGGCATGTTCCGTCAGTTGGGCATCTACTCCTCCGTCGGCCAGCTCTACGAGCCAGTCGATAAAGACCAGGTGATGTTCTACAAGGAAGACCAGAAGGGCCAGATCCTCGAAGAAGGCATCAACGAAGCGGGCGCCATGAGCTCCTTCATCGCTGCCGGTACTTCGTACTCCAGCCACAACCAGCCGATGCTGCCGTTCTACATCTTCTACTCGATGTTCGGCTTCCAGCGTATTGGCGACCTGGCCTGGGCCGCTGGCGACAGCCGTACCCGTGGTTTCCTGATCGGCGGCACCGCCGGCCGTACCACCCTGAACGGTGAAGGCCTGCAACACGAAGACGGTCACAGCCACCTGCTGGCCGCGACCATCCCGAACTGCCGCACCTACGATCCAACCTACGGCTACGAGCTGGCGGTGATCATTCAGGACGGCATGAAGAAGATGACCGAAGAGCAACAGGACGTCTTCTACTACATCACCGTAATGAACGAGTCCTACCAGCAGCCAGCCATGCCGGCCGGTGCCGAAGAAGGCATCAAGAAAGGCATGTACCTGCTCGAGGAAGACACCCGCGAAGCGGCGCACCACGTTCAGCTGATGGGCTCCGGCACCATCCTGCGTGAAGTCCGTGAAGCGGCGAAGATCCTGCGTGAAGAGTTCAACGTCGGCGCCGACGTGTGGAGCGTTACCAGCTTCAACGAACTGCGTCGCGATGGCCTGGCCGTTGAACGCACTAACCGTCTGCACCCTGGCCAGAAGCCTAAGCTGAGCTACGTCGAAGAGTGCCTGAACGGCCGTAAAGGTCCGGTCATTGCCTCTACCGACTACATGAAGCTGTTCGCTGAACAAATTCGTCAGTGGGTCCCGTCCAAGGAATTCAAAGTCCTGGGCACCGATGGTTTCGGCCGCAGTGACAGCCGCAAGAAGCTGCGTCACTTCTTCGAAGTAGACCGTCATTTCGTGGTGTTGGCAGCCCTGGAAGCCTTGGCTGACCGTGGTGACATCGAACCTAAAGTGGTGGCTGAAGCCATCGCCAAGTTCGGCATCAACCCGGAAAAACGCAACCCACTGGACTGCTGAGGAGACACTCTGTGAGCGAACTCATTCGCGTACCTGACATCGGCAGCGGTGAAGGTGAAGTAATTGAACTGTTTGTGAAGGTCGGCGACCGTATCGAAGCCGATCAGAGCATCCTGACGCTGGAATCGGACAAGGCGAGCATGGAAGTGCCTGCGCCTAAGGCCGGCATTATCAAGAGCCTGAAAGTGAAGCTGGGCGATCGCCTGAAAGAAGGCGACGAACTGCTGGAACTGGAAGTCGAAGGTGCCGCTGCCCCAGCCTCTATACAGCCCCCTGCGGCGGCCGCCGCGCCAGCCAAAGCTGAAGCCAAACCGGCTGCCGCACCTGCGCCGGCGGCGCCTGCTGCCGCGCCGGCTGCTGCCAGCATCCAGCAAGTGCACGTGCCGGACATCGGTTCGTCGGGCAAGGCCCAGATCATCGAGATCCAGGTCAAGGTCGGCGACACCGTCGAGGCTGATCAGTCGCTGATCACCCTGGAATCCGACAAGGCCAGCATGGAAATCCCTTCGCCCGCCGCTGGCGTGGTCAAGGCCATCAGCGTCAAGCTCAACGACGAAGTCGGCACGGGCGATCTGATTCTGGATCTGGAAGTGGCGGGTGCTGCGGCCCCTGCTGCTGCCGCTCCTGCCCAGGCTGCTGCGCCTGCTGCCGCTGCTCCGGCGCCAGCCGCCGCGGCTCCGGCTGCACCGGTTGCCGACAGCGTTCAGGACATTCACGTCCCGGACATCGGTTCGGCTGGCAAGGCCAAGATCATCGAAGTACTGGTCAAGGCTGGCGACACTGTTGCCGCCGACCAGTCGCTGATCACCCTGGAATCCGACAAGGCGAGCATGGAAATCCCATCGCCTGCCGCTGGCGTGGTGGAAAGCATTTCCATCAAGCTGGATGACGAAGTCGGTACCGGCGACCTGATCCTGAAGCTGAAAGTCAAAGGCGCGGCACCTGCTGCAGCCCCGGCTCCGGCTGCCGCTGCTGCGCCGAGTGCTCCAGCGCCTGCCGCTGCTGCTCCGGCTGCCGCCGCTCCTGCTGCTGCCCCGGCTGCTGCTCCTGCCAAGCCTGGCGCGAAAGTTCACGCCGGCCCTGCCGTGCGTCAACTGGCCCGCGAGTTTGGCGTCGAGCTGAGCGCTGTCGGCGCCAGCGGTCCGCACGGTCGCATCCTGAAGGAAGACGTTCAGGTTTACGTCAAGGCCATGATGCAGAAGGCCAAGGAAGCTCCGGCCGCTGCAGCTGGTGCAACCGGCGGCGCGGGCATCCCGCCGATTCCGGTCGTGGACTTCAGCCGCTTCGGCGAAATCGAAGAAGTGCCGATGACACGCCTGATGCAGGTCGGCGCTGCCAACCTGCACCGCAGCTGGTTGAACGTGCCGCACGTGACGCAATTCGACTCGGCGGATATCACCGAGCTGGAAGCGTTCCGTAACGCCCAGAAAGCCGTTGCAGAGAAGGCCGGCGTCAAGCTGACCATCCTGCCGCTGCTGCTCAAGTCCTGCGCGCACCTGCTCAAGGAACTGCCGGATTTCAACAGCTCGCTGGCACCAAGCGGCAAAGCGATCATCCGCAAGAAATACGTAAACATCGGTTTCGCCGTCGACACCCCGGATGGCCTGCTGGTACCGGTCATCAAGAACGTCGACCAGAAGAGCCTCCTGCAACTGGCCGCCGAAGCTGCTTCCCTGGCTGAGAAAGCCCGGACCAAGAAGCTTTCGTCGGACGAGATGCAAGGCGCCTGCTTCACCATTTCCAGCCTCGGCCACATTGGCGGCACCGGCTTCACGCCGATCGTCAACGCGCCGGAAGTGGCGATCCTCGGTGTTTCCAAGGCAACCATCCAGCCAGTCTGGGACGGCAAAGCCTTCCAGCCGAAACTGATGCTGCCGCTGTCGCTGTCCTACGATCACCGTGTGATCAACGGCGCCGCTGCTGCACGCTTCACCAAGCGTCTGAGCGACCTGCTGGCGGACATCCGCACCATCCTGCTGTAACACCGACTGGCCCTCCCCTGGCGGAGGGCCAATCGCGTTCCACGTTTTCCGAGCGCCACGCTCGTACCTCAACCCCGTCGATTTGGCGGGGCTTTTTTTGCCCTGAAGAAAGCCCTCCGCGTTTCAGCATCCTATGTAGCAGCTGTCGAGCCCCAGCGAGGCTGCGTTCGGCTGCGTAGCAGTCGTGAATCCGGCTGACGCGGTGAGCCTGATGCACTGCAAGTTCTGGTTTGACGACTGCTACGCAGCCTCGCAAGCTCGACAGCTGCTACGGGATTGCCCCTCTTCGTGCCTTATTCCTACATCTAAGGCTTACGCCACCTACAACCCCAGTCCACTTCTGCCCGATATTTTTCTCCAGCCAATAACTAGGCTTAGTTCGGGGACTTCTAATAGAAACCTCGATAACTTAATCTGCTTAGTTAGCATTACTTCGAATGGATTCGAACATGTTCAAACCAACTGTTGGCCCAATTATCGGCCACACCACAACTAACCATGCCCGTATTTTTTTGCGCGGTGAATTACAGGACAATGCCTTGGTATTTGCAGGCATCCGTTATCGACGCACCAGTGAGCCATACTGGTCAAAAGGCGTATTTGCAAAACTGTCCGTCTTGCGCGACATGTCCGATGTCATTGCACTCAATGATCTGGCCACCGACACCGACTATGAATACCAGGCAGGCTGGTTCAGCCCCATGAACCCGGTGCATACCGTAGAGACGGTTCAGGAACTGCCGCTGCAATGGCCGCGGGAGATTTACCGCTTTCGCACGCAGTCCAGCAAAACCAGCCAGCCACGGGCCTATGTCGTCGGCTCGTGTCGTTACCTGCGAATGACCGCCGGCATTGCGTCGGCCCCACAGTTGGGCGACCGGACTTTTGCCTCGATCAACAGCCTGGCGGACAGCGCCGAACCGCCCATCAGCGCCATGCTGATGACTGGCGATCAGATTTACGTCGACGACTTGAACCTCGTGGCCCCCGACCGGGAATACAAGGACATTCTCAAAAAATACCGCACAGCCTTTTCCCAGCCTCATATTTCCAAGTTAATGTCAGGCATGCCGACTTACATGATCCTCGACGACCATGAAATAGAAGACAACTGGCCCGCCAACAAAAGTAACGCCGATGATTACTTATACAAAAATGCCATTGCAGCATATGAGTTATATCAAGCCAGTCACAGCCCCACGCATGAACTGCTGGCCAATGGGCAAGTAAGTAAAAGACTGGAACAGTATTGGTATCAGTTCTCCGAGGGTGATATCGGGTGGTTTATCACCGACAGTCGAACGCGACGCAATCTGTCGGCCAACGACCGGCGTATCCTTGACGAAGAACAGGAACAGGCGCTGCTCAAATGGCTGATCAATAGCCCGGCCCGGGTCAAATTCGTGGTCACCAGCGTCATGTTCTATCCCGACCGCAAACTAAACGGCGATGACGCCTGGAAAGCCTTCCCGGAGCAACGCCTACGGCTGCTGGAGACGATTCGTACACGCGGTATCAAGAACGTCCTGTTCATTTCCGGCGATGTCCACGGCTCCCTCACCAGTCGCCTGACCCACAGCGAGACCCCGGATTTTGAAGTTCATACCATCGTGTCCTCACCGCTGTGCAACAGCAAACTGCTGCCGTACGCCAAGGCGTCGACCTTCATTCTCGATCAAGCCCTGGCCCGAACGCCCGAGGGAGATTATCGGCATGAACTGACCAGCGAGGTGATCAGCCAGGACAATTTTGCCCATCTGGTCGTCGAGGCCGAACAGGTTCGCGTCAATTATCACGATCGGGATGGCAAGCCATTGCAGTCGATCAGCATCAAATTGCGTTGACCCTTGAAAAAGATCGCAGCCTTATTGGAGCTGCCGAAGGCTGCGATCTCTTGATTCACAACATTACTTTCGGCGCCTCGTTGAAGAATTCTCCACGTCTGCCGACATATTCTTATAGCACTTGGCCTTCATGTCTCTTGTCAGTCGGTGTCGCAATGATGCAACCTTGCCGCAGGCAACAGTAAAGAGGGCGAGAGCCCGGCGCGATCAGCATATTCGAAGCGAGTTTCCTTCAATGAAAAGCCAACCCGATGCCGCCAGCCGTATGGTGGCCGAGGTAGTGACGCAGTTGCCTGTGCCCTCGCGGCTCGGCATGCTGCGTTTCGAACGGCTGAATGAACCAAGCTGGGCGCTGCTGTTTCTCGATCCCAATTGCGAACGACAGTTCGGCCTGCCGGCGGTGGAGCTTTGTGCTCTGGTCGGCTCGCCCTACGCCAGCCTGATGGAGCCCGAAGCGCGCTATCAACTGCATGACACGATCCAGCAGCAACTCACCGAAAGCCCGCATTACCTGATCCGCTACACCTTGCACACTGCCGCCGGCGTTCTGAGCCTGCTGGAACTGGGCGAAGCCTACAAACAACACAATCGGCACCTGCTGCGCGGCTACCTGATGGTGGTAGACGGCCTGTTCGACGGCGAACCCTTGCTGCCGGCGCTGGATCTGGAAACCCAGAACTCACGCCTGCAAATCGCCCTGGAACTCAATCAACGTGCCCAGCAGGAACAACTGCAGCACCTGGACCGAGTGCGCGCCCAGCAAGACCTGATCCTGCTGCTGACCCGCCAGCGCTATAGCACCAACAATTCCCTGCAAGAAGCCGCCGAACTGATCACCCGCAGCGCCTGCGACATCTATGAAATCGACTGCGCCAGCCTGTGGAACCTCGATGGCTCGCTACTGACACCGATCTCGGCCTATCACCGCGCCACCCGGGGTCGCCAACTGCCAGAGCCGATCGACGCCAGTGGTTTTCCCGATTACCTCGACGCCTTGCACACCGGCCGCGCCATCGACGCCCACAACGCCATGCGCGACCCGCGCACCCGGGAAATCGCCGAGCACCTGCGCCCGCGCGACGTCAACGCCATGCTCGACGCCAGCATCCGCGTCGATGGCCAGGTGGTCGGCGTGCTCTGCCTGGAACAGATCGGGGCGACCCGCGCCTGGCAGTCGGACGAAATCGCCTTTGCCGGCGAACTGGCGGATCAATTCGCCCAAGTCATCAACAACCACAACCGCCGCACCGCCACCAGCGCCCTGCACCTGTTCCAGCGTGCAGTGGAGCAAAGCGCCAACGCCTTTCTGCTGGTCAATTGCGACGGCGTAGTGGAGTACGTCAACCCAAGCTTCACCGCGATCACCCAGTACACCACCGAGGAAGTCCACGGTCAGCGACTGTCGGAACTGCCGGCGCTGGAAAACCTCAGCGAATTGCTGTTCGACGCTCCGTCGGCGCTGGCCAAGAGCAACAGCTGGCAGGGCGAGTTCAAGAGCCGGCGTAAAAACCTCGAACCTTACTGGGGCCAGTTGTCGATTTCCAAGGTCTACGGCGACAACCGTGAGCTGACGCACTACATCGGCATCTACGAAGACATCACCCAGACCAAGCTCGCCCAGCAACGCATCGAGCGCCTGGCTTACACCGATAACCTGACCAACCTCGGCAACCGTCCTGCGTTCATCCGCAACCTCGATGAGCGCTTCGCCCGAGACAGCGATACACCCATCAGCCTGCTGCTGGTGGACATCGACAACTTCAAGCGGATCAACGACAGCCTCGGCCACCAGACCGGCGACAAACTGCTGATCAGCCTGGCCCGACGCCTGCGCAACAGCCTGAGTTCGAGCGGCAGTCTGGCGCGTTTTGCCAGTAACGAATTCGCGGTACTGCTGGACGACACTGACCTCTCGGCGGGCCAGCAGGTTGCCAATCAATTGCTGGCAACCCTCGACAAACCGATGTTCGTCGACAACCAGTTGATCAGCGTCACCGGCTCCGTGGGCCTGGCCTGCGCGCCGCTGCACGGTCGCGACCCACAGACGCTGATGCGCAACGCCGGCCTGGCGCTGCACAAGGCCAAGGCCAACGGTAAACACCAGGTGCAGGTGTTCACCGAAGCACTGAATGCCGAGGCCAGCTACAAACTGTTCGTCGAAAACAACCTGCGCCGCGCCCTGACCCAGAACGAACTGGACGTGTTCTACCAGCCCAAGCTGTGCCTGCGCAGCGGTCGCTTGCTGGGCATGGAAGCGCTGTTGCGCTGGAACCATCCGGAAAAAGGCATGATCCGCCCGGACCAGTTCATCAGCGTGGCCGAAGAAACCGGACTGATCATCCCGATCGGCAAATGGATCGCCCGCCAGGCCTGCCGCATGAGCAAAGACCTGACCGCCGCCGGCCTGGGCAACCTGCAAGTGGCGATCAACCTGTCGCCCAAGCAGTTCTCTGACCCGGACCTGGTGGCGTCCATCGCCAACATCCTCAAGGAAGAAGCGCTGCCGGCGAACCTGCTGGAGTTGGAACTGACCGAAGGCCTGCTGCTGGAAGCCACCGAAGACACCCACTTGCAGCTCGATCAGCTCAAGCGTCTGGGCCTGACCTTGGCGATGGACGACTTCGGCACCGGTTACTCGTCGCTCAGTTACTTGAAAAAATTCCCGATCGACATCATCAAGATCGATCGAAGCTTCATCCACGAAATCCCGGACAACCAGGACGACATGGAAATCACCTCCGCCGTGATTGCCATGGCCCACAACCTGAAACTCAAGGTCGTGGCTGAAGGCATCGAGACTGCCGAGCAACTGGCCTTCCTGCGCCGCCACCGCTGCGACGTCGGCCAGGGCTACCTGTTCGACCGACCGATCCCGGGCTCCGAGCTGATCGAAAAGCTCAAACGCTACCCGCGCGGCCCAATCGCCTGACAGCGACGTAACACTCGGGCAAACTGGCAGTCTGTATTTACATCTCAACCTGACTGAGAGGACTGATCATGGTTCTGCGCTCGGAAATTCTGGTGAACAAAAACGTGCTCCCGACTAAAGAACAAGCTCTGCCTGGCCGCGAAACCCCGATCAAGGTTCCGGAGAAACACTTCGTCAACGGCAACCCGCTGCTGGGTCCATTTCCGGGCAACGTAGAATTCGCGATCTTCGGCCTGGGTTGCTTCTGGGGCGCGGAACGCAAATTCTGGCAGCGCGAAGGCGTGTTCAGCACCTCGGTCGGTTATGCCGGCGGCTTCACGCCGAACCCGACCTACGAAGAAGTCTGCTCGGGCCTGACCGGGCACACCGAAGTGGTGCTCGTGGTGTATGAGCCGGAAAAAGTCAGCTATGAACAGCTGCTGAAAATGTTCTGGGAACTGCACAACCCGACCCAGGGCATGCGCCAGGGCAACGACATCGGCACCCAGTACCGCTCGGTGATCTACTGCACCAAACCGGAACAACTGGAAGCGGCGAAGAACAGCGCGAAAGTGTTCCAGGCGGAACTGACCAAGGCTGGCAAAGGCATCATTACCACTGAAATCGACGAAGCCCCGACGTTCTACTACGCCGAGGCGTATCACCAGCAGTACCTGGCCAAGAATCCTGAGGGGTATTGCGGGATTGGCGGTACTGGCGTGACGTGCCCGATCTAAATTTCGGCCCCTGAAAAGCATCGCGGGCAAGCCTCGCTCCTACGGTC
Organism: Pseudomonas sp. GW822-FHT07A10; assembly: GCF_058798795.1. Lineage (NCBI taxonomy): Bacteria > Pseudomonadati > Pseudomonadota > Gammaproteobacteria > Pseudomonadales > Pseudomonadaceae > Pseudomonas > Pseudomonas sp. GW822-FHT07A10. The sequence continues at coordinate 99,199 of NZ_JBXAKV010000012.1, forward strand.
ACACCGACCTGCAGGAGCGAGGCTTGCCCGCGAAGGCGTCCGATTAGACGCCACACATGCAACTGATCAGCTCTCGGCGATCAACCAATCCATCTGCCAACCACCCTGGGTCTGCCCCAACTTCTTGGACAACCACGGCAGCAACTCACGCAACTCTTCCTCCAGCCCCCACGGCGGATTGGCAATCGCCAACCCCGAACCGTTCAAGCTGTTCGGCGTATCCAGCGGATGCACCAGCAACTCCACCCGCAGCAACTTAGGCGCACCCGTTCCGGCCAGATCCTGATAGAAGCGCCGCAACGCCCGCTGATCCTTCACCGGATACCAGATCGCCGCCACCGTTTGGCGCATCCGGCCAATCGCCTCTTTCAACGACGCCGCACAACGCTGCATCTCATCGAGCTGCTCAAATGGCGGATCGATCAACATCACCGCCCGCTTCTCCGGCACCGGCAGCAACGCACGCGGCACATGCCAGCCTTCGCCAAGGTGAACCTTCACCCGCCGATCACCCTTCATGTTGTCCTTGAGCAACACACCGTCTTCCGGGTGCTTCTCATTGAGCAACACGCGATCCTGCGGCCGGGTCAAACGCCGCGCCAACTCCGGCGACCCCGGGTAATAGCGCAACTGGCCATCCGGATTCATCTCGTGCAACACCTTCATGTAATCGGCGGTCAGCGCCGGCAAATCCGGCTGATCCCACAACCGCGCGATGCCTTCCAGGTACTCACCGGTACGACTGGCCTGATCGCCCTGCAGGTCATACAGGCCGATGCCGGCGTGAGTGTCGAGATAAGCAAACGGCTGCTCCTTGCGCGACATCAAGGCGATGAGGCGGGTCAAAGTCAGGTGTTTGAACACATCGGCGTGATTGCCGGCATGGAAGGCGTGACGATAATTCATAGCTGCTCCTGCGAAGGCCGGGAAGTTTACCCTGTACGGCGCAGGACGTCAGGGGTTCGCGGCTGAGCGGGCAAGTACAACCCCAATACCGCGCCAATCCATAAACCCTGTGGCGAGGGGGCTTGCCCCCGTTGGGCTGCAAAGCAGCCCCAAAATATCCAGACCACCCCATAACCTGTGGCGAGGGAGCTTGCTCCCGCTCGACTGCGAAGCAGTCGCCAAACCAAGCCACTCGGTACAGCTGACAAAACGGGATTGCAGGTTTTGGGACTGCTACGCAGCCCAACGGGAGCAAGCTCCCTCGCCACAAAAGCCACTCGACGTTATTCCGAAGGCCGAGCCCGCAACCGCCGCCCCACCACATCCAGCACATCGCAGCCATCGCGCAATGAAATGGCACAGAGCAAAGCAAAATCACTAAGGATGAAGGATTCACACTCGACCGAACCGCGCATGGACATGTTTTCCAGCACCTGAGTGACCGCGCGAATTCGATAGCTGGCAGTGTCGGTCAAGATATCCAGCGGCGCGTGGGTATCGACGAATAGCGTGGGCATGTCGGTGCAGTTGCCGGTTAGGGCCATGAAGCGGTTGGCGGGATGGGGGATTGGTTTTTCGTAGGGTGGATCGGGGTGAAGATTTTTCATTTTTTAGACCTTGGTGATTGAGTTAAAAGCTACCAATGGCCTTTCCTACGGGCTTGGGTGGCAGCCGTACGCGGGAGTAGGAAACTGAGCAACTCACCAAACTCAGCCACGCCGTAGCGTGCCCCGCGCACAGCTGCCGCGAACGATGTTACGGACACAGGTTAAGTGCCGCAATCAAACGACAGCGCTGATGCGCGGTGAGTTGTCCAGGGTTCCTACACCCTGCCACTGCATTTGCAGCGACAGCCAAAGACTATCCATGGATCTCACTTCGCACCAGTTCATGGAAACCGATACGGTTTGAAGGAAACTTCCGACGACCTTGCCCAGAAATTTCGCCCTACGCTATCGCCAATACGCGCAATTCTATTTTTACACCCGAATTTAGAATTGCCACCCTTATCTGAAACACATATAAATACTCAACCAAAAGCACACCAACAAAAATTAGAAAAACCACTATCTAAAAAATACCTCCTTTTATCGCAACCCCTCAAATTCTTTTATAGAGACGGGCCGCCGTCTCTCATTCGACTTATTAAACCAAGATTCAGCTTCTTTTTGACTCTGCGGAACACCATGCAAACCGAGTAAATATATTCGCCCAACTTCAAACTGGGCATTATGTTCCCCGGCATGAGCGGATTCCAAGAATAATTGCAGCGCCAACTTTTCATCTGGAGGGCCTCCGACACCATCACGGTGCATTATCGCCAAGCTTGTCTGAGCGAATAAGTTTCCCTGTCCAGCAGATTTTCCGTACCACAGCCTCGCTTCTGCATCACTTTGATCGACACCGAGCCCCTCTTGAAGCATCTTTGCTAATCGCCACTGAGCAAAAGCGCTACCGTTATCGGCTGCTTTACGATACCAGTACGCCGCAATCTCATTGTTTTTTTCTACGCCATTACTTCCATCTTCATAAATCTGAGATAGGGCAATATATGAAACCTTATGCCCTTGAGCGGCTGCTTCATGATAAAGCTTCAGCGCCAACTCATCATTCCTAGGGATTTTTTTGGAGTAACTGCCACGCAGATACAGTTGGGCCAAACCAAATTTCGCATCCGCATTCCCCTGATCAGCAGCTCGCTGATACCAGGTGAACGATTCTTCCTCATCTTTACCAGACCACGAAGTCGACAGATGCTTTCCCAATGCAACTTGCGCTATATCATTCCCCTGTTCAGCTGACTTACGAAACCAATAAAAAGAAGGCTCTTTCCCCAGCTCTGCCGCCCCGCAGAGATTTTTGCTTGCTGCCTGTCCAAAGGCCAATTGGCCAAGTGCGTCCCCCGCCAATGCAATTTTATGTAGTTGCGCCGCCTCTGGATCACACTTCCCCGTCTCCATAGTTACCAACAATTCACTCGACTGGCTAGCGAATACATGACCAACGGACGAAGCTGCTATAAAAACCGAAAAAAACACATTTTTTCTACACTTACTCATAGAGACCAAACCTTCCATAGCACCACAACTTAGGTAATCGAAACAATAATCACGCCATCTCGCCACTGCCAAACAGAGCGACCCTCCAAACTTAACTTTTTTATAGCAACATCGGGACGGATTTATTTGTTGCGCTTTAACAACACCTTCGAAGCTAGCAAGAAAATAAATCCGCCCCCTTTGCAGTCTTTATCGTAAGCACTTTCACTTATAAAAGCGGGACAGATTTACTCACCCTCTTATTTAATATTTTCTTCTGACTGATAACGCCGCAAACAGTTAAGAAGAACCATCATAAACCCTCTTTGGTCCTTAACATCCTCATCAAAATAAGTGTCAATTTTTGAAAAAACCCCGTCGAAATTGTCACCACAGCCTAAAAAATACTCCAAAGTTTCAATAAGCAACTGCCGCTCTTTTTGGCTATAGATAAAAAACTCCGGACGCATCAAGAGATCAAATAGCTCAGCGAGCTCATTCTCATCATTCACATCCTTCGAAACTATTATTTCTTCCCTTTTCAAATCACGTGTATTTTCTATATCGAAAACGAAAAGCAAACTACGTATATCCCAAATATTGTAAGAATTTTTCATTAGTCAAAATCCGCAAAAGCAGTTATCGGCTGACCCGCTGAATTCAAGTAAACTATTGCTCTGGTTTGTTCACCGTACTGCAAGCCGTCTCTCTTAAATCCCTCGCCTATTTTTTTACCCATTTCAATTGGACGCTTGGAAGCATTCAAACCACTCTGTTTAAAAATCAGCTGTGCGCGCTGTATCGCATTAAACTGATCGCGATGGCTGAGAAAGCGTGTCGCCGCAGAGGGTATTACGGGCTCGCCCCTTCGCCTCCCACTCTCGTACCTTTCTATTTCGCCGGTCCCTGGGTTCCTGCCTTCTTGCACTCGCTGAAGCTGGGACTGCAGAGGGGTTTGAGCACCATGCTTCTGTAGAAAGTGGGCCTTATCAATTGAATCTTCCATTTCTTCCAATCGCCTATGAAGAACCCCCTCAGCCAACTCATCAATCCGCGCCCTACGCTGATCACCTGTCAGCTTCGGTAGCGCCGGCTCACCCTCATCAACCCTAGCGCCAGTCGTATCATCCGGCGCCCCACACACAGGCTTATTCGGCGGCGGGCAATTCCCGCTTAACCCCAACGGATCAACCCAGCCCGTCGGATTCGGCGTGTATTGATACTGGTTCAGCCCACCCGCCAACTTGACCGGGTCCGGCGTCAGGTAGCGGCCAATCTCTGGATCATAGTACCGATGCCGGTTGTAGTGCAGACCGCTCTCGACGTCGAAGTACTGCCCCTGGAAACGCAGTGGCTGGTCAAGCTGCTCGCCTCCACCGAGTGCGAGGTCCGTGACTTTGCCGTAGGCGTTGTACTTCGCCGACCAGACGATTTCACCGCCGAAATCCGTCAGTTCCTGCGGTGTACCCAGGTGATCGAGTTGGTAGTAGAAGGGGCAGGCCTTTTTCGGGCCTTTGCCGTCGAGCATGGCCAACGGGCGGAAGCTGCCCGGCTCGTAGACGTAGCTGCGGTAGTGCTCTTTGCTGCTTTCAGCGACCACTTGGTCGCCCTGCCAGAAGAATTCGGTGGTGTGGCCGTCAACGGTTTTGGCGATGCGACGGCCAAAAGCGTCGTAGCGATAACTCGCGCAACTTCCATCCGGCAACGTGACGCCGACCAGCCGATGCTGGCAGTCATAGCGATACTCGGTGACGAGTTTCTGCCCGGTGCCGCGACGTTCGCGGATCAGGTTGCCGAAGGCGTCGTAGTCGTAATGGCGGTCGCCTTGCATCAACAGGCGATTGCCTTTGACGGCCGTCGGGCCGGGGCGGTCCTGCATCAGCAGGTTGCCGGCCGGGTCGTGGGCGAAGCTTTCCGGTGGGTCGTCGCGGGTGTGGCGGACGCGGGTCAGGCGGTTGAGTGCGTCGTAGTAGTAGCTGCGCTGGCCGTGACGGCTGTCGGCGATGGTCGCCAGGTTGCCGTTGACCGCGTAGCTGTAGTGGCGCAGGTACAGCGGCCGGGTTTGCTGGTTGATCGCGTGGGCTTGTAACCGGCCTTGTTCGTCGTAGTGGTATTGGCTGGTCAGTTGTCCTTGCTGGCGTTGCTGTTCGCGGCCGAAGACGAACTGGTGGCTGGTGAGCCGCGCGCCGTTGAGGTCAATGGCCGTCAGCGCACCACCCTTGGCGTGGTGGTAGTCGAGTTTGCTGCCGTCCGGCAGGCGCAGGCGGTTGAGCTGCCCGCAGGCATCGTAGCCATAACGCAGCGTGCCCCAGCCTTGGTGCTCGGTGATCAGGCGGTCCTGCTGGTCGTATTCGAATTCCAGCGGATGGTCGTGTCCGTCGTCGACGCTGGTCAGCCGGCCCAACGAGTCGTAGCGGTATTGGACCTGGATGCCGTCGGGCAAGGTCTTGACCAGCAACCGCCCGGCCGAGTCCCGTTGATAGCCCGTGACAAGCTGCGAGCCGTCATCACCGAACTCGGTTTTCTCCAGCAGGTGCCCGTTGAGGTCGTAGGCGTACGCGGTACGACGGCCGTCGAAGCCGGTTTCCTGTCGGATCAGGCCGCTGGGCGTGTAGTCCAGCTGATACTTTTCGCCGGATTCGTTCTCGATTTCCGTCAGCAGCAGCTGCGCATTGTCATAGCGGTATTTGAGCTGGGTACCGTCGGAATTGATCCGGCGACTGACCAGGTGCAAATCGTCGACGTATTCGTAGCGGGTGACGCGCCCCAGTTCATCGCGTTCGGCGGTGATCTTGCCGTAGGCGTTGTAGCTGAACCCACGGATGGCACCGGTAGGAAGCGTCGTCTGGATCAGTCGGCCAGCGGCATCCCATTGGTACTGGGTGACGGCACCGTGCTCGTCCTGACGAGTCGTCTGCCGTCCCAGCGCATCGTAGGAAAACGCTCGCTGACCACCGTCCGGCAGCGTTTCCTCGAGCAACTGCCCCAGGGCATTCCAGACGAACACATGCCGACTGGTGTCCGGATAGCGGATCGACAGCAACCGGCCTTGTGCGTCGTAGTGATAGTGGGTGACCTGACCGTCGGGATCGGTCGCCTCGGTGACATCACCCCGAGCATTGCGTTGGTATTTCCACACCGCCTGACCGCGATAGCGCGCATGCAGGAAACCGTTGCGATACTCGTAGGCCGTTGGCTCGTCGTCCGGCGGAATCAGCGCCACCAAGCGTCCGACGTCGTCGTAGCGGTATTCAGTGACGGCCCCGAGTGGATCCTGCTCGGCCACCAACCGGCCCTGCTCGTCGTAGGTCTTGAGCTGTTCACCGCCATCCAGCCCAACCCGGCGCACCAGCCGCGCCCGGTCGTCGTGGACGTAAACCTCTTCACTGCCGTCGATGTTCAGGACCGTGACGCTGCCCGCATCATCCCAGACGTAGCGCGCATCCATCTGCGCAAACGACGCCCAGTGCCGCACGCAGCGCGCCGCCTTGCCGGACCTTTCCCACTCCCAGAAGAAACTCGCGCCACCGGCCAGTTGCCGCTGCAAAATTACGTGGTTGTCGTCGTAGTCGTAACGTTCGCTTTCGCCGGCGGCATTGCTCGCTTCGATCAGTTGATCGCGTTCGTCGTAGTGATAACTGACCAGCGTCTGCTCGGTATACCAGGCCTCGGCGAGGGTCTGCGCCGGGCGGAAACACTGGTAGTCGACGGCGATCAGGTGGGCGCAGTCGTAACGCAACAGCAAGGCGCGGCCGGCGCCGTTGTCGAGGCGCTGAATGCGCTCCTGGCGGTCGCGGGTGATGCGCAGGCGGTTGTCGTAGGCGTCGCTGATCGCCGTCAGCCGACCCTGGTGAAAGTGGTAGAACCACGTGTCGTCGCCGGCCTGGGCGAGGATCAGTTCTTCAGGGGCATCGCCGAGATAAATCGCCGCGCGCGACAGGCTGTTGTGGATCGCCGGGCGTTCGCTGCTCGGCAGCGGGAAAGTGGTGCGGCGGTTTTCGTGGTCGATCCAGATGACCTGGTCGCCGTCGATCTCCAGTCGATGGGCGAGCGAATGGCTCCAGCCAAAGCCGAGGCCGCAGTCGATCTCGGCGGCGCTGGTGCGATAGAGTCGGGTGAAGTCGAACGGCAGGATGCCGTCCAGCGCACCGTCGGTGAGGGTCAGCAGTTCTTCGCCGGTGACCATCGACACCGGGCATTTGTTGGTCGCAGTTTTGTCGACTGAGTCGGCGCTGTCGCCGTTGGGGTTTTTCGCCTGATCCGGGGAGTCGTCGTGGTGTTCGCTTTGCTTGAGAGTGGTGTTGCGTTTGGCATCCCAGCGCAGTTGCATCCGGCCTTTTTTCAGGCCCGCTGCAACACCGCGTGCGGCGACCGCTTTGTACTGGTCGACGTACTTCATGAAGGCGCTGAGGATATTGAACGTTGCCTCAACGAAGCGCATCGCGAGACTGGCCAGCCCCATCCCGTATTTAAGACCGCGAGCCGTTAAATAGGCTTTGGCGGCGGGTATGCCGACACCTGTGAAAGCCAGTACCGAAGCAATCAGAATATCGATCAGCACCGAGACGATGACTTGGCTGGCCGCCTCTGCCGCGTTGCCGGCGATCTCGCTGGGCGGCAGCATTTCCAGCCAGAGACTGGCAGTACGCAACAGTAAACAGAGCGCCGCTTCGTCACTGGCCAGTAGCTGGATTTTTTGCATCACTTGCGGTGATTTTTCCGCCAGCTCACGCAACTGATCGGCACCGCTGCCCAACCGCTCTGCGAACCGGCCGGGATCCTTGAGGATGTCCGAGAGCAGGCTGAGGCTGTCCCAAACGCCCATGACTGCCGCCCAACTGCCCGCAAGCAGGCCGCTACCGGCAGCCGCAAAAGTCGATTGCGACCACTGAGGTTTGAAACCTTCCCACTCACTGCGTAGCCAGCCCTCCAAGTCGCTGGTCAGGCCTTTGTAAGAATCAAAAAGATCGTTGATTTTCGAGGGTGCAACTTCACCCTGGACATGAACGCGATAGAACTTGCCGGGTGTGCCTGTGAACTGCCCTTTACCATGTTCATCGAGCGTGACTGGCGTGCTTTCGCCGCCATCAACGGCAATCACATCGACCTGAATATTCCCCAATGGAATGTCATAAACCGATTCGAACTTGCTCTCGATCTGCAGAGTTCCGCCGTCCGGACACTGCGCAAGACCCGAGATAAAATCATCGTCGCCACTGCTCACCGCAGTCGTGGTGTCGCCGAGTTTTATCACCCGCTCCATATCCAACAGCGAAGGCATGTCCATCGCCCGGCTGACCCTGTCCGCATTCCGGCTCAAGAAGTTGCCAAGCTGTTGGCGATACAAAACCAGTGTGTCTTTGAAACCGTCGAGCTCCTGCTCGATCCGTACGATCTGATCCATCAGTCCAGCTCCGTCATCAGGTAATCCACCAACGCTGATTTCGGCGCTTGAGGCAGGTCTGGCGTCTCAAGAAAACTCGCGACTTTGTGCCGCAACACGCTTTCGGAGAACGCCTCATAAAGATCAGGACGGTCCTCGCTCAACCACTTCAGCAGGTTGTTGATATGCGTTGTCGCAGACTCGGTGGCGAGGTGGTTGAGCAGCGATTCAGATACTTCCCACCAGGGGAAAACCCTGGCGCTCTTCAGCGCGCTGCCACCGATATCCAGCGGTTGGCCATTGATCAGGCAGCGCCCGATCACCGGCATCAGTTGCGCAGCGTTAACCTCGGCAGACTGCAGAATCGGCAGCACATAGCGCCCATCCCAATAGCGGAAAAACACTGCGTTGCCGTTGGGCATCAGAACGTGTGTGAGGCTGCGCAAATGCTCGACCAATGCCTCTTGAGTGGCGCAAGACACCGCCAGCCACCCCCAATCGCGAGACTCAGTGGTGGCGACCCAATCCAGAAACTCACTGTCAGCAGCGACGATTCCGACATAGGGCATCACCGCTTCCCACTCGGCGTAGGCAGTACCAGCCCAGATCGGGCTCGGCGCTTGAGACGTGATCGAGCATTGCCAGGCTTTGAACGGTTCAGCTGCACTGGCGCTGCTGAAAATCGCGAATAGTTGCTCCGACGGTTGCAGTGGCTGGCGCTCCAACCAGGCGCGAGGCGACAAAACATCAGGCGGCACAGACACCGTCCTTACAGCGCTCACACTCTTCGCAGAACGGCGCATCGCTTTGCAGGCTGAGAATCTGCGCGGCACTGAGCAGCGCCGCCGGGGCTGCTGCAAGTTTCAACGGCACATCCGGCAAGCTCGGCGCAGAAGCCATGGCCGCCATCAGAGCACCACCGACCTGAATCGGCACGCTGCTGAAAATCCCGCCGGGGCCGATGTTGATCCACTGCCCGCCCGCCTGAATGGTCGCGCTGGCGCCGCCGTCGATAACCACTTGCTGGCCGGCGCTGACGTGGAATTGCTGACTGGCATTGAGGGCCTGATTGTTCACGCGAATGTGCCGGTCGCCGACCACCACCAGGTGATCGTCCAGCCGCACTTCGGTCTGGCGCTGGCCGTGGGTGATGCGTTTCTCGTCGGCCTTCAACTCATGGCGGGCGGTGCCGGTGACGACGATGCTGCGCCGGTTATCAACCTGCACCTGTTGATCGTTGAGGACGTGCTGAGTCCAGTTGCGCTGGGCGCGCAGGTAGATTTCCTCGGCGCCTTTGCGATCCTCGATGCGCAATTCGTTGTAACCGCCGCCACCGGGACTGCTTTGGCTGCGGAAAATGCTGCGGGTCTTGTCCGCCGGCAGATCGAGGGGCACAGGCGTCGCGGCGTTGGGCAGGCAACCCATCACCAGCGGTTTGTCGGCATCGGCATCGATAAACCCCACCAGCACTTCCATGCCGACGCGCGGAATCATCACGCTGCCGTAACGGTCGTGAGCCCAGCCCGTGGCGACGCGCAACCAACAACTGGAGTGTTCGTTGAGCTGCCCGTCGCGGTCCCAGGCAAGCTGAACCTTGACCCGACCATACTCGTCGCAATGGATTTCGCTGTCCGTCGGGCCGGTGACCACGGCGGGTTGATAGCCGAGCATCCGTGGCTTTTCCGGCCCCAGCGGCGGGCGAAAGGAAACGTCCCACGACGTCGCCAGAAAGGTATTGCGATAACCCTGGAAATCACCCGGGCTGTCGCTGGTGGCCGACTCTTCCAGTACTTGCGGCTGACGGCCGCGGTGTTCGATTTCGGTGATCAACCACAAGTCATTCCACGCCTGACGCGGGTGTTCGGCCAGGTGTAGGAAATGCCCGCTGGCCAAAGCGGATTCATCGCCGCGACCTTCGGCCTGACGGTAATCCGCGCTGTGCCGTTCCAGCGCTCGTTGAGCCAGATGCTTGCCGTGTTCACGATCAGTGAATTGGCCGGGGAAGTGGTAGTCCTCCAGCACCGGCCGCTGCTCGCTGTCGAGGCGGCTCTCGAGTTGCAATCGCGGTTTCTGGAAGTCGTAGTCACGACGGGTGACTGCGGTGGTGCGGGTTTCCAGCCGTACATTGAAACGCTTGATGGCCGGTGCACCCGCGGCCATCCCGCTGCCCGGCAGGTACAGCGTCGGTTCGGGCAAGCGAGGGAAAACTGTCTGATCGTCGCCGAACACCAACAGATGGCCGTCGGGGCTGTGCTGGAAGTGGTAGTGAATACCGACCTCGGCACACAGGCGCTGGATGAACGCCAGATCGCTTTCAGCGTATTGCACGCAGTACTCGCGCAGGGGGTAATCACTGCCGAGCCGGAACTCGAAGGCGTCGCGCTGGATGCCGTGGTCCTTGAGGATTTGCGTGACGATCGTCGGCACACTTTTGTGCTGGAAGATCCGCTGATTGATACGCCGGTCGAGATACGCCAGACGCGGTACGAGACTGATCTGGTACCCCGTCAGACGGTGCCCGGAATCGCTTTGGCCGACGCGAAGAATCTGACCATGAATACCGGAACCTTGCGTATCGAAACTCAGAAACGCCTGACGATGCAGCAGGCTTTCGAGCTCTATGTCGGGTCGCTCGCTGACCAGTTCCAGGTCAAAACGGTAGGGTTGGCTGATGGCTTCCTTGCCCGTGAACTCAAGCACCTTGAGCTCATTCTGGACGCCGTCGAGGGTCAACGTGAAACGCGGTTGATTGGCAGGCGCGAACATCCGATGTGTCTCTGCAGAATGAAGGCGGGCGATTCTGCATGAGCGACAAGGGGTGTTGATGGAGGGACAAGGAAATCAGATTTACCCTGCTTTTTTAGGGATTTTTCCTTCAAAAAACTGGATAAGGCACTACAGACATTCCTGTCAGAAGCACCGCCGAACAAATGTGGGAGCACAAAAAAAAACGGCCCGCCTCCAAAAGGAAGCGGGCCGTTTTCATGTTCGGCGAAAGGTCAGAGCATCAGCTCATCCCCCTCACTGGTTCAGGCGGAAATCCTTCTCGGCCGCGGCGAAGCGCGAAAGCATGCCGCTGGTCGGCGCGCCCATTTTGCTGACGATGTAGATCGCCAGGCTGGCGAAGATGAAACCAGGGATGATTTCGTACAGGCCCAGCAGTTCGAAGTGTTTCCAGACGATCACAGTGATCGCGCCGACCAGGATGCCGGCCAGTGCGCCGTTGCGGGTCATGTTTTTCCAGATCACGGAGATCAGAACAACCGGACCGAACGCAGCACCGAAACCTGCCCAGGCGTAGCTGACCAGGCCCAGTACACGGTTTTGCGGGTTAGCCGCCAGAGCGATAGCGATCAGCGCAACCAGCAGCACCATGGCACGGCCGACCCAGACCAGCTCAACCTGGGAAGCACTTTTACGCAGGAAAGTTTTGTAGAAGTCTTCGGTCAGGGCGCTCGAGCACACCAGCAGTTGGCAGCTCAGCGTACTCATCACCGCCGCCAGAATGGCCGACAGCAACACACCGGCAACCCACGGGTTGAACAGGATTTTCGCCAGTTCGATGAACACACGTTCGTGGTTTTCGCTCACCGGCAAGGCCAGGGCAGGGTTGGCCGAGAAGTAAGCGATGCCGAAGAAACCTACCGCGACGGTGCCGCCCAGGCACAGGATCATCCAGGTCATGGAGATGCGACGGGCGTTGGCGATCGACTTGACCGAATCCGCCGCCATGAAACGCGCCAGGATGTGCGGCTGGCCGAAGTAGCCAAGACCCCAGCCCATCAGCGAAATCACGCCGATGAAGGTGGTGTTTTTCAGCATGTCGAAGTTGCTTGGGTCTTGCGCTTCAATGGCCAGGAACGTGGTGTCGATGCCGCCAGTGGCCAGCAGCACGATGATCGGCGTCAGCAACAGGGCGAAGATCATCAACGTGGCTTGTACGGTGTCGGTCCAGCTCACTGCCAGGAAACCACCAACGAAGGTGTAGGCAATCGTCGCCGCAGCACCGGCCCACAGCGCGGTCTCGTAGGACATGCCGAAGGTGCTTTCGAACAGACGGGCACCGGCCACGATGCCGGAAGCGCAGTAGATGGTGAAGAACACCAGGATCACGACCGCGGAGATGATCCGCAGCAGGCCGCTTTTATCTTCGAAACGGCTGGAGAAGTAGTCCGGCAGGGTCAGCGCATCGCCGTTGTGCTCGGTCTGCACACGCAGACGGCCGGCGACGAACAGCCAGTTCAGGTAAGCACCGACGATCAGGCCGATGGCGATCCAGCTTTCGGAAAGACCGGACATGTAGATAGCGCCCGGCAGGCCCATCAACAACCAGCCGCTCATGTCGGAAGCACCGGCAGAGAGTGCGGTCACGACGCTGCCCAGGCTACGGCCGCCCAGAATGTAGTCAGAAAGGTTGTTGGTGGAGCGATAGGCCATGAAGCCGATCAGCACCATTGCTGCGATGTAGATCACGAACGTGATCAGGGTTGGATTGCTTACGCTCATTGAGTTACGCCCTGGCATTGTTTTTATGTAGCGGCGGCTGGTGAACCGCTCGCAAACGATGACGTTTGACAGACGATTCGGGGGCCCGCGCATTTATGACTGATGTTTCCCCAGGAAAGCCATCAGCCGGTGCACCGATCTTTTTGACCGGTTGCACCTTGGCCGCGAATGCTATTCAACAAAGCAAATAAGGTGCAACCAGTTTCGTTCGAATAAGTTGCACCTAGTCGGATTTTCTTGAGAAGGGTCGGTTTTTGCTCCCTTTTAGGGCGTTTTTCAGGTTGCACTAGAAGTAAAAGCACCAAGCAGGCACAGGACTTGTGTACCAGAATTTATTTCCTGACGAGCTGCTTATTATTCCGACAAAAAAAGGGTTGCACCCGGTTGCACCTCGACCAGAGCAGGGCTAATCTTGCCGCCAGCTGATGCCACGCGGTCGTGGCAAACATGAGGATAAAAATATGGCTACCACCACCCTTGGGGTCAAACTTGACGACCCGACCCGCGAACGTCTCAAGGCCGCCGCGACCTCGATTGATCGCACGCCGCACTGGCTGATCAAGCAGGCAATTTTCAATTACCTGGAAAAACTCGAGGGTGGTGCAACCCTGTCCGAGCTGAACGGTTTGAATGGCAAGGAAGTCGATGAAGCCGGCGAGGTCCACGTCGATCACGCGCACCAGTGCTTCCTGGAATTCGCCGAAAGCATCCTGCCGCAATCGGTGCTGCGCGCCTCGATCACTGCCGCTTACCGTCGCCCGGAACCTGAAGTGGTGCCGATGCTGATCGAACAAGCTCGCTTGCCGGCACCGATGGCCGACGCCACCAACAAGCTCGCCGCCTCGATTGCCGAGAAACTGCGTAATCAGAAGAGCGCCGGCGGCCGTGCCGGAATTGTTCAGGGCCTGTTGCAGGAATTTTCCCTGTCCTCCCAGGAAGGCGTGGCGCTGATGTGCCTGGCCGAAGCGCTGCTGCGCATCCCGGACAAAGGCACCCGCGACGCGCTGATCCGCGACAAGATCAGCACCGGCAACTGGCAACCTCACCTGGGCAATAGCCCGTCGCTGTTCGTCAACGCCGCCACTTGGGGCTTGCTGCTGACCGGCAAACTGGTCGCCACCCATAACGAAGCCGGCCTGACCTCGTCCCTGAGCCGCATCATCGGCAAGAGCGGCGAGCCGATGATCCGCAAGGGCGTCGACATGGCCATGCGCCTGATGGGCGAGCAGTTCGTCACCGGCGAAACCATCGCCGAAGCCCTGGCCAACGCCAGCAAGTTCGAAGCCAAAGGCTTCCGCTATTCCTACGACATGCTGGGTGAAGCCGCCCTCACCGAACATGACGCCCAGAAGTACCTGGCCTCGTACGAACAAGCCATCCATGCGATCGGCAAAGCCTCCCACGGTCGTGGGATTTACGAAGGCCCGGGCATTTCGATCAAGCTGTCCGCCTTGCACCCGCGTTACAGCCGCGCCCAGTACGAGCGCGTGATGGACGAGCTGTACCCGCGCCTGCTGTCGCTGACCCTGCTGGCCAAGCAATACGATATCGGCCTGAACATCGACGCCGAAGAAGCCGACCGCCTCGAGTTGTCGCTGGATCTGCTGGAGCGCCTGTGCTTCGAGCCGCAACTGACCGGCTGGAACGGTATCGGTTTCGTGATCCAGGCTTATCAGAAGCGCTGCCCTTACGTGATCGACTACGTGATCGATCTGGCTCGCCGCAGCCGTCATCGCCTGATGATCCGCCTGGTGAAAGGCGCTTACTGGGACAGCGAAATCAAACGCGCCCAGGTCGAAGGCCTAGAGGGCTATCCGGTCTACACCCGCAAGGTGTACACCGACGTTTCCTACATCGCCTGCGCGCGCAAACTGCTGTCGGTACCGGAAGTCATCTACCCGCAGTTCGCCACGCACAACGCCCACACCCTGTCGGCCATCTATCACATTGCCGGTCAGAACTATTACCCGGGTCAGTACGAGTTCCAGTGCCTGCACGGCATGGGCGAACCACTGTACGAACAGGTTGTAGGCAAAGTCTCCGAAGGCAAGCTGAACCGTCCGTGCCGCGTGTACGCTCCGGTCGGCACCCACGAAACCCTGCTGGCGTACCTGGTGCGTCGTCTGCTGGAAAACGGCGCGAACACCTCGTTCGTTAACCGCATTGCCGACCAGTCGATCTCGATTCAGGAACTGGTGGCCGATCCGGTGGCCAGCATCGAGCAGATGGCGACGCTGGAAGGCGGCTTCGGCCTGCCGCACCCGCGCATCCCGCTGCCACGTGACCTGTACGGTGCCGAGCGCGCCAACTCCAGCGGCATCGACATGGCCAACGAACATCGTTTGGCTTCGCTGTCGTGCGCGCTGCTGGCCACCGCGCACAACAACTGGAAAGCCGCGCCGATGCTCGGTTGCGCCTCCAGCACTGAAACCCCTGCGCCAGTCCTGAACCCGTCCGATCTGCGTGACGTGGTGGGCCACGTGCAGGAAGCCACCGTCGAAGACGTCGACAACGCGATCCAGTGCGCCTTGAATGCTGCGCCGATCTGGCAGGCCACGCCGCCGGCCGAACGCGCCGCGATTCTGGAACGTGCCGCCGATTTGATGGAAGGCGAGATCCAGCCGCTGATGGGCCTGTTGGCTCGCGAAGCCGGCAAGACGTTCGCCAACGCCATCGCCGAAGTGCGTGAAGCCGTGGACTTCCTGCGTTATTACGCGGTGCAGGCACGCAACGATTTCACCAACGACGCCCACCGCCCACTGGGCCCGGTGGTGTGCATCAGCCCGTGGAACTTCCCGCTGGCAATCTTCAGTGGCCAAGTGGCTGCTGCTTTGGCCGCCGGTAACCCGGTACTGGCCAAGCCTGCCGAGCAAACCCCGCTGGTCGCTGCTCAAGCCGTGCGCCTGCTGCTCGAAGCCGGGATTCCGGAAGGCGTGCTGCAACTGCTGCCGGGCCGTGGCGAAACCGTCGGTGCCCGCCTGGTCGGCGACGATCGGGTCAAAGGCGTGATGTTCACCGGCTCCACCGAAGTCGCGCGCCTGCTGCAACGCAACATCGCCGGTCGCCTGGATGCCCAGGGCCGTCCGATTCCGCTGATCGCCGAAACCGGCGGCCAGAACGCGATGATCGTCGACTCCTCGGCACTGACCGAACAAGTCGTCATCGACGTGGTGTCGTCAGCCTTCGACAGTGCTGGTCAACGCTGCTCGGCGCTGCGGGTGCTGTGCTTGCAGGAAGATTCCGCTGATCGTGTCATCGAAATGCTCAAGGGCGCCATGGCGGAATGCCGTCTTGGCAATCCAGAGCGCCTGTCCGTGGACATCGGCCCGGTGATCGACGCCGAAGCCAAGGCCGGCATCGAGAAGCACATCCAGGCCATGCGCGACAAAGGTCGCAACGTGTACCAGGTGGCGATCGCCAACAGCGAAGAAGTCAAACGCGGCACCTTCGTCATGCCGACCCTGATCGAGCTGGAAAGCTTCGACGAGCTGCAACGGGAGATCTTTGGCCCGGTGCTGCACGTGGTGCGCTACAAGCGCAAAGACATCGACCAACTGATCGGCCAGATCAATGCATCCGGCTACGGCCTGACTCTCGGCGTGCACACTCGCATCGACGAAACCATCGCCAAGGTGATCGACAACGTCAACGCCGGTAACGTCTACGTCAACCGCAACATCGTTGGTGCCGTGGTCGGCGTGCAACCGTTCGGCGGCGAAGGCCTGTCGGGCACCGGTCCGAAGGCTGGCGGTCCGCTGTACCTGTACCGCCTGCTGTCGACGCGTCCTACCGACGCGATCGAACAATCCTTCGCTCGCGGCGATGCTATCGCTGCACCGGATGTGCGTCTGCGTGACGCCATGAGCAAACCGCTGACCGCGCTGCAAGCCTGGGCCGACAGCAACAAACTCACGGATTTGAGCGCCCTGTGCGTGCAGTTCGCGGCGCAATCGCAAAGCGGGATCACCCGCGTGCTGGCCGGCCCGACCGGCGAGCGCAACAGCTACGCCATCCTGCCGCGCGAACACGTGCTGTGTCTGGCGGATGTAGAAGGCGATCTGCTGACTCAACTGGCCGCGGTATTGGCCGTCGGCGGCTCGGCGGTGTGGCCGGACGCGGAACCGGGCAAGGCCTTGTTCGCACGTCTGCCGAAAGAAGTGCAGGCACGGATCAAGCGGGTAGCCGACTGGACCAAGGACGAAGTGGTGATTGATGCCGTTCTGCATCATGGCCATTCCGATCAGCTGCGTGCGGTGTGCCAGCAAGTGGCCAAGCGGGCGGGGGCGATTGTCGGGGTTCATGGTTTGTCCCAGGGTGAAACCAACATTGCGCTGGAGCGTCTGGTAATCGAGCGGGCGTTGAGCGTAAACACCGCTGCGGCGGGTGGTAATGCCAGCTTGATGACTATCGGTTAAACCGTAATAAAGCCGGGCGCCTGCAATGGGCGTCCGGTTTTTCAAGCAAGATCTTTTGCTTCTCCATCACCAAGATCAATCATCCTGTTCAGCCTCTATTCCCACGCCTAGACTCGGACCATCCCAAATAAAGGTAGGCCGCCATGTCCGAGACGTTGCTCAGTTCCCGCAATCTGGCTTTCGAGCTGTATGAAGTCCTTGATGCCGAGGGCCTGACCCAACGTGAGCGTTTCGCCGAGCACAATCGCGAGACCTTCGATGCCGCCATCGGCACCGCCCGCAACATCGCCGAGAAGTTCTTCGCCCCGCACAACCGCAAGGGCGATGAGAACGAGCCGCGCTATGAGGACGGTCAGGCGATTCTGATTCCAGAAGTGAAACCGGCAGTGGATGCCTTCCTCGAAGCCGGTTTCCTCAACGCCGCGCGCAGTTTCGATGCCGGCGGCATGCAACTTCCTACGCTGCTGTCCCAGGCTTGCTTCGCGCACTTTCAATCGGCCAACGCGGCGTCGACCTCCTACCCGTTCTTGACTATGGGCGCGGCCAACCTGATTGAAAGCTTCGGCACCGATGAGCAGAAGCAGCGTTTTCTGCAACCGATGATCGACGGTCGCTTCTTCGGCACCATGGCACTGACCGAGCCCCACGCTGGCTCATCACTGTCGGATATTCGTACCCGCGCCGAGCCGGCGTCCGACGGCACCTATCGACTCAAGGGCAACAAGATCTTCATCTCCGGCGGTGACCACCCGCTGTCGGAAAACATCGTGCACATGGTGTTGGCCAAGTTGCCGGACGCGCCGGCCGGGGTGAAGGGGATCTCGCTGTTTATCGTGCCCAAGTTTTTGGTCAACGATGACGGCAGTCTCGGCAAGCGCAACGATGTGCTGCTGGCCGGGCTGTTCCACAAGATGGGCTGGCGTGGCACCACCTCCACTGCGCTGAACTTTGGCGATAACGGCGAGTGTGTCGGCTATCTGGTGGGCAAGCCACACCATGGCTTGAGCTACATGTTCCAGATGATGAACGAGGCGCGGATCGGTGTCGGCATGGGCGCGGTGATGCTGGGTTACGCCGGGTATCTGTATTCCCTGGAATACGCCCGCGAGCGTCCGCAAGGTCGGGTGCCGGACAGCAAGGATCCGACCACCGCACCGGTGGCAATCATTCAGCACGCCGACGTCAAACGCATGTTGCTGACCCAGAAAGCCTACGTCGAAGGCGCGTTCGACCTCGGGTTGTACGCCGCGCGGCTGTTCGACGACACCACGACGCTTGAAGGCGAAGCCGAGCGCAAACAGGCCCACGAGCTATTGGATCTGCTGACGCCGATCGTCAAATCCTGGCCGTCGGAGTTTTGCCTGAAGGCCAACGAACTGGCGATCCAGATTCTCGGCGGTCACGGCTACACCCGCGAGTATCCGGTGGAGCAGTATTACCGCGACAACCGCCTGAACCCGATCCATGAAGGCACCCACGGCATTCAGTCGCTGGACTTGCTGGGGCGCAAACTGGCGCAAAACGGTGGCGCGGGGCTCAAGCAATTGATCCGTCTGATCGCCGACACCGCCGAGCGGGCACAAGCCCATGAATCGTTGACCGCGTTGCGTGAGCCTCTGGAGAAACTGGTGGCACGCCTGCAAACCGTGACCATCGGTCTGTTGACCGATCTGGCTCAGGGCAAGGTCAACAGCAGCCTGGCGAACTCGGCGCTGTACCTGAAAGTGTTCGGTCATACGGTGATCGGCTGGCGCTGGCTGGAACAGGCGATTCGTGCCGAGGAAGGGTTGGCCAAGGCTAATGCGGCGGATGTGAGCTTCTATAAAGGCAAGTTACAGGCGGCGCGGTATTTCCTGACGTGGGAAGTGCCGGGTTGCCACCATGAACTGGCGATTCTTGAGGCGCGGGATGATGTGTGCCTGAGCATGCAGGATGAGTGGTTCTGACCCCCTCACACTGATCGTTCCCACGCTCCGCGTGGGAATGCCTCAGGGGACGCTCCGCGTTCCAATGGGACGCGGAGCGTCCCGGGCTGCATTCCCACGCGGAGCGTGGGAACGATCGGTTAGGTGAGTTTGAAACTGCCCATCTGCCGTGCCAAATCATCGGCCAGGCGCTGCAACGTCTGACAGTCTTCACGACAAGCCCTGACCTCCCCCGCCGTCGCCCGCGCCAAATCGGAAATCCCCTGCACGTTGCGGTTGATCTCTTCCGTCACCGCCGATTGCTCTTCCGTCGCTGTGGCCACCTGATGGTTCATGTCGCTGATGTGCTCGACCTGCCCGGTAATCGCCGTCAACGACGCCCCGGTGCGCTGGCTTGACTCAACCCCCGTGCCGGTCGCCGCTTGCCCGGCGTGCATTGAAGACACTGCATGCTCCGCGCCCTGCTTGAGGCTGCCGATCATCTGCTGGATCTCGTCGGTGGACGACTGCGTCCGTCGCGCCAGGGTCCGCACTTCATCGGCCACCACCGCAAAGCCGCGCCCCATATCCCCGGCCCGCGCCGCTTCGATGGCGGCGTTGAGCGCGAGCAAATTGGTCTGCTCGGAAATCCCGCGAATCACCGCCAGCACTTGATCGATGGACGCCACCTGCAGGGCCAACTCACCCACCGCTCCGGCGGCGACGCCAATTTCGTCAGACATACTTTCTATATGCCGAATCGACCCACCCACCACTTCCCGCGCCTGCAGCGCTTCATCCCGCGCGGTTTGCGAAGCGACCGCCGCGTTGCCAGCGTTCTGGGCGATTTCCTGCACGGTCAGCCCCATCTCATGGACGGCGGTGGCAACCATGTCGGTCATTTCCTGCTGACGTCCAGAACGCTCAGCAGTGTTGTCCACCACCCGCGCCACCTGGCCGACCGCCGTGCGTAAACGCTCACTGGTGGCCAGCACTTCGCCGATCATCTCGCGCTGACTTTCCAGGAACCGATTAAAGCCGCGAGCCAGGTCACCCAACTCATCGGCGCGGCTGGAATCTAACCTGTGGGTCAAATCTCCACCACCGCTACCGATGGCAACCAACGCCGCTGTTACCTGACGAATCGGTCGCACCAATCCACGAGCCAGCAACACCACCAATAAAAGACAAACCAACGCCACCGCCAGACCAATGCCGCCGCTCATCCACATCGCCCGGCGAGCTTCAGCGTAGATCTGCGACTGCGGCACTTCGGCCACCAGGGTCCAGCCCAGATCACGCAGCGGCAGGCTCAAGGCCAGAAACTCTTCGTCATCGCGGGCAAAACTGCTGCTGCCAGACGCGGTGGAGGTCATCACCGCTTGCGCCGCCGAAGCGCCGATCTGTTCGACCAGCGTACGTTTGCCGCTGAACTGCGCCTCGGGATGAACCTGGATCAAACCGTCGGAGCGCACGAGATAGACCTTGCCGCGCTCACCGAAGTTGAAGTTGTGGATCAGCTCCGACAGCTCTTTCATGCTCAGGCCCAGCCCGGCCACGCCCACGACTTTACCGGCCTGCTCGACCTTGAGGTCGATGAACAGCGCCAACTCGCCGGTGGCGGTGTCATTGTCGATATTGAGGGTGCGCGGTTGATTGCTGTCGAGGAACGAATAGAACCAGGCGTCATTGGGATTGGAGCGGCTGAGTGTGCGGTCCAGGCCCTTTTCGGTGAAGTAATGGTTTGAAGCGGCACCGATGATCAGCGCGGTAAAGGCTTTGTGCTCAGCGCGGATGCCTTCCAGGTAACTGACGAAGGTCGCGGTCTGGGCAGTGTTTTCGCCTCCGGCCAACCAGTCGCGCACCATGCTGTTACTGGCGATGTCCTTGGCGGCGGTGAGGGGTTGAACGAGGATGCGCTCGATGTCGTTGCGCATCGCTTCGATGCTCGACGGCAACGCCTGCTCGACCAGATAGCGCTGGGCGAGGCGGTTGACCACGAGGGTATAAATGCCAACCACGATCAGAATACTGACCAGCAGGGCGGTGCCCATGCTCAGGATCAACTGCCATTGAATACTGCGTCGCCAGAACTGCATGGAGCACCCCCAAAGAATAAGAGGCTGAAACACTGCAACAGCCATGCCGATTGTATACAACACAAACGACAATTTATTCTTTGGTTGTGCGCAAAGCCGCTCAGGCCTGTTTGATCGTCTTGGCGATCACTTCAACCGTGGCGCTGACTTGCTCTTGGTAACGGTCGAGTTCCTGCTGGTGACGCTTTTGCATTTCGATCTGCTGCGAGCACAGATTCATCGCCGCCAGCACCAGCAAGCGGTCACCGATCAGCGCCGGGTATTTCTTTTTGGTCTCGGCCAGAGCGGCCTTCAACATTAAGGCGGCGTCCAGCAGGGTCTGCTCTTCCCCGGCCGGCGCCTTGATTGAATAGTCTTCACCCAGAATCGAGACGACTTTTACCCCTGCGGCGCCGTAACTCATGCGCTGACAGGGCCGGCGCTGACGCGCTCAACCAAGGCCTGAATGCGTGCAACGGTGGCGCCTTGTTTCTCTTCCTGCTCCATCAGGCTCAGTTGCAAGCTTTCGTTTTCATCCTTGACCTGGGCCAGCTCCGCACTCAGGGATTGATTGGTGCCGAGCAGAACCTGGTTCTGTTGCACCAGGTCGCTGACCAGTTGTTCCAATTGGCTTAGGGATGCTTCTAACATTTTGATTTTCCGGGCATTTTCAAAGGGCGCGTACGATAAAGAAAAGTCACTGTGGAAGCCAGGGTTATGCAGGCGCAAGGCCTTGATTTTCCTGGCAGTCGACCTTCCTCGCGAACTTTAAAGACTGTGATTGGCGGTTCTGGTTCCTGCACTTCGTCGTCGCGGCCCTTCTGCGACAAATGCGCGCAGCGACTCAAGACTTTAGTCGTATGACCGATAAGTCATCCATACAACAGTCTCAGCCTCGCACGGAGGCGCTTTTTTCGGTGAACACCATGTCCCTAAGAAATATGAATATCGCACCGCGGGCGTTCCTCGGTTTCACCCTGATTGGCGCCATGATGCTGATCCTGGGTGTGTTCGCCCTGAACCAGATGAGCAAGATTCGCGGCGCCGCCGAGGAGATCACCTCAAACAGCGTACCGAGCATTAAAAGCCTCGACGAATTCACTCAGCTGACACTGCGCCTGCGTGTGCTGGCCTATCGTCTGCTCGTGAATCGTGAGCCGGACGTCCAGCAGAAAACCATCGAGCTGCTGGAAACCCGAAACCAGCAGATCCGAGCGGCTCAGGCATCCTACGAAAAGTTGATCGCCAGCCCACAGGAACGTGCAGCCTATGATCAGTATGTGCAGTTACTGGGGCAGTACCGCCAGATCGAAGACCGGATGAAGAGCCTGTCGCGCAACAATCAGATCGACGAACAGCGCACACTGGTCAATACCGATTTGCTGAACAACTCTGAAGCCATGAACACCGTGCTCAATCGCTTGCTAGAGATCAACACCCAGCAGACCATCGACACCAACCAGCAAGCCGCCGACCAGTATTCTTCGGCCTTCAACCTGGTGGTGACCCTGCTGGTCATCGCCACCGGCCTGACCCTGCTGTTCGCCTGGCTGCTGACCAACAGCATCACCAAACCGATCGCCAACGCCCTGAGCGCCGCCGAAGAAATCGCCGAAGGCAACCTGACGCGCCCGATCACGGTCGATGGCGAAGATGAAGCCGGTCGTCTATTGGCCGCCATGGCGAAGATGCAGGACAAACTGCGCGACACCCTGCAACGGATTTCCGGTTCGGCCACCCAACTGGCGTCTGCTGCGGAAGAACTGAACAGTGTCACCGACGAAAGCGCCCGTGGCCTGACCCAGCAGAACAACGAAATCGAACAGGCCGCCACCGCCGTCAACGAAATGACCAGCGCGGTGGAAGAAGTCGCGCGCAATGCCGTGAGCACTTCCGAAGCCTCGAAAAACGCCACCACTTCGGCGGGCGACGGTCGTGACCTGGTACAGGAGACCGTCAGCGCCATCGAACGCATGAGCGCCGACGTGCAGAGCACCGCCACTCTGATCGGCGATCTGGCCAACGAGTCGCGAGACATCGGCAAAGTGCTGGACGTGATTCGCGGCCTGGCTGACCAGACCAACCTGTTGGCGTTGAACGCCGCCATCGAAGCGGCCCGTGCCGGTGAAGCCGGTCGTGGCTTTGCGGTGGTTGCCGACGAAGTGCGCGCCCTGGCTCATCGCACCCAGCAGTCGACCAGCGAAATCGAACGCATGATCGGCAGCATTCAGAGTGGCACCGAACACGCCGTGGACTCGATGCGCAACAGCACCGAGCGCGCCGAGTCGACCTTGAACATCGCGCGCGGTGCCGGCCTGTCGCTGGACACCATCAACAGCGCCATCGTCGAAATCAACGAGCGCAACCTGGTGATCGCCAGCGCGGCCGAAGAGCAGGCGCAAGTGGCCCGTGAAGTGGACCGCAATCTGGTGAACATTCGTGACCTGTCGGTGCAATCGGCCACCGGTGCCAACCAGACGAGTGCGGCCAGCAACGAACTGTCGCGCCTGGCGCTGGACCTGAACAACATGGTTGGGCGGTTTAGCCTGTAACGGCTGCGCCCTGTGGCGAGGGAGCTTGCTCCCGCTCGGCTGCGAAGCAGTCGCATTGACCCACGCGTTGAACCTGGCGCACCGCAGCGCCGGTTTGGGGGTCGCTACGCGGCCCAGCGGGAGCAAGCCCCCTCGCCACAGGGGATGATCGCCGTCAAAAGCTTTTTGACAGCATCACATTTCAACAGGTTAGAATCGCTGGCACGCGGACTGCATGGTCAGTTTGCGCCCGCCTTTATGCTTCCGGAGTACTGCCTTTGAATGCGACGACCATCAACAGCCTGTTCTTGATCGGCGCGTTGCTGGTAGGTGCGAGCATTCTGGTGAGCTCACTTTCATCGCGCCTCGGGATCCCGATTCTGGTGATCATCCTTGCGGTGGGCATGTCGGCCGGTGTCGACGGCGCCGGCATTATTTTCGATAACTACCCCACGGCTTATCTGGTCGGCAACCTCGCCCTGGCAGTGATCTTGCTCGACGGCGGCTTACGCACCCGGGTGGCGAGTTTTCGCGTGGCGTTATGGCCGGCGCTGTCGCTGGCCACGGTCGGGGTGTTGATCACCACCGGGCTGACCGGGATGGCGGCGGCGTGGTTGTTCGACCTGAACCTGATTCAGGGCCTGCTGATCGGCGCCATCGTCGGTTCCACCGATGCCGCGGCCGTGTTCTCGCTGCTCGGCGGCAAAGGCCTGAACGAGCGGGTGACCGCCAGCCTGGAGATCGAATCCGGCAGCAACGACCCGATGGCAGTGTTTCTCACCGTCACCCTGATCGACATGCTCGCCAGCGGCCAGACCGGCCTGCACTGGAGCCTGCTCGGGCACTTGCTGCGTGAGTTCGGTATTGGCGGCGTCATCGGCCTCGCCGGTGGCTGGCTGATGCTGCAACTGGTCAACCGCATCCACCTGGCCACTGGCCTTTATCCAATTCTGGTAATTGCCGGCGGCCTGGTGGTGTTCGCCCTGACCAACGCCCTGCACGGCAGCGGCTTTTTGGCGGTGTACCTGTGCGGCCTGGTGATCGGCAACCGCCCGGTACGCAGCCGTCACGGCATTTTGCATATGCTCGACGGCATGGCCTGGCTGGCCCAGATCGGCATGTTCCTGGTGCTGGGGCTGCTGGTCACGCCCCATGACCTGCTGCCGATCGCTTTGCCGGCGCTGGGCCTGGCGCTGTGGATGATTCTGTTTGCCCGCCCGCTGTCGGTGCTGGCTGGACTGCTGCCGTTCAAGGCGTTCCATGGACGCGAGAAGGCATTCATTTCCTGGGTTGGCCTGCGCGGTGCCGTACCGATCATTCTGGCGGTGTTCCCACTGATGGCGGGACTGCCCAATGCTCAACTGTATTTCAATCTGGCGTTCTTTATCGTGCTGGTGTCGCTGTTGGTGCAGGGCACAAGCCTGCCGTGGGTCGCCAAGCTTTTGAAAGTGACCGTCCCGCCGGAGCCCCTGCCGATCTCCCGATCGGCGCTGGAAGTGCATGTCACCAGCGAGTGGGAACTGTTCGTGTATCGCCTCGGTGCCGAGAAATGGTGCATCGGTTCACCCCTTCGCGAGCTGAAAATGCCCGAAGGCACACGTATCGCGGCCCTGTTTCGTGGCCAGCAACTGCTCCATCCGTCGGGTAGTACGGTGCTCGAAGTCGATGATTTGCTCTGCGTGATCGGCCATGAACACAACCTTCCGGCCCTCGGAAAACTCTTCAGCCAGGCACCGCAACGGGGGCTGGATTTGCGCTTCTTCGGCGACTTCGTACTCGAAGGAGACGCCCAGCTGGGCGCGGTTGCTGCCCTGTATGGATTGAAAGTCGAGGGCATCGATCCGAACATGTCCCTGGGCCACTTCATTGCCCAGAAAGTGGGCGGCGCTCCAGTCGTCGGTGACCAGGTGGAGTGGAACAACACCCTCTGGACCGTCGCGGTCATGGAAGGGAACAAGATTGGGAAAGTGGGCGTCAGATTTCCCGAAGGAAGTCGCCCCGGCCCCGGCCTGTTCCTCTAAACTCCTTACTTCGTCTCGTTTTCGATCGGTCTCTATGTCAACTCTGCGTACCTTTTTCATCATGGCCCTGCTGGGCTTGAGTCTTTCCATCAACACGCTGCAAGCCGCCGAGCCGCCGTCCAGCGAAGCCGTGCAAGCGAGTCTGGACAAGATCGCTGACCGCAAACTGCCGGAGGCCGATCAGAAAGCCCTGCAAGCGGTCCTGCAGAGCACGCTCACCCAGCTCAACAACCGGCGTGATTACGACCAGAAGCTGATCGATCTCAAGCAGCAGTTGACCAACGCTCCAAGGCAGAACATCGAGAACCAGCGCGAGCTGACCCGCCTCAAGGCCACCAAAGTGGTGCCGGTGGGGCAGCGCTATACCAAAGAGACGATTCAGCAGCTTGAGCAACTGCTGACCGAACGTTCCACTCAACAAAGCGACCTGCAGAAAGCCCTGGCCGAAGCGAACAGCCTGATCATTACCGCCCAGACCCGCCCCGAGCGCGCCCAGGCCGAGATCTCTGCCAGCCAGACGCGCATCCAGCAGATCAACAACATCCTCAAACTTGGCAAGGACAGCGGCAAGACCCTGACCGCCGAGCAACGCGATCAGCTCAACGCCGAGCTTGCGGCACTGAACGCCTTGATTCCGTTGCGTCGCCAGGAACTGGCCGGCAACAGCCTGTTGCAGGACCTGGGCAACAGCCAGCACGACTTGCTGTCGGAAAAATCCGATCGCCTGGATCAGGAGATCCAGGACCTGCAAACCCTGATCAACCAGAAACGCCTGGCCCAGTCGCAAGAGACCGTGACCCAGCAGTCCATCGAGGCGCAGAAGGCCGGTGGCAGTAGCCTGCTGGCCACCGAAAGCGCGGCCAACCTGAAGCTCTCCGACTACCTGCTCAAAAGCACCGACCGCCTCAACGAAGTCACTCAACAGAACCTGCAGACCAAGCAGCAACTGGACAGCGTGACCCAGAGCGACTCGGCGCTGGACGAACAGATCAACGTGCTCAAGGGCAGCCTGCTGCTCTCCAAGATTCTCTACAAACAGAAACAGGCCCTGCCGCGTCTAAGGCTCGACCGCGACTTGGCCGACCAGATTGCCGACATTCGCCTGTATCAGTTCGAAGTCAGCCAGCAACGGGAACTGCTCAGCAACCCGATCACCTACGTCGATAACCTGCTGGCGACTCAACCACCCGAGCAAGTCACCCCGCAACTGCGCAAGAGCCTGCTGGACCTGGCCAACACCCGCGCAGACCTGTTGGAGCGCTTGAATCGCGAACTGAGCGCGGTGCTCAACGAATCCATCACGCTGCAACTCAATCAGAAACAACTGCTCAGCACCGCGCAAAGTCTGCGGGCTACGCTGGACGAGCAGATGTTCTGGATTCCCAGCAACAAGCCGCTGGATCTTGAGTGGATACATAACGTACCGGAACGCCTGCAACGCCAGGTCACGACCCTGCCATGGGCCTCGAGCCTGAGCGAATTGACCGATGGCCTGACGCAACGACCGCTGCTGTTCCTGCCGCTGGCCTTGCTGATCGGCGCGCTGCTGTGGCGCCGCAAAAATCTCTATGCCCGCCTGAACAAAGTTCACCAGGACATCGGCCATTTCAAACGCGACAGTCAGTGGCATACCCCGCAAGCGATTCTGATCAACATCCTGCTGGCGATGCCGGTTTCACTGGGCCTGGCGTTGTGCGGCCTGGCCTTGCAGATCGACGCCCGCGGGCAGAACGCCAATATGGGCGCGGCGCTGTTGCAGATGGCCCAAGCCTGGTTGGTGTTCTACACCGCCTACCGCATCCTCGCACCGGGCGGCGTGGCCGAACTGCATTTCCGCTGGGAAAAACCCCAGGTCGAATTCCTTCAAGGCTGGATTCGCCGGCTCGGGCTGGTGGTGATGGCTCTGGTGACCGTGGTGGCGGTCGCCGAACTGCAACCGGCGACGCTGGCTGATGACGTGCTCGGCATGCCGGTGGTGCTGACCTGCTACGCCTTGATGGCCTGGCTGCTCAGCCGGCTATTGGTCAGCAGCCCGACCCACGAAAACGCCTCGCTGTTCCGCAAGGCCGTGGGAGTCATGTTCACCGTCCTGCCGATCGCGTTGTTCGTCGCGGTGTGCTTCGGCTACTACTACACCGCGCTGAAACTCAGCGACCGGTTGATCAACACCCTGTACCTCTTGATGTTCTGGCTGGTGATCGAAGCCACCTTCGTGCGCGGCCTCAGCGTTGCGGCACGCCGCCTGGCCTATCAGCGCGCCCTGGCCAAACGCCAGGCCGCGAAAGAGGCTGGCGACGGCGAAGCGGTGATCGAAGAGCCGACCCTGGACATCGAGAAGGTCAACGAGCAGTCCCTGCGACTGATCCGCCTGGCCCTGCTCGGCGGTTTCATCGCGGCGCTGTACTGGGTCTGGTCAGACCTGATTTCGGTGTTCTCGTACCTGGACAACATCACCCTCTACGAATACACCAGCGGCACCGGCGCCAACATGAGCATGGTGCCGATCAGCATCGGCGACATGCTTGGCGCGCTGATCATCATCGGCATCACCTTCGCGCTGGCGCGCAACTTGCCGGGTCTGCTGGAAGTGTTTGTGCTGTCCAAGCTCAACCTGGCCCAGGGCAGTTCCTACGCCACGACCACGTTGCTGTCCTATGTGATCGCCGGTGTCGGTTTCGTCTCGACCCTGTCCACGCTCGGCGTGAGCTGGGACAAGTTGCAATGGCTGGTGGCGGCGCTGTCGGTGGGTCTCGGTTTCGGGATGCAGGAAATCTTCGCCAACTTCATCTCCGGCATCATGATCCTGTTCGAACGCCCGGTGCGGATCGGCGACACCATCACCATCGGCAACCTGTCGGGCACCGTGAGCAAGATCCGCATCCGTGCCACGACCATCACCGACTTCGATCGCAAGGACATCATCGTCCCGAACAAGACGTTCATCACCGGGCAACTGATCAACTGGTCGTTGACCGACACCATCACCCGGGTGACCCTCAAGCTCGGCGTCGACTACGGCTCGGATCTGGACCTGGTGAAAGAACTGTTGCTCAAGGCCGCCCGCGATAACCCGCGTGTGCTGAAGGACCCGGAACCCCACGTGTACTTCCTGAACTTCGGCGAAAGCACCCTCGACCACGAGTTGCGCATGCATGTGCGTGACCTCGGTGACCGCAACCCGGTGCTCGATGAGGTCAACCGCTTCATCAATCGCGAGTTCAAGAAGCAGCACATCAACATCTCGTTCCGGCAGATGGAGGTCTATCTCAAGAACCTTCAGGGCCAGGAGTACAAGATGGTGCCGATCGAACCGGAAGCCAAAACCGTTGTTCCGGCACCCACCAGCAAACCGCGGCAAGAGCCGCCGCCTGTCGAACTCGACTAAGCGCGCTATCCCTAGCAGAATGCTCGGACATTCTGCTGGAGATGGCCGTTGAAAGCCCTCGACGAACTGACCTTCGACAATCGCTTCGCCCGCCTGGGCGATGCGTTCTCAACCCACGTCCTGCCCGAGCCCATTGCGGCTCCGCGACTGGTGGTCGCCAGCCCCGCCGCCATGGCGCTGCTGGACCTGGACCCGGCCGAGGCCGAAACGCCAGTGTTCGCCGAGCTGTTCGGCGGCCACAAGCTGTGGGCTGAAGCCGAGCCGCGGGCGATGGTCTATTCCGGGCATCAATTCGGCTCCTACAACCCGCAGTTGGGCGACGGGCGCGGCCTGTTGCTGGGCGAGGTCTATAACGAAGCCGGCGAGCATTGGGACCTGCACCTCAAGGGTGCCGGTCAGACGCCTTACTCACGCATGGGCGATGGACGGGCGGTGCTGCGCTCCTCGATCCGCGAGTTCCTTGCCTCCGAAGCCCTGCATGCCCTGAACATTCCCACCACGCGCGCACTGTGCGTGATCGGCTCTGACACGCCGGTCTGGCGCGAGAAACAGGAACGCGCGGCCATGGTCCTGCGCCTGTCGCCGAGCCATGTACGCTTCGGGCACTTCGAATTTTTCTACTACACCAAGCGCCCCGAGCAGCAGAAAGAACTCGGCGAGCACGTGCTGGCCATGCACTTCCCACACTGCCTGGAACAGCCGGAACCGTATCTGGCGATGTTCCGCGAAATCGTCGAGCGTAATGCCGAACTGATCGCCAAATGGCAGGCCTATGGGTTCTGCCACGGCGTGATGAACACCGACAACATGTCGATCCTCGGCATCACCTTCGACTTCGGCCCGTTCGCCTTCCTCGACGACTTCGACGCCCACTTCATCTGCAACCACTCCGATGACCAGGGCCGCTACTCCTTCAGCAACCAGGTACCGATTGGCCAGTGGAACCTCAGCGCCCTCGCCCAGGCCCTGACACCGTTCATCAGCGTCGAAGCCCTGCGCGAGACCCTCGGCCTGTACCTGCCACTGTTCCAGGCTCACTACCTGGACCTGATGCGCCGCCGCCTCGGCCTTACTACCGCTGAAGACGACGACCAGAAACTGCTGGAGCAGCTGCTGCAACTGATGCAGAACAGCGGTGTCGATTACAGCCTGTTCTTCCGCCGCCTGGGCGATGAATCACCCGAACTGGCCGTCGCCCGCCTGCGTGATGATTTCGTCGACATCAAGGGCTTCGATGCCTGGGGTGAGCGCTACATCGCCCGGGTTGCCCGTGAAGGTGAAGCTGATCAGGCGCTGCGCCGCGAACGGATGCATGCGGTGAATCCGCTGTACATCCTGCGCAATTACCTGGCGCAGAAAGCCATCGATGCGGCGGAAAGCGGCGACTATTCAGAAGTTCGTCGACTGCACGCGGTACTGAGCAATCCGTTCGAGGAGCAGCCGGGGATGGAGAGCTACGCCGAGCGGCCACCGGAATGGGGCAAGCATCTGGAGATCAGTTGTTCGTCGTAAAGCCGGCTAATCCAGAGGATCTATGGCGCTGACGACTCGAGCGACGATGTCTGCCATCGTGACGTCATCAAGTCGTTCGATAAACTTGGCCGAACCATCGCGAACACGTTGCTCAATGTCAAAACTGCGTACCTGATTACACACTGCAACGCCGTTTGTTTCGTGGCCGGACACGATAACCGCCAGACCTGAATTTCGACTGAAACTCCCGCCACTGGTCACGGGTACAGTCATGCTGACACCCAGTGCGTTGATTTCCCTTGGCGTTATCACGACGAAGCGATGACGATTCATCATCTCTCGTCCTGCGACCGGATTCGGATCAATCCAATAGACATCGCCCCGCTGCGGGGCTTGTCGACGCACCATTAACCGAGCTCCCGGCCGACTGGATCGCCTTCAC
Organism: Pseudomonas sp. GW822-FHT07A10; assembly: GCF_058798795.1. Classification (NCBI taxonomy): domain Bacteria; kingdom Pseudomonadati; phylum Pseudomonadota; class Gammaproteobacteria; order Pseudomonadales; family Pseudomonadaceae; genus Pseudomonas; species Pseudomonas sp. GW822-FHT07A10. Next base: position 130,321 of record NZ_JBXAKV010000012.1, read on the forward strand.
GCGCAAAGGCTGTCTGTGCGTTCAATTCGGCCATTGCTTCGGAGCCCTCAAGCAACTCTTCAAGGCTGTAACGCTTGCGAGGCGGCTGGATAACCGGACGAGCTATCAACTCGCCATCCACCACATTCAATTCCAATTGTGCCCCCACCTCCAGGTGCAGGAGCTTCAATAAGGTAGGCGGAAGAGTAATCACCGCTGCGCCGCCTTGTCGGCGGATTTTGGAGGTCACGGACATGGGATAACTCCGATCCGAAAATTGAAAGGTATCGATTTCTCGATAAGTGCAACAAAAGTAGCACGCAGATAACGGCAAAGCGAACTCTCCATAGACGATTCGGGATTCTGAAGCCTTCTTCCAGCGTAGCTACCGATCACAGACCGAATGCCCGATTAAATGTGAGCATTTGCGACACTCACTCCACAAACATCTCCCTTCAAAGACTTGATATATCCCGCTCCCGACTCCAAATCAGCTTCATACGCTCACCCGCTCGGAGGCCGCCCATGCCCGCCCCACTCCTCATCCCCTGCCCCCACTGCAACGGCCTGAACCGCATCCCCGCCGAGCGCCTCAACGATCATCCAAAGTGCGGCCGCTGCAAGGCTGATGTCCTGCTGAACAAGCCGTTCGAATTGAAGCAAGGCGATTACGCCAGTCAGATCAAGGGTGACCTGCCGTTGCTGGTGGATGTGTGGGCGGATTGGTGCGGGCCGTGCAAGTCGTTTGCGCCGGTGTTCGAGCAGGCGGCGGGGCAATTGGCGGGCAAGTGTCGGCTGGCCAAGCTGGACAGCGAAGCGAATCAACAGTTGTCGGCGCAGCTGGGGATTCGCTCGATCCCGAGCCTGATTCTGTTCAAGAACGGCCGGGAAGTGGCTCGCCAAAGCGGGGCCTTCCCGTTACCGCAGTTGATGAGCTGGTTGCGCAGTCAGGGGATCTGATTGCCTTTCAGGGATTTTCCAACAGGTTGTGCAGTTCGACGAATTGCTGGGTCAGCTTGTGCCGCGGGTCGAGGTGGATCAGCGGCGTGTTGGCCTGATGGGATTCGCGCATGCGCACCGAACTCGCCAGGTACACCGGCAGTACCGGCAGCCCTTCGGCGATCAGCTCGTCGAGGATTTGCTGGGGCAGGCTGGCGCGAGCCTGGAACTGGTTGACGACAATGCCTTCGACTTCCAGCCCTTCATTGTGGTCGTCCTTCAACTCTTCGATTTCCGCCAACAGCCCATACAGCGCCTGGCGCGAGAAGCTGTCGCAGTCGAAGGGGATCAGCACACGATCAGCGGCGATCAAGGCCGAGACGGCATAGAAATTCAGCGCTGGCGGGGTGTCGAGATAGATCCGGTCGTAATCACCGTCCAGCTCCTCGAGCAATTTACGCAGCTTGTTGATCTTGTGTTTGGCCTCAAGCTTGGGCTGCAAGTCTGCCAGCTCGGCGGTGGCAGTGATGACGTGAAGGTTGTCGAACGGAGTTTCGTAGATGTCGACCTGACCTTTCTTCGAGAACGGCCCGGAGGACAGGGTCTGCTTGAAGAAGTCGGCGATACCCATCGGGATATCCTCACCGGTGAGCCCCGTCAGGTATTGAGTGGAGTTGGCCTGGGCATCGAGATCCACCAATAACGTGCGATAGCCTTCGCTGGCGCTGACCGCCGCCAGATTGCAGGCAATGCTTGATTTGCCCACGCCACCTTTCTGATTGAACACCACGCGCCGCATGTCTAAACCTCCGTGTATCAAAGAATGACCGAGTGTAGTAGTCCACATCGCTGCTTAGCTACCTCGCCAGCATCTAGACTACACAGTCATAGGCAAATCTCTGGCCGGAAAAGCTGCCAACTCGTCCATTGATAGCCGACAGTGCCGACAGACATGTCCGCCGCATTGTGGGTAATGGCAAAACGACAGCTTTTCGCGAACCAGACGGTACATTTCGTTGCGCAAAATGTAACCAGCATTTGCTACACGCCCGCAGCACCGGGATAATGCGCGCCACTCGGCGTTAAGCGCCACGTCAGGTCAGCCGCGGTTCTTGCGACTCACCGCGTTAAAGGAAGCCCGCAGGGGCGGGATGAATGTCTGTGATCAACTTCAACATCGCCCAATGGCGCGCTTGGGCCCCTGGGCTTGAAAGCGTGGATGATTGGCAGGCCTGGAGCCGACAACCGGTCGTGCTCGAGCCCAGCGATGCCGCCCCGGATGTGTCGTTTCTGCCGGCCATGCAGCGTCGGCGACTCAGCCGTCTGGCGCGGATGGCGTTCAGTGTCGGCTGGCCCTTGGCCGATGGTCATCCGGATTTACCATTGGTCTTTATTTCTCGCCACGGCGAAACCCCGCGCACCTTCGAAATTCTCAGCGATCTGGCGACCGACCAACCGTTGTCGCCCACCCAGTTCAGCCTGTCGGTGCACAACGCGGTCATCGGTCTGTGGTCGATCATGCGTGGCGAAACCAGCGAAATGACCGCCCTCGCCGCCGCCGGCGATGGCCTTGAACACGGCATGCTAGAGGCCGCGGCGCTGCTTGAGGAAGGTGCGCCCGCGGTACTGCTGATCGTCACCGAAGAGCAACCGCCCGCCGCCTACTCGGCCTGGATCGATGATGTGCCTTTCCCTTATGCGGTCGGTCTGTTGATCACCCCCGGCAATCAGTGGCAACTGTCGCTGAACAGCGCCCCGCACACGTTGTCCAAAGCCCGCTGGCCCCATGCCCTGAATCTGTTGCGTACGCTGCTCGGCCAGCAAACAACCTGCCAACATGCCTGGAAAAATCGTGTATGGACCTGGCAACGCAACCCGTAACCGATAAGAACCGCGACGCCTACTACTGGCGCCTGCTGGCCACCGCCGCAAGCTTCACCCTGTTCGGGTTGAGCAGCCTGTGCCTGCGACTGGTGGTGTTCCCGTTGTTGAACTGCCTGCCGGGAGACGCTCAGGTCCATCGTCAGCGCGCGCGACATACGGTCAGTCGGTGTTTCTGGTTTTTCATTCGGTTCATGGCGCGCAGTGGCGTGCTGACCTATGACATACAGGGGGCGGAAAAGCTCGGGCGTCCAGGCCAAATGATCGTCGCCAACCACCCCTCGTTGATCGATGTGGTGTTTTTGATCGGCCTGGTGCGCCACGCCAACTGCGTGGTCAAGAAAAGCCTCTGGGAAAACCCGTTCACTCGCGGTCCGCTACGCTGTACCGAATACATCAGCAACGATGGCAGCATGGACATGCTCGACGCCGCTGCCGACGCGCTGAAAAGCGGTCAGACCCTGATCATTTTTCCCGAGGGCACCCGGACCCGACCCGGCCAACCGCCGGCCTTTCATCGGGGGGGCGCGGCAATCGCGCTGCGCGGTGCGAGAATCCTCACCCCGGTGATTATCAAGGTCAACCCGACCACATTGACCAAGGCCGAACCCTGGTATCGGATCCCCAAACGCCGCGTGCACTTCAGTTTTCGCGTCGGGGCCGATATAGACCCACAGGCCTTCGCTACGCAAGGCCCTGCACCCCAGGCCTCGCGCAAGCTCAACGACTATTTGCACTCTTACTTTATCAAGGAGCTCGCCGAAGATGAGCGATCAGAACACCGTTAGCCTGATGCAGGAAATCAAAGAGCTGATCATCGAAGCCCTGGGCCTCGAAGACATCAGCGTCGACGACATCGGCGACAACCAGACGCTGTTCGGCGAAGGCCTGGGCCTGGACTCGGTAGACGCGCTGGAACTCGGCCTGGCGATCCAGAAAAAGTACGGTATCAAAATCGATGCCGACGCCAAGGACACCCGTAATCACTTCAGCAACGTGGCGAGCCTTGCGGCGTTCGTCACTGCAAAACAGGCAGCTTGAGACCGGACCATGCAAACTCGTGACGATATTTTCAACACCCTGCGCGATGCTCTGGTCGAACTCTTCGAGCTGGACCCCGAGCGCATCAGCCTGGAATCCAACCTGTACCAGGATCTGGAAATCGACAGCATCGATGCGGTCGACCTGATCGATCACATCAAACGCCAGACCGGCAAGAAAATCGCCGCCGAAGAATTCAAATCGGTGCGTACCGTCAGCGACGTGGTCGAGGCGGTCTACCGTCTGGTTCAGCCCGCCGCATGAGCCGACTGATCGGCCTTGGCCTGCTGCTCGCAGGCCTGCTGTACCCCTTTGCGGTGTATTTCGGCATGGAGCATTTTGCCCCGTGGCAGTTCGGTCTGCTGCTGGGCAGCCTGTGGCTGGCGCGAGCACTGACCGGCGAACGGCGCCCCGGCAGCCTGTGGATGTCCACGGCCGCCATCGCGTTCTGCTTGCTGCTGGCAGCGTTCGACAGCCCGGTGCTGCTGCGTTGGTACCCGGTGCTGATCAGCGCGTTCATGCTGGCGCTGTTCGGTCTTAGCCTGAAATACGGCCCGCCGATGGTCGAACGCCTGGCCCGCCTGCGAGAACCTGAATTACCGCCCAGGGCCATTCGCTACACCCGCCAGGTGACCATTGCCTGGAGCGTGTTTTTTCTCTGCAACGGTTTGTGCGCCGCCGCCCTGACCCTTTGGGCGCCGCTGAGCTGGTGGATGTTGTACACCGGCCTGATCTCCTATGGATTGATCGGCCTGATGTTTGCCATTGAATGGCTGATACGACAACGGGTACGAGGCCACCCATGAATTGGATAAAACTTGAGCAACTGCTGCTCAAGGCTCAGCCGGAGCGTGCCGTGACGGCCGAGCCGGCGTTGAATCACGCGCAATTGTGCGACCGGGCCCTGAGCCTGGCTGCCGGCCTGCAAACCCAGGGTGTGCAGCGCATCGCCGTGCACCTTGAAGACGCCGCCGACCTGGCCATTGCCCTGCTCGGCGCCTGGCGTGCCGGGGTCAGCGTACTGCTGCCCGCCGACCTGCAAGCGCAGACGCGCCAGCGCTGGTCGACCGAGGTCGATCTGTGGCTGACCGATCAGGCCGACGATGCACACCTGAGCGATTATCGGCATCCGCCGCTGCCGGCCCACCCGCTGGACCTGGATCGTTGTCAGCTGAGCCTGTGCACCTCCGGCTCCAGTGGCGAACCCAAGCGCATCGACAAAACCCTGCGCCAACTGGCCAATGAAGTCGAAGCGCTGGAGCACTTGTGGGGCGCAGATCTGGGCGAAGCCTGCATCATCGGCAGCGTCGCCACCCAGCACATCTACGGGCTGCTGTTTCGGGTGTTGTGGCCGCTGTGTGCCGGGCGTTCGTTCGTGCGCAAGCAACTGGCTTTCCCCGAAGACTTGCAACGCGCCAGCCGCGAACACCCGGCCTTCGCCTGGGTTGCCAGCCCGGCGCTGCTCAAGCGCATGGGCGACAACCTCGACTGGCCAGCGCTGAGTGCAGTGCGCCGAGTGTTCTCCTCCGGTGGTGCGTTGCCCGCCGAAGCGGCGCAGAGCCTGCACGAACGCCTGCAACAATGGCCGACCGAGATCCTCGGCAGCTCGGAAACCGGCGGCATCGCCTGGCGTCAGGGTCAGAACCTCTGGCAGCCCTTCGCCGGCGTGGAGCTGAGCCAGGACAGCGATGGCGCCCTGCTTATCGCATCGCCATACCTGCCGGAAGGTCATATCGAACACACCGCCGATGCCGCGCGCATCACCGCCGACGGCCGTTTCGAGCTGTTGGGGCGGCTGGACCGGATCGTCAAACTGGAAGAAAAACGTATCTCGCTACCAATGCTCGAACACGCGCTGATGGCGCACGCCTGGGTCGCCGAAGCGCGCCTGGGAGTGGTTCAGGAAAACCGCGCCTCATTGGGGGCGCTGCTGGTGCTCAGCGAGCGAGGTATGCACGCGTTACGCAATCAGGGACGACGCAGCCTCACGCAGGCGTTGCGTCAGCATCTGAGCCAGCACTGTGAAACGCTGGCCCTGCCACGACGCTGGCGCCTGTTGCGGCAGTTGCCGCTGAACGCGCAGGGCAAACTGCCCCAGGCTGAGGTTGAAGCCTTGCTGCTGGCGCCCCGCCCAAAGGCGCCGCAAGTGCTGGAGCAGGTCGAAGCCGATGGTGAGTGGAGCCTGCAACTGGCCGTCCCGCCGGACCTGGCGTATTTCAGCGGACACTTTCCCCGGGCCCCGGTATTGCCCGGCGTGGTGCAAGTGGAGTGGGCAATGAGCCTGGGCCAACAATTGATGGACCTGCCGGCAAAGTTCGCCGGCATGGAAGTGCTGAAATTCCAGCAACTGGTGCGCCCTGGCGATGAAATCCAGTTGCACCTGCGCTTCGACCCGGTGCGCGGCAAATTGTATTTCGCCTATCGCAACGAAACCGCCACCTGCTCCAGCGGGCGGATTTTGCTGGAGGCTGCCAGCGATGCATAACCCCTGCGCCGTAATCCCGGTCTACAACCACGAAACCGCAATCACTGCCGTGGTCGATGCGCTGCTTGCCTGTGACCTGCCCTGCATTCTGGTGGACGATGCCAGCAGCCCCGCCTGCGCCAAGGTACTCGACCAACTGGCGCAGCGCGACAGGGTTTATCTGATCCGGCTCACCATCAATCAGGGCAAGGGCGGCGCAGTGATGACCGGCCTGCGGGAGGCTTCGCGCCTGGGCTTCAGCCATGCCTTGCAGGTGGACGCCGACGGCCAGCACGACCTGCAAGACGTCAAAGTCTTCATCGAATACTCACGCAACCATCCCGAGGCGGTGATCTGTGGCTATCCGCAATACGACGCCAGCGTGCCGAAGGGTCGTTTGTACGCGCGCTACCTGACTCACGTCATGGTCTGGATCAACACCCTGTCACTGCAGATTCGCGACTCGATGTGCGGCTTCCGTGTCTATCCATTACCGCCAACCCTGGCACTGATCGACTCGGCCAGGATCGGCAAGCGCATGGACTTCGACTCCGACATTCTGGTGCGCCTGGCCTGGCGCAATCAACCGATGCAATGGCTGAAAACCAGAGTTCATTACCCGCTGGACGGCGTTTCGCATTTCCGGCTGTTCTACGACAACGTACTGATTACGAGCATGCATACCCGGCTGTTCTTCGGCATGTTGCTGCGAGCACCGGTGATCCTCTGGCAACGGTGGCGGGCATGAACGGCAATGTAGACAAACAGCACTGGGCCGACCGCCAGGAGCGTGGCAGTTTCTGGCTGATGAAGTTCACCGCATTCTGCGCAAAGGTCTTGGGCCGACGCCTGCTGAGCCCGCTGCTCTACGGCATCGTGCTGTATTTTTTCCTGTTCGGACGCAGCGCCCGCCAAAGCGCCTGGCAATACCAGCAGCGGCTCGCCGACTGGAGCGGGCGCAGCGAATTGCGTCCGACTCATTGGCGGGTGTTCGGCCAGTTCATGGCCTTCGCCGACTCCATGCTCGACAAACTCGACGTGTGGAACGGCAAGCTGAGCATCGAACAGATCGAAATCATCGACCCGGCGCTGCTGCGCAACAAACTGCGTGGCACCCGCGGGCAGATGCTGGTGGGCGCGCACCTGGGCAATCTCGAGGTCTGCCGGGCACTGGCCGAGATCGGCGAGAAAGTCACCATGAACGTGCTGGTGCACACCAAGCACGCCGAGCAATTCAACCGCCTGCTGGGCGAAGCCGGGGCAACCAATCTGCGGCTGATCCAGGTCAGCGAACTCGACCCGGTGATCATGCTGCAACTGCATGAACGCCTGGAGCGCGGCGAGTGGCTGGCAATTGCCGGCGACCGTGTGCCGCTGCATGGCGGGCGCAGCGTGACGGTGGACTTTCTCGGTCATCAGGCAGCCTTCCCTCAGGGCCCTTGGCTATTGGCCGGTCTGCTGAAATGCCCGGTCAATCTGCTGCTGTGCCTGAAGAAACCCACGGGCGACTATCGACTGACCCTCGAACCGTTCACCGAGGCGGTGGTGTGGAAACGTAGCGAGCGCGAACAGGTCATTCATCAGTGGGCTTCGCGCTATGCCGAACGCCTGGGTCACTATTGCCTCGAAGCGCCCCAACAATGGTTCAACTTTTACCCTTTCTGGAAGACCGATGACGACGCCAACGCTTGAGCCGGTAACCTTCGGCGAACTCCCTTTGTGCATCGAAGACGTGCTGGCCCTGGCCAACCGTCAGGTGCCGACGCAGTTGCAGGGCGACCCCGAGTTTCGCCAGCGCATTGCCAAGGGTCCGCAGTTCCTTGACTCCCTGCTGGACAAGGAAGGCGTGATCTATGGCGTGACCACTGGTTATGGCGATTCCTGTGTGGTGGCGGTGCCGCTGCACCACGTCGAAGCCCTGCCTCGTCATCTGTACACATTCCACGGCTGCGGCCTGGGCAAACTGCTTGATGCCCAGGCCACCCGTGCGGTGCTGGCGGCACGTTTGCAGTCGCTGTGCCAGGGCGTGTCCGGGGTGCGCGTGGAGTTGCTGGAGCGCCTGCAAGCGTTCCTCGAACACGACATCCTGCCGCTGATTCCGGAAGAAGGTTCCGTGGGCGCCAGCGGTGATCTGACGCCGCTGTCCTACGTCGCCGCGACCTTGTCCGGCGAGCGCGAAGTGATGTTCCGCGGCGAACGCCGGCAAGCGGCTGATGTGCACAAGGAACTGGGTTGGCAACCGCTGGTATTGCGCCCCAAGGAAGCCCTGGCGCTGATGAACGGCACCGCCGTGATGACCGGCCTTGCGTGCCTGGCTTACGCCCGTGCCGATTACCTGCTGCAACTGGCCACGCGCATCACCGCGCTGAACGTGGTCGCTTTGCAGGGCAACCCGGAGCACTTCGACGAGCGCCTGTTCGCCGCCAAACCCCATCCAGGGCAGATGCAAGTCGCCGCGTGGTTGCGCAAGGATCTGGCGATCGACGCGCCGACCGCGCCGCTGCATCGCCTGCAAGACCGTTACTCCCTGCGTTGCGCGCCACACGTGCTCGGTGTACTGGCCGACAGCCTGAACTGGCTGCGCTCGTTCATCGAGATCGAACTCAACAGCGCCAACGACAACCCGATCATCGACGCCGAAGCCGAACGCGTGCTGCACGGCGGGCACTTCTACGGCGGCCACATTGCGTTCGCCATGGACAGCCTGAAAAACCTGGTGGCCAACGTCGCCGACTTGCTCGACCGTCAACTCGCGCTGCTGGTGGACGAACGCTACAACCATGGCTTGCCGAGCAACCTGTCCGGCGCCACCGCCGACCGTGCGATGCTCAACCACGGCTTCAAGGCCGTGCAGATCGGCACCAGCGCCTGGACCGCCGAAGCCCTGAAAAACACCATGCCGGCCAGCGTCTTCTCGCGCTCCACCGAGTGCCACAACCAGGACAAAGTCAGCATGGGCACCATCGCCGCTCGCGACGCCATCCGCGTGCTGGAGCTGACCGAACAGGTCGCCGCTGCCACCCTGCTGGCGGCCAATCAAGGCGTGTGGCTGCGTGGCCAGGCTGAAGACGCGCGCCCACTGCCACCGGCCCTGGCCGCGATGCACGAAGAATTGGCCAAGGACTTCCCGCCGGTCATCGAAGACCGCGCCCTGGAAGGCGAATTGCGCCTGTGCCTGCAACGCATCGCCGAGCAACACTGGAGGCTGCATGCGTAGCAAGGGAGTGCTTCACACCGATACGGAAATCCTCGTCCCGTTCTTTGACGTCGACACCATGAACGTGGTCTGGCACGGCCATTACGTCAAATACCTGGAAGTCGCCCGCTGTGCGCTGCTGGACAGGATCGGCCACAACTACGACGCCATGGTTGCGTCGGGTTACGCATGGCCGGTGATCGACTTGCAGTTGCGCTATGTGCGCGGCGCCGTGTTCGGCCAGAAGCTGAATGTGCGCGCCAGCCTGGTGGAATGGGAGAACCGACTGAAGATCAATTACCTGATCAGCGATCTCGCAACCGGCGAACGTCTGACCCGCGCTGTTTCAGTGCAGGTTGCCGTCGACATGAGCAGCCGCGAAATGCAGTTGGCTTCGCCCAAGGTGTTTACCGACGCGGTTGAAAGGGTGCTGCCATGAATTCGCTTTTCAAATGCCTTGGCGCTTTAGCGTTGCTCGGGCTTTCATCGTTGGCCCAGGCCTTCGATCTGCAGCAACTGAGCGATCAACTGGCCAAACCCGATGTGATCCACGGCAACTTCATCCAGGAAAAACACCTGCGTGCCCTGCCCCAGCCGCTGACCAGCAAGGGCACCTTCGTTCTGGCGAAGAGTCACGGCTTGCTCTGGCTGCTGAAAACACCGCTGCAACAGGACTACCGCATCAGCGACAAGGGCATTGCCCGGCGGGATGCCAGCGGCTGGCAAATGCTGCCGAACAAGAGTGCCGGCGCCGAACAGAACCGTTTGTTCCTCGCCGTGCTGCAAGGCGACAGCAGTGGCCTGCAACGGGATTTCGAGCTGTCGCTGAGCGGCGATGCGCAGAACTGGAAACTGACCCTGACCCCGCGTTCGATGCTGCTCAAGCAGGTGTTCAATCAGATCAACATTGACGGCGGCGAACTGGTGCACAACATCGAGCTGCTCGAAACCCAGGGTGACCGAACCCTGTTGCGCATGCAGGACAGCACCAGCGCCCAACCTTTGAGCGATGCGGAGCAACATGACTTTGCCGAGTGAACGGACGCTGCCACGGCTGTTTCTGATCCTGCTGCTGGCGGTGCTCGCGCTTGCCGGTTGGCAGTGGCGCGATGGCGCTCCACTGTCCGCCAACCTGATGGAACTGGTGCCAGGTACCGCGCCGGACGCGCTGGAACTGCGCGCCGAACAACGCATGCAAGAACCGCTGAACCGGGAAATGCTGGTGCTGGTCGGCCATAAAAACCGTCAGCAAGCCATCGCCATGGCGCAAAAAATCGGTGAGCAGTGGCAGGCCAGCGGCGTGTTCGAAAAGGTCCAGTGGAACCTGCAAGCCGACTTGCCGGCGCTGCGCACGCAATTGCTGCAAGGCCGACTGGCGATGCTGTCCGCGGCCGACCGCCAGCAACTCATCGAGCACCCCGACGCCTTTATCCAGCAACGGGTGCAAGCCCTGTTCGATCCCTTCACCGGGTTCAGCCTGGTGCCGAGCCAGGATGACTGGCTCGGCCTGACCGGGCGCATCCAGAACAGCCAGCCACAGCGCGGCTCGGTGCAGTTGGACATCGGCAGCGGCGTGCTGGCCGCCGATGCCGACGGCAAGAGCTGGGTGATGCTGCGGGCGCGAACCGTCGGCAACGCATTCGACATGAACCTGCCGCTGCAAGTGGCCGACCTGCTCCAGCACAGTCGCGAAGAAGCCGCCCAGGCGGATGTACAACTGCTCGCCGCCAGCGGCCTGCTGTATGCCGCCAGCGGTCAACGGCAAGCCGCGCGCGAGATCACCTGGGTCGGTGGCGGCGCCACCGTGGGGATTCTGTTGCTGCTGTTGCTGGCCTTCCGGCGTTGGCGGGTGGTGCTGGCGTTCGTCCCGGTGCTGGTGGGCATGCTGTTCGGCGCGGTGGCCTGCGTGGCGCTGTTTGGTCAGATGCATGTGATGACGCTGGTGCTGGGCTCAAGCCTGATCGGCGTGGCGGTGGATTACCCACTGCATTACCTGTCGAAAAGCTGGAGCCTGAAACCCTGGCACAGTTGGCCGGCGTTGCGCCTGACTCTGCCAGGGCTGACGCTGAGCCTGATCACCAGTTGCATCGGCTACCTGGCCCTGGCCTGGACGCCGTTCCCCGCCCTGACCCAGATTGCCGTGTTCTCCGCCGCTGGCCTGCTCGGCGCTTATCTGTCGGCGGTGTGCCTGCTGCCGGCGCTGCTCAAGGGCGCGCAACTGCGTCCGGCGCAATGGCCGATGCGCATTGCCGAGTCTTTGCTGGCACTGCGTGAATCGCTGCTCAAATACGTACGCACGCCGGTGTTGCTGGCGCTGTTGATCGCCTTCTGTGTTGGCGGTCTGTTGCAGTTGCAAACAAAAAACGACATTCGCCAATGGGTCGGCGCACCGCAGCAACTGACGGACGAAGCCCAGACCATTGCGCGCATCACCGGCTATCAACCCACCAGCCAGTTTTTCCTGGTGCGCGCGGCCAATCAGCAGGAGTTGCTCGAACGCCAAACGGCACTGAGCGAGCGCCTGGATCAGTTGGTCAACCTGGAGAAACTCCAGGGCTACCTGTCACTCAACCAACTGGTCAGCCCGCCGAGCGAACAACGCAAAGTGCGTGATGCACTGGGCAAGCTGCCGCAGTTCTGGCAACCGTTGCTCGAGCTTGGCGTGCCTGCTGACGCGCTGCAAGCCGAGTTGGCGAAGCTACAGGCGCTGCCCACCGAAGATATCGATGCGGCGCTGGCCGGCCCATTGGCCGAGCCCTACCGCACCCTGTGGCTGGGGCCGACCGATAACGGCGTGGCCGCGATGGTCAGCCTGCAAGGCTTGAACAATCCCGCGTTGTTGCGGGTCCAGGCGCTGGACTTGCCGGGTGTGCAACTGGTCGACCGCCTCGGCGACCTGAACAAGGTGTTCGCCGCAACTCAAATCAGCGCCGCTGAATTGAAACTCGCCTCCTGCGTGTTGATCGTGCTGGTGCTGATCCTGCCATTCGGTCTCGGTGGCGCACTGCGAATTGTCTCCCTGCCACTACTGGCGGCCCTGTGCAGCCTGGCAAGCCTCGGCTGGCTCGGGCAGCCGCTGACGCTGTTCAGCCTGTTCGGCCTGCTGCTGGTGACAGCCATCAGCGTCGACTACGCGATCCTCATGCGCGAACAGATCGGTGGCGCCGCCGCGAGCCTGTTGGGCACCATGCTGGCAGCCGCAACCACATGGCTATCGTTTGGCCTGCTGGCGGTGTCCAGCACACCGGCGGTGAGCAACTTCGGCCTGTCGGTGAGCCTCGGCCTGGCGTACAGCTTCATCCTGGCGCCGTGGGCCGGACGCCAAGTCCACACCGCCCCGGTTGCGGAGCCAGCAGCGTGATGGTCGCGGCGTTCTGGGTCATGGCCCTGGTGTTGTTCGCCGTGGCCACCCATGTCGGTCGACGTTTCGGTCTGATTCCAATCGTCAGCCAGTTGTTGCTGGCAACCTTCGGCCTGCCGCTGCTGATGTATTTCTGGATCGAACCGGGCTGGCATCTCAGTGGTGCCGACCTGATCTCGCCGGGTTGGCTGAAGAACCTCTACAGCCTGAGCTTTGCCTTGCTGCTGGGGCACATCCTCAGCGACGTGATCGACCTGCGACTGGATCGCCAGAGCCTGAAAATCGCCCTGCCGAGTTTCTGCATTCCGTTTGCCTGCGGGCTGGCGACAGCGGTCTGGCTACTGCCGCCACAGCCGTGGATCAGCTCGCTGGCGGTCGGTCTGTTGTTCGCCATCACAGCGATTCCGGTGTTGTACCTGTACCTGCGACACATCAACTACCCGCCCGCCGCCACCCGACGCCTGGTGCAGACCGCGATATTGATCGACCTGACTTGCTGGACCCTGTTCGCGTTCGCCCAGGGCAGCCTGCACCTGAGCAGCCTGTTGCTGCCGCTGGCCGGCGCCTGCCTGCCGTTGTTGCTGCGACTGCTCGGCTTGCGCCAACCGTTGCTGTACAGCGGCTGCTTCTTTGCACTGCTGGTGGTTGCCGAACACTTCAAGCTCAATGCGCTGATTTTCGGCATTGGTTACCTACTGTGCATGGCCGCGCTCAAGGTGCCGTTGGTGCTGCCATTGCCGACGGCGTGGATGAGTCGTTTGCAGACCTGGATCGCCATCCCGTTGATCCTCACGTTCGGCATCGTGCAGATCAACGTGCACAACGCCCTCGACAGTCTCGGTGGGGTGCAATTGGCCGCGCTTCTTCTGTTGCCGATCGCCAGCAAACTGTTGGGCAACTGGCTGGGCCTCGGCTGGGCCGGCGTCTCGTTTGAAGGTGCCAGCCGCTGGCGGGAAAGCCTTTTGCTGAATATCCGCGGCTTGAGCGAAATCGTTTTTCTCAACCTGCTGCTGCAACAACAACTCATCAGCCCCGAGCTGTATTTCGCGCTGATGTTGATGGGCCTGATCGCAACCCTGCTGCCGGCACTCGCCGGCATGCACCGAATCCCTTTGAACATCGCCGCCCCGGCAAGGAGCACCCGTGCCAACAGTTGAAATGGAACGTCGTCAGGTGGTGGTGATCGGTGCCGGCCCCTCGGGCGCCATCGCCGCCGCGCTGCTCAAGCGCAAAGGCCATGATGTGCTGATGATCGAACGCCAGCATTTCCCACGGTTTTCCATCGGTGAAAGCCTGCTGTCCCACTGCCTGGATTTCGTCGAAGAAGCCGGCATGCTCGACGCGGTCAATGCGGCCGGTTTCCAGTTGAAGAACGGTGCGGCATTCGCCTGGGGCGATCAGTACAGCACCTTCGATTTCGGCGAGACGTTCAGCAACGGCAAGCCGACGACCTTCCAGGTCCAGCGCGCCGACTTTGACAAGCTGCTGGCCGACCAGGCTGAATTGCAGGGAGTCGACGTCCGTTACGGCGAAGCCATCGTCAGCGTTGATTTCAGCTTGGCGAAACCGCAGCTCGATGTGCTTCGCGAAGATGGCAGCCAATACCGCGTCGAGGCCGATTTCGTGCTCGATGCCAGCGGCTACGGTCGCGTACTGCCTCGCTTGCTGGACCTTGAGGCACCGTCGAACTTTCCGGTGCGCCAGGCGGTGTTCACCCACGTCGAAGACTGTATCGACAGCCCGGCTTTCGAACGGGAAAAAATCCTCATTACCACCCATCCGACCCAGCGCGACATCTGGTTCTGGACCATCCCGTTCAGCAACGGTCGCTGCTCGGTGGGCGTCGTGGCAGCCGCCGAACACTTCGCAGGCCGCACCGAGAATCTGGACGATTGCCTGCGCGGTTTCATCGCCGAAACGCCAAGCCTGGCCGGGGTGCTGAACAACTCCGTATGGGATACCCCTGCGCGGACCATCGGCGGCTACTCGGCCAACGTCAAAACCCTGCATGGCCCTGGCTTCGCCTTGTTGGGCAATGCCGCAGAATTTCTCGACCCGGTGTTCTCCTCCGGCGTGACCATCGCCATGCGTTCGGCGAGCATGGCCGCCGGGGTGCTGCACCGCCAACTGCAAGGTGAAAGCGTCGACTGGCAGACCGAATTCGCCGAACCGCTCAAGCGCGGCGTCGACACCTTCCGTTGCTACGTCGAAGGCTGGTACGCCGGGACCTTTCAGGACGTGATTTTTTATCAGGGCGGTACAGAGGATATTCGCCGCATGATCAGCTCGATCCTCGCGGGTTACGCCTGGGATGAACGCAACCCGTTCGTCAGCGAACCTAAACGTCGACTGCGGATGATCTCGGACCTGTGCGCAAAGGATGCGACATGAGTTATTGGAGCGACAACTACGTCGAAGAAACCCGTTTCGGCTTCTGGTTCCTGCGCAGCCACACCTGGCAGCACCATGTATTGCGAGTGGCGATCAACGATTTGCGCAGCCTGTTCAGCGAGCCATTGCCCGACAGCCCAGTCTTGCTCGATGCCGGTTGCGGCCAGGGCAAGTCATTCCAGTACCTGCGCCAGACCTTCGCGCCCAAACGCCTGATCGGGCTGGATGCCGACCCTCACAGCCTGAACCTGAGCGGCGAAGAAGCGGCCCGTCAGGGCATGGAGGTAGAGCTGATCGGCAGTGACTGCGCCAGCATCAACGTGCCGGACGCCAGCGTCGATCTGCTGTTCTGTCACCAGACCTTCCATCATCTTGTCGAGCAGGATCAGGCCCTGGCCGAGTTCTATCGGGTGCTCAAGCCGGGCGGTTATCTGCTGTTCGCCGAGTCCACCGAGGCTTACATTGATACGTGGGTGATTCGCTGGCTGTTCCGCCACCCGATGCACGTGCAAAAGAGCGCCGCCGGCTACCTGGAGATGATTCGTCGGCAGGGTTTTGAATTCGGCCCGAAAAACGTGTCTTACCCTTACTTGTGGTGGAGTCGCGCCAAGGATTTCGGCCTGCTCGAACGCTTCGGCTTGCGTCAGCCAAAACCCTTTGGCCAACGGGAAGAAACCCTGGTCAATGTGGTCGCGCGCAAGCCCCTTGAAGAGAGTGTCTGATGATCCGTTTGCTGCTTCTGGGTTGTGTCCTGCTGCTGAGCGCCTGTGCTAGCCAGACGCCGCTGCCCGAGCGAACCCCGAACCTGGCGTTGCCGCTGCAATTGCACATCGAACGGCAGATGGCCGAGCAACGTCAGGACTGGCTGCTGGTGATCCAGCGTGAAGGCCCGGGCATTCGCTGGTCGATGATGGACCCGTTGGGGATTCCCGTGGCACGACAGAAACTGATCGATGGCCAATGGCAAGCCGACGGCTTGCTACCACCCAATCCGGAAGCCCGGGAGCTGTTCGCCGCCCTGTTGTTTGCATTGACTCCCGAAGGCGAGTTGCACGGCAACTATCCCGCTGCCCGGCAGCATGACGGGCAACGATCATTGTCAGCGCGCTGGAACATCCGCTATTCACAACCAAGTCTTTCGCAACCACCGAGCTTTGAATTGAACGTATCCCAAGGCCCGCACTATCGCGTCACCCCGTTAGGCGAAAACACGCCATGACCGCTTACCTGAATGCCCTCGGGGTAATCTGCGCCCTCGGCCGCGACAAGCAGGAAGTCGCCCGCAACCTGTTTGCCGGCGATTGCTCGGGCATACGCAACGAGGCCGGCTGGGTCGCGGAGCGCTCGTTGCCCGTGGCGGCGGTGCGTGGTGAGCTGGCACCGATTCCGGTTGAGCTGGCTCATCAAAGCAGTCGCAACAATCAATTGCTGCTGGAGGCCGCGCTGCAAATTCGCCAAGACATCGAGCAGGCGATCCAGACCTACGGCCGCGACCGTATCGGCGTCATTCTGGGCACTAGCACCTCAGGCATCGACGAGGCCAGCCGCGGCCTGGCCCATTACATCCGTGAACATCACTTCCCGGCCGATTATGACTATCAGCAGCAAGAGCTCGGCGCTCCGGCGACGTTTCTCGCCGACTGGCTGCAATTGAGCGGCCCGGCCTATGTGATCTCCACCGCCTGCACCTCCAGCGCCCGCGCGCTGATGAGTGCCCAACGGCTGCTCGACCTGGGCATGTGCGATGCTGTGTTGTGCGGTGGTGTCGACAGTTTGTGCAAGCTGACCCTCAATGGCTTCTCAGCCCTGGAAGCGGTGTCCGAGCAGCGCTGCAACCCGTTCTCGGCGAACCGCAACGGCATCAATATCGGCGAAGCCGCGGTGCTGTTCCTGATGAGCAAAACCGCCGGCAGCAGCCAACCGATTGCTTTGCTCGGCAGTGGCGCCAGCTCCGATGCACACCATATTTCCGCGCCGGAACCCACCGGCCGTGGCGCCCGGCAAGCCATGCACAAAGCCTTGAGCCGCGCAGGCCTGCAACCCCAACAGATCAGCTATCTGAACCTGCACGGCACCGCCACCCAACACAATGACGCCATGGAAAGCCTGGCTGTGACGGCGCTGTTTCCACAAGGCGTGCCCTGCTCGTCGACCAAGCCGATGACCGGCCATACCCTCGGCGCCGCTGGAGCCCTGGAAGCGGCGTTCTGCTGGTTGAGCCTGAGCGCGGATAACCACGAGCATGTCCTGCCGCCCCATGTCTGGGACGGGCAGCCCGACCCCAAGTTGCCGGCATTGCATTGGGTGACCCCGACCGACCACCTGACGTCCATTGCACCCCGCTACCTGATGAGTAATTCCTTTGCCTTTGGTGGCAATAACGTCAGCCTGATTATCGGAGACGCCTCATGATTACCTGGCCGCTCGCCGAATTGCTGCCCCATGCCGGCGACATGATCCTCATCGATCAGATCCTGTCGTTCGACGACGAGCAGATCTATACCCGACTCACCGTCAAGCCCGGCGGCCTGTTCAATCGCCCCGACGGCAGCCTGCCGGCCTGGGTCGGCATCGAGTTGATGGCCCAGAGCGTCGCCGCTTATGCCGGCTGCCATGCGCGCCAGAAAGGCAATGCGGTGGAACTGGGCTTCCTGCTTGGCAGCCGCAAATTCGAATGCAACGTGGAACACTTCCCCGCCGGCACCGAACTGACCATCCACGGGATACGCTCGCTGGAAGACGACAACGGCATGGGCGTATTCGAATGCCACATCACCGCCCCCGGCATCCACGCGACCGCCCGGTTGAACGTGTTCCGCCCGCCTCAAGCCGCTCAATATCTGCATGAATCCCAAGGAGTCGAGTGATGACTGAATCCGTACTGGTCACCGGCTCCAGCCGTGGTATTGGCCGCGCCATCGCATTGCGTCTGGCCCGGGCCGGGCATGACATCGTGCTGCACTGCCGCAGCGGCTTGGCGGACGCCGAAGCCGTCAAAGCCGAAGTGGAAGCCTTGGGCCGCAACGCGCGCATCCTGCAATTCGACGTCAGCAGCCGCGCCAGCTGCAAAGCCATTCTTGAAGCCGACGTGGAAGCTCACGGCGCCTATTACGGCGTGGTGCTCAACGCTGGCCTGACCCGCGACGGTGCTTTTCCGGCCCTGAGCGAGGAGGATTGGGATGTGGTGATGCGCACCAACCTCGACGGTTTCTACAACGTGCTGCACCCGGTGATGATGCCGATGATCCGTCGTCGCGCCGCCGGGCGGATTGTTTGCATTACTTCGGTGTCCGGGCTGATCGGCAATCGCGGGCAGGTCAATTACAGCGCCTCCAAGGCCGGGCTGATCGGCGCGGCCAAGGCGTTGGCGATTGAACTGGGCAAGCGCAAAATCACGGTTAACTGTGTCGCACCCGGCCTGATCGACACGGCGATGCTCGATGAAAACGTGCCGGTGGAAGAACTGATGAAAATGATCCCCGCACAACGCATGGGCACCCCGGAAGAGGTGGCCAGTGCAGTGAATTTCCTGATGTCGGCGGAAGCCTCGTACATCACCCGGCAGGTTCTGGCCGTCAACGGAGGCCTGTGCTGATGAAGCGCGTCGTCGTCACCGGCATGGCCGGCATCACCTCACTGGGCAGCGACTGGGACACCATCGCCGCCAACTTCGCCGCCAACCGCAGCGGCATTCGTCGCATGCACGAGTGGGATCGCTTTACCGAACTCAATACCCGCCTGGCCGGGCCGATCGACGACTTCCAGGTGCCCGGCCACTGGACGCGCAAGCAGTTGCGCAGCATGGGCCGGGTATCGCGGCTGGCAGTCGGCGCTGCAGAACAGGCCCTGGCGGACGCCGGGCTGCTGGGTGACGAGTCGATCAAGGACGGGCGCATGGGCGTGTCCTGCGGCTCGTCCACCGGCAGCACCGACGAGATCAAGGCGTTCGGCAAAATGTTGCTCAATTCGGTGGCCGAAGGCCTGAACGCCAACTCCTACGTGCGGATGATGCCGCACACCACGGCAGCGAATATCAGCATCTTCTTCGGCCTCACCGGCCGACTGATCCCGACCTCCAGTGCCTGCACCAGCGGCAGCCAGGGCATCGGTTACGCCTACGAGTCGATCAAGTTCGGCCGCCTGCCGCTGATGCTCGCCGGCGGTGCCGAAGAGCTGTGCCCGACCGAGGCCATGGTGTTCGATGCGCTCTACGCCACCAGCCTGAAAAACGATGCCCCGCAAACCAGCCCGCGCCCTTACGACAGCGGCCGCGATGGCCTGGTCATCGGTGAGGGCGGCGGCATGCTGGTACTCGAAGAACTCGAACACGCCCTGGCGCGTGGCGCCCGCATCCACGCCGAGATCGTCGGTTTCGGCAGCAACGCCGACGGCCAGCATGCCACCCGCCCCGAGCTGATCACCATGCGCCGGGCCATGGAGCTGGCTTTGGAAGACGCCGGGCTCGACCCAAGCGCCATCGGTTATGTAAATGGTCACGGTACGGCGACAGAACAGGGCGACATTGCCGAAACACTGGCGACCAACAGTTTGTTCGGCGAACACATGCCGATCAGCTCGCAGAAGAGCTTCCTCGGCCATACCCTGGGAGCCTGCGGCGCGCTGGAATCCTGGTTCAGCATCGAAATGATGAACCGCGACCTTTACGTGCACACCTTCAACCTCGATGAGGTCGATCCACAGTGCGGCAAGCTCGATTACCTGCGCGGTGAATTCCGGCAGATGAGCAACCAGTACGTGATGAACAACAACTTCGCTTTTGGTGGGGTCAACACCTCGTTGATCTTCCGCCGCTGGTCGTAAACGAAATACCAGGGTCAAGGAGACCAGCATGCCGGCGCCAATGCCGTGACCAACATCGTCAGCTTCTACAAGAGCAATGAGCGCGGATGCCAAGACCTATGAGTGCCACGCTGGGGCGATCATGGCCGGGGTTGCGCTGAAGGGGGATTTGGCGAAGGTTCAGTAAAAGCAGTGATGAGTTGAACGCAATCCTGTGGCGAGCGAGCTTGCTCGCGCCGGTCTGCGCAGCAGCCCCCAAAAACTCTGGAATTCATTGCTGATTTTTGTGAGCGCTGCGCACTCAAGCGGGAGCAAGCTCCCTCGCTACAACGACAAAGGGCGCCTTTCGGCGCCCTTTCACAAACAGGTCGGCTTGTCATCGCCCAGTACCTGCCTGGCTCTGCGATGGCTGGTTACCCAGGATCCTCAGAGTCTCACAAGCCCCTTTCGGGAACGCGGTCAGTATTGCTTGAAACTGAATGGGAGACAACGGGTGGCGACTTGCCCAACTGCGCCATATCTGATGACATCACAGACCAAGAGCGCTACGTACCGCGGCTTTGATTGCGTAAAACTCATCTGTTGCAAGTTGTGAAATGAGGTACACACGCTTTCCATGACGGTCTCGACTTTTTATCCGGTCAAGTCTGGACAGACTCACTGTCGCAACCATATCGCATTTTGCCCAGCAGGTTGGGCTGGCTCCCTGCAGATGACTCTGAAGCTCCAGGTGATGTTGAAGCACACAATTCGGCGCAGTGGTACTCAACGGGACAACAGTCACTAATAGGCTGTTGGTTCTGTGCTTGCGTATGACAACAACGGGTCTGACCTTGATCATTTCAGGAGCTTCGTAACCCCTGAAATCACAAATCAGCACGCTGCCTTCCTTGGGCTGGTATCGAAGTGGCATCCATGGCACTCGTTTTAAAGAAATCAATTCTGCGCAAGAATTGGCTAAATCACTAAGACGGATCCATTACTTGAAGTGTCCTGAGTGCGGTGATTTGCTCGCTTTCACTTCCCTTCAACCTTACGCGTCAACAACTCCACAAACGCCTTGGCCATCGGCGACTTCTGATCCTTGCGCTGCACCAGCCACACCGCCGAAATCGCCTCTGGATCGAGCAATGGCCGATAGACCACGCCATCAATGCGCATCCGCTGATAAGACGCCGGCAACACCGATACCCCCAAACCCGCCGCCACCAACCCGATGATGGTCATCGCCTCGCCAGCCTCCTGGGCAAAGTGCGGGCTGAAGCCGGCGTCTCGCGCCAGGCTGAGCAGTTGTGCGTACAGACCGCTGCCATAGCTGCGCGGAAAAAATACGAACGGCTCGAGGGCCAGGGCGGACAGGAACAGACCTTCTTCGCTGCCATCCACCAGCGGATGCTTGGAGCTGAGCACCGCCACCAATGGCTCACGCATCAGCTCCACCACGCTGAGGGAGTCCGGCAAGCCCAACGGTCGCATGATGCCGACTTCGATCGACTCGTCCACCAGCGCATCGGCCACTTGGGTGCTGCTCATTTCCCGCAGGTTCAGGTGCACCGCCGGGAAGCGCTGGCGAAATGAGAAAATCGCCTGGGGAATGGTCGAGTTGAACGGCGCCGACGAGGTGAAGCCGATCTTCAGTTCACCCAATTCACCAAGTTGTGCCCGCCGAGCCACATCCGCCGCTTTGTCGACCTGCGCCAGCGCCAGCCGCGCCTCTTCCAGAAACAGCCGACCGGCCTCACTCAGCTCGACCCGACGATTGGTCCGTTCGAACAGACGCGCCCCCACTTCCTGCTCCAGCGCCTGAATCTGCTGGCTCAGCGGCGGCTGCGAGATGCCCAGCACTTGGGCGGCGCGGCCGAAATGCAGTTCTTCGGCAACGGCAATGAAGTAGCGCAGGTGACGCAATTCCATGAAAACTCCATTAGGTCGCTAAACCTATCAAACAGGTCGAACAATATATTGGATAGAAACATTAGCCAGCTATATGATTTTTTCATTGCCTGACCGGCTGCGTCCTCCGAGGTCCGAAGTGAAAACTGCTGTCGCCCCACTCGCCCATGAAATCCCGCCCGCCGCGCTGAATGATGTCGTCGCTGAACGCAACGAGATCTACATCGAGAAAGGCACACCGATGTTTATGCGCACGGTGCTGGCGCTGTTCTCCGGCGGCTTCGCGACCTTTGCCCTGCTCTACTGCGTGCAGCCGATGATGCCGCTGCTGTCCCGCGAGTTTTCCATCAATGCGGCCCAGAGCAGCCTGATCCTGTCGGTCGCCACCGGCCTTCTCGCCATCGGCTTGCTGATCACCGGCCCCATCTCCGATCGCATCGGGCGTAAACCGGTGATGGTCGCCGCACTGTTCGCCGCCGCTCTCTGCACCATGGCCAGCGCGATGATGCCGAGCTGGCAAGGCGTGCTGGTGATGCGGGCGCTGGTTGGGCTGTCGCTGAGCGGTCTGGCGGCGGTGGCAATGACTTACCTGAGTGAAGAAATTCACCCGCAGCACATCGGCCTGGCCATGGGCTTGTACATCGCTGGCAACGCCATCGGCGGCATGTGCGGACGATTGATTGTCGGGGTGCTGATCGACTTCGTCAGCTGGCACACGGCAATGCTGGTCATCGGCGGCCTGGCGCTGATTGCCGCCGCGGTGTTCTGGAAAATCCTTCCCGAGTCGCGCAATTTCCACGCCCGCTCGCTGCACCCGCGTAGCCTGCTCGACGGCTTCACCATGCACTTTCGCGACGCCGGCCTGCCGCTGCTGTTTGTCGAAGCGTTCGTGCTGATGGGCGCGTTCGTTACCCTGTTCAACTACATCGGCTATCGCCTGCTGGCCGAGCCGTATCACATGGACCAGGCCTTCGTCGGGCTACTCTCGGTGGTGTACCTGTCGGGCATCTACAGCTCGGCGAAAATCGGCGCCCTGGCCGACCAACTCGGCCGGCGCAAAGTGCTCTGGGCAACCATTGTGGTGATGCTCGCGGGCCTTGCGTTGACGATGTTTACACCCCTGCCAGTAGTGATCTTCGGCATGCTGGTCTTCACCTTCGGCTTCTTCGGCGCGCATTCGGTGGCCAGTAGCTGGATCGGTCGTCGCGCGACCAAGGCCAAGGGGCAGGCGACGTCGTTGTACCTGTTCAGCTATTACGCCGGGTCGAGTATCGCGGGGACGGCGGGCGGCATGGCCTGGCATCTGGGTGGCTGGAACGGGATCGGGCTGTTCATCAGCGGATTGCTGGTGATTGCGCTGTTGGTGGCGTTGAAATTGGCGAAGTTGCCGCCGTTGGAGAATTTGAAAGCTTAAGGCTGCGATCTTTTGATTTTGATACAAAAACGCCCGGCAAATACCGGGCGTTTTTTATCGGGCGACGATCACTCGTGATACTGCGCCGACAGTTCATGCACCGCGCGCAAGAAAGCGCCTGCGTGCTCCGGATCGACTTCCGGCGTAATGCCATGGCCGAGGTTGAACACGTGGCCGCTGCCCTTGCCGTAGCTGGCGAGGATCCGGCCGACTTCGGCGCGGATGGCTTCTGGCTTGGCGTAAAGCACGGTCGGGTCCATGTTGCCTTGCAGGGCGACTTTGTTGCCGACGCGCTGGCGGGCCTCACCGATGTCGCAAGTCCAGTCCAGGCCTAGCGCATCAGCGCCGGCGTCGGCGATGCTTTCCAGCCACAGGCCGCCATTCTTGGTGAACAGGATGACCGGCACTTTGCGGCCTTCATGTTCGCGGATCAGGCCGCTGACGATTTTGCGCATGTAGGCCAGGGAGAATTCCTGGTACGCCGCCGCCGAGAGATTGCCGCCCCAAGTGTCGAAGATCTGCACTGCTTGTGCGCCGGCCAGGATCTGGCCATTGAGGTACGAGGTGACCGACTGCGCAAGCTTGTCCAGCAGCAGGTGCATGGCTTGCGGGTTGTCGTAGAGCATGGCCTTGGTCTTGCGGAAGTCTTTCGACGAACCGCCTTCAACCATGTAGGTGGCCAGGGTCCATGGGCTGCCGGAAAAACCGATCAGCGGCACACGGCCGTTCAGTTCGCGGCGGATGGTGCTGACTGCGTCCATGACGTAGCCGAGGTCTTTCTGTGGATCAGGAATCGGCAAGGCTTCGATGTCGGCCAAGGTGCTGACGACCTTCTTGAAGCGCGGACCTTCACCGGTCTCGAAGTACAGGCCTTGGCCCATGGCATCGGGGATGGTCAGGATATCGGAGAACAGGATCGCCGCATCCAGTTGCGGATAGCGGTCGAGCGGTTGCATCGTGACTTCGCACGCGAACGCCGGGTTCATGCACAGGCTCATGAAGTCACCGGCCTTGGCACGGCTGGCGCGGTATTCAGGCAGGTAGCGACCGGCCTGACGCATCATCCACACAGGGGTGACGTCTACGGGTTGCTTGAGCAGGGCGCGAAGGAAACGGTCGTTCTTCAGGGCAGTCATGTCGGCATCCGGAAAAAAAGTGCGGGCATTTTCTCAGAGCGCGACGCAAAAGGCACGGCAAGAGCCGATCCTTTTGTCTATCGGGTCAATTTGTCGCGGTGAAATGCAGACTTTGCAGCACCACAAAACACTGTAGGAGCCGGCTTGCTGGCGATTCAGACGACGCGGTGTATCAGGTACACCGCGTTATCGTTCATCGCCAGCAAGCCGGCTCCCACAGGGTCAGGCGTCGATCAGACGCCCAGGTAATCCAGGATTCCTTCGGCGGCATTGCGGCCTTCGAAGATCGCCGTCACCACCAGGTCGGAACCGCGCACCATGTCGCCACCGGCGAAGATTTTCGGGTTGCTGGTCTGATGCTTGTACTGGCCTTGCTCCGGCGCCACGACGCGGCCCTGGCTGTCGGTGTGGATGCTGAACTGCTCGAACCACGACGCCGGGCTTGGACGGAAACCAAACGCGATGACCACGGCGTCGGCCGGGATGATCTCTTCGGAACCCGGGATCGGCTCGGGGCTGCGACGGCCACGGGCGTCCGGTTCGCCGAGACGGGTCTCGACCACCTTCACGCCTTCGACACGGTCTTCACCGACGATTGCGATCGGCTGGCGGTTGTAGAGGAATTTCACGCCTTCTTCCTTGGCGTTCTTCACCTCTTTGCGCGAGCCCGGCATGTTCGCTTCGTCACGACGATAGGCACAGGTCACCGCCTTGGCGCCCTGACGAATCGAGGTACGGTTGCAGTCCATCGCCGTGTCGCCGCCGCCCAGCACCACCACCTTCTTGCCTTTCATGTCGACGAAATCTTCCGGCGACTTTTCAAAGCCCAGGTTGCGGTTGACGTTGGCGATCAGGAAGTCCAGCGCATCGTGCACGCCCGGCAGGTCCTCGCCGGCGAAGCCGCCCTTCATGTAGGTGTAGGTGCCCATGCCCATGAAGACCGCATCGAATTCTTCGAGCAGTTGTTCCATGGTCACGTCCTTGCCCACTTCGGTGTTCAGGCGGAACTCGATGCCCATGCCGGTGAAGACTTCGCGGCGATTGCTCAGCACGGTCTTTTCCAGCTTGAACTCAGGAATGCCGAAGGTCAGCAGACCGCCGATTTCCGGGTTCTTGTCGAACACCACCGGCGTCACGCCACCACGCACCAGTACGTCGGCACAGCCCAGGCCCGCAGGGCCCGCACCGATTACCGCAACACGCTTGCCAGTCGGCTTGACCTTGGACATGTCCGGACGCCAGCCCATGGCGAACGCGGTGTCGGTGATGTACTTCTCGACCGAACCGATGGTCACCGCACCGAAACCGTCGTTGAGGGTGCAGGCACCCTCGCACAGACGATCCTGTGGACACACCCGACCGCAGACTTCCGGCAGGGTGTTGGTCTGGTGCGACAGTTCGGCGGCCTGGAGGATGTTGCCCTCGGCCACCAATTTGAGCCAGTTGGGAATGAAGTTGTGCACCGGGCACTTCCATTCGCAATACGGGTTACCGCAACCCAGGCAGCGGTGGGCCTGGTCGGCCGACTGCTGGGGTTTGAACGGCTCGTAGATTTCCACGAACTCTTTCTTGCGTTGACGCAACAGTTTCTTCTTCGGATCCTTGCGCCCGACATCGATGAACTGGAAGTCGTTATTCAGACGTTCAGCCATTGTTAAAACCTCATCAAACTCTTCAGGCGCATATCACTGCGGGTTGGCACGGGTGCTGGAAAGCAACGATTTCAGGTTGGCAGCCTTGGGCTTGACCAGCCAGAAACGACGCAGATAGTCATCGAGGTTTTCAGCGAGGTTACGACCCCACTCGCTGTCGGTTTCCTCGACGTATTCGTTCAGCACGCGTTGCAAGTGGCTGCGATAGGCTTCCATCGCCTCACCGCTGATCCGCTGGATTTCCACCAGTTCGTGGTTGACCCGGTCAACGAAGGTGTTGTCCTGGTCGAGCACGTAGGCGAAACCGCCGGTCATGCCTGAGCCGAAGTTGTAACCGGTCTTGCCCAGAACGCAGACGAAACCACCGGTCATGTACTCGCAGCAGTGATCGCCTGTGCCTTCCACCACAGTGTGAGCACCGGAGTTACGCACCGCGAAACGCTCGCCCGCGGTGCCGGCGGCGAACAGCTTGCCGCCAGTGGCGCCATACAGGCAGGTGTTGCCGATGATGGCACTGTCCTGCGTCTTGTAGAGGCTGCCTTTCGGCGGAACGATGACCAGTTTGCCGCCGGTCATGCCTTTGCCGACGTAGTCGTTGGCGTCGCCTTCCAGGTACATGTTCAGGCCACCGGCGTTCCACACGCCGAAGCTCTGACCCGCCGTGCCTTTGAAGCGGAAGGTGATCGGCGCGTTGGCCATGCCCTGGTTGCCGTGCTTGCGGGCGATTTCACCGGAGATCCGCGCGCCGATGGAACGGTCGCAGTTGCAGATATCCAGGGCGAAATCGGCACCGCTCAGGTCGTTGATCGCCGAGGTGGCCATGTCGACCATTTTCTCGGCCAGCAGGCCTTTGTCGAACGGCGGGTTGCGGTCGACCTGGCAGAATTGAGGCTTGTCTGCCGGGATGTGATCGCTGCCGAGCAACGGAGTCAGGTCCAGGTGGTTCTGCTTGGCGGTCTGGCCTTCGAGGACTTCCAGCAGATCGGTACGGCCGATCAGCTCTTCGAGGGAGCGCACGCCCAGCTTGGCCAGCCACTCACGGGTTTCTTCGGCGACGTAGGTGAAGAAATTCACCACCATGTCGACGGTCCCGATGTAGTGATCCTTGCGCAGCTTCTCGTTCTGAGTCGCGACGCCGGTGGCGCAGTTGTTCAGGTGGCAGATGCGCAGGTATTTGCAGCCCAGGGCGATCATTGGCGCGGTGCCGAAGCCGAAGCTTTCAGCGCCGAGGATCGCGGCCTTGATCACGTCGAGGCCGGTTTTCAGGCCACCATCGGTTTGTACCCGGACTTTGCCGCGCAGGTCGTTGCCACGCAGGGTCTGGTGGGTTTCGGCCAGGCCGAGTTCCCACGGTGCGCCCGCGTATTTGATCGAGGTCAGTGGCGATGCACCGGTGCCGCCGTCGTAGCCGGAGATGGTGATCAAGTCCGCGTAGGCCTTGGCCACACCGGCCGCGATGGTGCCGACGCCCGCTTCTGCCACCAGTTTCACCGAAACCAGCGCATTCGGGTTGACTTGTTTCAGGTCGAAAATCAGCTGCGACAAGTCTTCGATCGAATAGATGTCGTGGTGCGGTGGAGGCGAAATCAGGGTCACGCCCGGCACTGCGTAACGCAGCTTGGCGATCAGACCGTTGACCTTGCCGCCTGGCAACTGACCACCTTCGCCGGGCTTGGCACCCTGGGCGACTTTGATCTGCAGCACTTCGGCGTTGACCAGGTATTCCGGGGTCACACCGAAGCGGCCAGTGGCGACTTGCTTGATTTTCGAGCTCTTGATGGTGCCGTAGCGCGCCGGGTCTTCGCCGCCTTCGCCGGAGTTCGAACGCGCACCGAGGCGGTTCATGGCTTCGGCCAGGGCTTCGTGGGCTTCCGGCGACAGAGCGCCCAGCGAAATACCAGCGGAGTCGAAGCGCTTGAGCACCGACTCCAGAGGCTCGACTTCGCTGATGTCCAGCGGCGTGTCGAGGGTCTTGACCTTGAGCAGGTCGCGGATCATCGACACCGGGCGGTTATCCACCAGTGACGTGTATTCCTTGAACTTGCTGTAGTCGCCCTGCTGCACTGCGGCTTGCAAGGTGTTGACCACGTCCGGGTTGTAGGCGTGATATTCGCCACCGTGGACGAACTTCAACAGACCGCCCTGCTGGATCGGCTTGCGCGGGCTCCAGGCTTCGGCCGCCAGGGCTTTCTGCTCGGCTTCGATGTCGACGAAGCGCGCACCCTTGATGCGGCTTGGCACGCCACGGAAGCTCAGTTCGCAGACTTCTTCGGACAGGCCGATGGCTTCGAACAGCTGCGCACCGCGATACGACGTGATGGTCGAGATGCCCATCTTCGACAGGATCTTGAGCAGGCCCTTGGTGATGCCTTTGCGGTAGTTCTTGAACACCTCATAGAGGTCGCCCAGCACTTCACCGGTGCGGATCAGGTCGCCCAGCACTTCATAGGCCAGGAACGGGTAGACCGCCGAGGCGCCGAAACCGATCAGCACCGCGAAGTGGTGCGGATCACGAGCGGTCGCGGTTTCCACCAGAATGTTGGAGTCGCAACGCAGGCCTTTTTCGGTCAGGCGGTGGTGCACGGCACCGGTCGCCAGCGAAGCGTGGATCGGCAGCTTGCCCGGAGCAATGTGACGGTCACTCAGTACGACCTGGGTGCGACCGGCGCGAACGGCTTCTTCGGCCTGATCGGCGACGTTACGCACCGCGGCTTCGAGGCCGACGCTCTCGTCATAGTTGAGGTCGATGATCTGACGCTCGAAACCTGGGCGATCGAGGTTCATCAACGAGCGCCACTTGGCCGGAGAAATGACCGGCGAGCTGAGGATCACGCGCGAGGCGTGTTCCGGCGACTCCTGGAAGATGTTGCGCTCGGCACCGAGGCAGACTTCCAGCGACATGACGATGGCTTCGCGCAGCGGGTCGATCGGCGGGTTGGTGACCTGCGCGAACTGCTGACGGAAATAGTCGTACGGCGTACGCACGCGCTGGGACAGCACAGCCATCGGCGTATCGTCGCCCATAGAGCCGACGGCTTCGTAGCCTTGCTCGCCGAGCGGACGCAGCACCTGGTCGCGCTCTTCGAACGTAACCTGGTACATCTTCATGTACTGCTTGAGTTGATCGACGTCGTAGAACGCCGAACCGTGGTCGTTGTCTTCCATGGTCGCCTGGATGCGCAGGGCATTCTTGCGCAGCCATTGCTTGTACGGATGACGGGACTTCAAGCGGTTGTCGATGGCGTCTGTGTCGAGGATCTGACCGGTTTCGGTGTCCACGGCAAAGATCTGGCCCGGGCCGACACGCCCCTTGGCGATCACGTCCTCAGGCTGGTAGTTCCAGACACCGATTTCCGAAGCCAGGGTGATGAAGCCGTTCTTGGTGGTCACCCAACGCGCCGGCCGCAGGCCGTTACGGTCGAGCAGGCACACCGCGTAACGACCGTCGGTCATTACTACGCCAGCCGGGCCGTCCCACGGCTCCATGTGCATCGAGTTGTATTCGTAGAACGCACGCAGATCCGGGTCCATGGTTTCGACGTTCTGCCACGCAGGCGGAATGATCATCCGCACGCCACGGAACAGGTCGATGCCACCGGTGACCATCAGCTCGAGCATGTTGTCCATGCTGGATGAGTCGGAACCGACACGGTTCACCAGCGGGCCGAGTTCATCCAGATCCATCAGATCATTGGTGAACTTGGTGCGACGGGCCTGCGCCCAGTTGCGGTTGCCGGTGATGGTGTTGATTTCGCCGTTGTGGGCAAGGAAGCGGAACGGCTGCGCCAGCGGCCATTTCGGCAGCGTGTTGGTCGAAAAGCGCTGGTGGAACACGCAGATCGAAGTTTGCAGGCGCTGGTCGCTGAGGTCTGGATAGAAGGCGGTCAAATCCGCCGGCATCATCAGGCCTTTGTAAATAATGGTCTTGTGGGAAAAGCTGCAGATGTAGTGATCGACATCCGCGGCGTTGGCCACGGACGAACGACGACGGGCGCTGAACAGCTTGATCGCCATGTCCTGATCGCTCAGGCCTTCACCACCGATGAACACTTGTTCGATCTGTGGCAGGCGCTCAAGGGCCAGGCGGCCGAGGACGCTGGTGTCGATCGGCACTTTGCGCCAGCCGACCAGGGTCAGGCCTTCGGCCAGGATCTCGCGGTTCATGTTCTCGCGAGCGGCTTCGGCTTTCACCGGATCCTGGTTGAAGAAGATCATGCCCACGGCATATTGCTTGGGCAGTTCGACGCCGAAGGTTTCCTGGGCGATGGCACGCAGGAACACATCCGGCTTTTGAATCAGCAGACCGCAACCGTCACCGGTCTTGCCGTCGGCGTTGATCCCACCGCGGTGGGTCATGCAGGTCAGGGCCTCAATGGCCGTTTGCAAAAGGGTATGACTGGGCTCGCCCTGCATATGGGCTATCAGGCCAAAACCGCAGTTATCCTTGAATTCATCTGGTTGGTACAGACCTGCTTTCATAGACACTTTCTCACCAGGCTGCCTCTTATCGAGGCAAATTTCTTTTCAATTCAACCAGTTACCATCCGCGCCGAACGTACGCCAGCTTTGCGGGGGCAAAAGGGAGGTCATTGTACACACCGACACAGAGGCTCACAAATTTGACGACGAAATGTCGCAAATCTATGTCGCATTTGTGAAAGGTTTAAAGCGATATGCTGTGCTAGTCAAAACTTTTTTAATTTTGACCGCAGCGACTCAAAGACTACTGTGACGCAGACACCACAAGGCACGCGGCCGTAGGGACTGTTGGCGGCATGCGCTTGTAGAAATTTTGAGGTGCTTGGAGAGGCGGCCTGGGTAAGGCCGCCGAATCTTCAGCGAGTTGTTGCCAGTTCCTGTTGGACGCTGGCGACAGTGCGAGGCCAAGGTTTACCAGCCTGAACCTTCGCTGGCAAGGCCTTGATGGCAGTAACGGCTGCATCGCGGTTGGCGAAGCTACCGTAGGTGATGACGTAAAGCGGCTTGCCGTTGAGCACTTTCTTGAAATAACGGTACTCGCCGCCCTGCTCCTTGACGAAGTTTTGCGCGGTCGATTCGGAGCTGGTGCCAAGGATCTGCACTACGTAGCTGCCCGGTGCCTGGCCTGCGTACCAGCTGCCACCAGCGGCTTTGGCCACGGCAGCTGGCTTCTCGGCGGGTTTGGCCACGACGGCCGGTTTGGCGGGCGCTGGAGCCGGTTTGGCAGCCGGTGCAGGCGCTGGCGCTGGCTTGGCCGCAGGCGCGACAGGCTTGGCGGTCGCGACTTGAGTCGGCGCAGGCGTCGGCTTGGCGGCCGGTGTCGGCGCGGGCCCCGCTGGAACGCCTGCCGGTGGCGCAGTGGTGGTCACGGTCGGCGGTGTGGCGCTGGAACCTTCGACCGGTACGCCATCATCGCCTTCGGTAATGCCTCCAGCCGCTTCGGCCAACGGACCACGCATCACTGGCTGCGAGTTACCGACCAACGGCAATGGCATCGGTTGCGTATTACCGGCGAACTCCACGGAGGGAGCGCCTGCGCTGTTAGGTTTTGGCGTGCCCTGGCCCAGCGGCAGTTGTGCCTGTTCGTTGGCAGGCGCGCCGGTGGTCGGTGCTTTGTTGCGACCTGGCATCAACCAGGCGGCAGCTACCGCGACCACGACGACGGCGGAAATTGCCAATACGTGTTTCTTCGGCATGTTGAACCCCATACTTGGACGCTTGACCGCTGAGCGGCTGGCAATCATGACTTCGATCATTGCATCGCGGGCGACCTGGTTGATGTTGCCAGGCCAACCGTCGGAGCTTTCGTGAATATCAGAGATCTGATCCGCGGTGAAAAGTTCGATTCCCCGGCCAGCACCTTCGAGACGCTGATCCAGATATTCGCGGGTTTCTTCTTCGGTGTAGGGCTGCAATTCGATGACGTGAAAACGCTCTTCCTCGAGACTCAGCGCATCAAGTTGAGCAATCAACGAGGACTCACCGAACAGGAATACATGCGGACGACCTTCCGGTGCGCCGGCAGCCAGGGCCAACAAGGCTTCCAGTGCAGACTCGTCGAGTTGCTCGGCGTCATCCACCAGCAAATAGACTTCCTGCCCCGTGAGCGCAAGCTGCACCACTTGAGCCAGGATCGCACCGATCTCGGCCTGAGCAACGTCCAGCGCCTGAGCCACTTGATTCAGCACGCCAGCGGCATCGCCGGCGCCACGGGCGGAAACCACCACGCTCTGCACTGACTGTTTGTTGGTGCTGGCCACCAGGGCCTGACGCAACAGGGTTTTACCGCTGCCTTGCGGGCCGGTGACCACCAGCAGCAACTGGCTGTAGCGAGCCAGGTGATGCAACTGGCCCAGCACCGGCTTGCGCTGGGCCGGGAAGAATTTGAAGCCAGGCACCCGTGGAGCGAAAGGGTCATGACTTAACTGGTAATGGCCGAGGAAAGCCTCGTCGGCATGCAAACTAGTCATCGGGATCTTATTAACCTTTAAGCTGAGCCAGGGCGCGGTAATCCGCTCCCAGCGTGGCCTGTAAAACCTCTTTCGGATAATCGTCGGTCACCACTGCTTCGCCCATATGGCGCAGCAGCACCAGGCGCAAACGACCGTCGATCACTTTCTTGTCAATTGCCATGTGTTCGAGAAAATCGGCTTCGGTCATCTCTTCCGGCGGAATGACCGGCAGGCCGGCGCGCTGGAACAGGCGAATACCGCGATCACGCTCCTCTTCGCTGATCCAGCCCAAGCGCGCGGACATTTCCAAAGCCATCACGGTGCCAGCAGCGACTGCTTCACCATGCAACCAGACACCATAGCCCATATGGGTTTCGATCGCGTGGCCGAAGGTATGCCCCAGGTTCAACGTGGCACGCACGCCGGTCTCTTTCTCGTCGGCACCCACCACCGCAGCCTTGGCCGCACAGGAACGTTCGATGGCGTAAGTCAGGGCGGCCTGGTCCAGGGCGCGCAGGCGATCGACGTTTTCTTCAAGCCAGGTCAGGAACGGCTCGTCGCAGATCAGCCCGTACTTGATGACTTCCGCCAGCCCGGCAGACAGTTCGCGGGCCGGCAGTGTATTGAGGGTGGCGGTATCGATCAGCACCACATTGGGCTGATAGAAGGCGCCGACCATGTTCTTGCCCAGCGGATGATTGATCCCGGTCTTGCCGCCCACCGAAGAATCGACTTGCGACAGCAACGTGGTCGGCACCTGGATGAAATCGACGCCCCGCTGGTAGCAGGCCGCGGCAAAACCGGCCATGTCACCGATCACGCCACCACCGAGGGCAATCACTGTGGTGCGACGGTCGTGCCGAGCGGTCAGCAGGCCATCGAAAATCAGTTGCAGGGTTTCCCAGGTCTTGAAGGCTTCGCCATCGGGCAGCACCACGGAAATGACCGAGAACTGCGCCAGACTGCGGGTCAGACGCTCGAGGTAGAGCGGCGCGACGGTCTCGTTGGAGATGATCGCCACCTGCCGCCCGCGAATATGCGGGGCCAGCAGCTCAGGCTTATCCAACAAACCTTCGCCAATATGAATCGGGTAGCTGCGCTCGCCTAGATCGACCTTGAGTGTCTGCATGTGTCCCCACAGTGAAGATGGAATCAGGCGTCCTGCCTTGAGTTTACGAATTCCATGGCGTCTGCTGGTGTGACGCCGTCCGGTAGCCATCCGCCACAACCTTGAGCGGCTGCGACAGGACGCCGAGGATAGCGCATTTCGCCCCGTGCATTAACGGGGCGGCAGCTGCTGCAAGCGTTCGAGAATATCGAGCACCACCATCCGCGGCGGCCGCTCATCGGTTTCCACCACCAGGTCGGCGATTTCCCGATACAGCGGGTCACGGATCGCCAGCAAGTCCCGCAGGGTCTTGGCCGGATCGGCGGTACGCAGCAGTGGCCGATTGCGATCGCGAGCCGTTCGGCCCACTTGCTGCTCGACAGACGCGTGCAGATAGACCACCCGACCACCGGCGTGCAGCGCCCGACGATTGGCCTCGCGCATTACCGCTCCGCCACCGGTCGCCAACACCACGCCGTCGGACGCGCACAGCTCGGCAATCATCGCCTGCTCGCGGTCACGAAAACCCGGTTCGCCTTCTTTATCGAAAATCCACGGGATATTGGCGCCCGTGCGCAATTCAATTTCCTTATCGGAATCTTTGAACGGCAGGCGCAGCTCTTTGGCCAGCAACCGGCCGATGGTGCTTTTTCCAGCCCCCATCGGTCCAACAAGAATCAAATTTCGCACAGAATCAATGACTCACAGCAATCGCCTGATTGTTCATGATACGCGGAGTGAGAAATACCAGCAGCTCGGATTTTTTCTCCGAAACCACGTCACGCCGGAAAAGGCGGCCAAGATACGGCACATCACCGAGAAATGGCACCTTATCTACAACCTTGCTCTGAGTATTTGAGAAAACCCCACCAATCACGATGGTCTCGCCGTCGTTGACCAATACCTTGGCGTTGACCTCGTTTTTCTTGATCGGCGGTACATCCTGCACTTTGTTCAGGTAGTCCGGTTCGTCCTTGGTGACCTTGACCTCCATGATGATGCGGTTGTCCGGGGTGATCTGCGGCGTCACTTCCAGGGACAGCGAGGCTTCCTTGAACGACACTGAAGTGGCACCGCTGGAGCTGGCTTCCTGATAGGGGATTTCGGTGCCCTTGAGGATTTTCGCGGTTTCCTTGTCAGACGTGACCACCTTGGGCTGCGAGACGATTTCCCCGTTGCCGGTTTTTTCCATGGCCGTCAGCTCAAGGTCCAGCAGCACATTGTCGGTAATGAAGGCGATGCCGATCCCCGAGGTGTTGGAGGAAGTCCCTAGGTCGACGAACGGCGAGTTGGTGCTGGTGCTGCCCGGCGTGCCAACGGTGGTCGAGGAGCCGTTGACCCCGGAGCCATTCCAATTACCCTTCTGCACCGAACCGCCCCAGCGCACGCCGAGGCTTTTGTCGTAATCAACGTTGGCTTCAACGATGCGCGCCTCGATCATCACCTGACGCACCGGAATATCCAGCTGTGCAACGATGCGACGCAATTCGTCGAGGCGGTCCTGGGTCTGGTAGGCAATGATGTTGTTGGTCCGCTCATCGACAGTGATTGAACCGCGCTCGTCGACTTTCGCCTCGGCGCTGGTCACCGACTGGAACAGCTTGGCGATATCGGCTGCCTTGGCGTAATTGACCTGCAACAGTTCGCGACGCAGAGGCGCCAGTTCGGCGATTTGCTTCTGCGACTCCAGCTCCTGACGCTCCCGGGCGGCGATTTCATCGGCCGGCGCCACCAGCAACACATTGCCAATCTTGCGTTTATCCAGGCCTTTGGTTTTCAACACCAGGTCCAGCGCCTGATCCCACGGCACATTCTGCAGGCGCAACGTGATGCCGCCCTGCACCGTGTCACTGGCCACCAGATTGAGGTTGGTGAAATCGGCGATCAGTTGCAGCACCGAGCGCACATCGATGTCCTGGAAGTTCAACGAGAGCTTTTCGCCGCTGTAGGCAAAACGTTCGGCGTTGCGTTTTTGCAAGTCATCGACAGTCATCGGCCGGATGCTGACGGTCAGTTTGTTATCGGTCTGGTAGGTCGAATAATCGAAGGCGCCGCTGGGCTCGATGCTGATGATGGCCCGGTCGCCCGTGGCGCTGGCGTTGACGAACTGCACCGGGGTAGCGAAATCCTTGACGTCGAGACGGACGCGCAACCGCTCAGGCAATTGGGTTTTGGTGAAGCCGACGATGATCTTGCCATCGCGTTCCTGGATGTCCGGGGCGATGGACGGATCCGACAAATCGATAACCACGTTGCCTTCACCCTGGGTACCGCGCTGGAAATCCACGCCACGAATAGCCTTGCCCACGGGAGCACTGGCTCTGGCGGGCGCGGGTACCGCCGTGGCCGCGCGTGGTGCGCTGGCAATCGGCTTGGACGCCTTGTTACCGGCCGCCTGCCCGACAACCACAAACAGGTTGTTGCCTTCGACACGTGCGTTATACGGAGTCAGTTGAGTCAGACCGATGATCAGCCGCGTGCGGTCCTTGGCTTCCACCACCGTGGCGCTGCGGGCATTGCCGCCGCCCAGGTCACGACTTTTGTTCGCCAGCTGGCTGGTAACCCCCGGCAGGTCCAGCGCAATCCGCGCAGGCTGCTCCGTCGTATAGCCATGCGGCTGCGGTGGTGGCCCGTCGAACGACAACTTCAGCTCGACACGGTCACCAGGCAGCGCGGCGACATCCAGCGCTTTGAGGTTGGCCGCCTGTACCAACGGCGACAGAAACGCTATCCATAGCGAAATACCGAAGGTTGAGAAAATCCTGTTCATTGTTCGAGTTCCACTATGAGTGCTCTTTCAAAGGGATGGTCCGCGGCCGCTCCAGCCAGGCGCCTTCGCCATCGGGAACGATTTCGACCACATCGACTTGCGAAGCGCTGATGGCGACGATCCGCCCATCATTACGTCCCAGGTAATCGCCGACTTTCAGCCGATGCACACCGCCCGCCCCGCGCAGCAGCGCAAAGGAGCCGGAGGCATTGGAGATTGTGCCGACCATTTCAAATTGCTCGATGTTGAAGCCTTCGAGGTACTGCTTGACCCGATTGAGGTCGGGTTTGACGTTGCGCGAGCCGTGCTTCTGGCCAGCCAGATCGACTCTGACCTGCCGGGAGAACGGGCTGCGCAGGTTGGCAGCGCTGTAGGTGAATGTCGGATAAGACTGGAATGTCGGCGTTGGTTCAATCTTGCCGGGCGCTCGCAGGCGCACTTCGTTCAGGTAGGCGTCGATGTCGCTGAAACCATTGTCACCGCCACAACCGGCCAGGGCGACCAGGCACATAACCATCGACAGGCAACGAATCGGGTTCATTTCTGCAACCCCTTGTCGTTGTAGCGGTAGGTCTTGGCAAGGATGCTCATGCGCAGCTTCGGACCGCCTTCGGGATTGGCCGGCACCAGGTCGAAATCATGCAGGGTGACGATCCGCGGCAACCCCGCCACGCCGCTGACGAAAGTGGCCAGGTCGTGATAAGCGCCGGTGACGGTGATCTGGATAGGGAGTTCGATGTAGAACTGCTGGGTGACCTCCGGCAGCAGCTTGATCTCTTCGAATTCCAGGCCGCTGCCCAGGCCGGTGCGGGTGATGTCCTCCAGCAGGCCGGGCACTTCGGTGTCGCTGGGCAATTGCCGTAATAGCATGCCGAAGGAATTCTCCATTTCCTTCATCTGCTGGGTATACAGCTCAAGATTGGCCGCCATGTGGGCTTTGGTCGCGAACTGCTCCTTGAGCGTCGACTCCTCCTCACGCTTGAGTTCCAGGTGGCTTTGCAGGTCGCTGATCAGGAAGCTATAGCCCAGGGCCAGCACCAGCACCATCAGCAGAACACTCGCAAGGACCTTGATCGCCCTTGGCCAGGAACCCATGTTGTTGGTGTCCAGATCGCTGATGTCGATCTGGCGCAACCCTTCGAGCCATTCGGACGGCCTCATTTAGCCCCCCCCACAATTGCCGGCTGAGTCTGACGGACGGTCAACTGAAAAACATTGGCCTGATCCAGCTGACCGGCGGTGTTCGCTTTGACTTCCGTGAGATTGGGCGCATCGAACCAGTCGGATGCATCTAGATTGCGCATCAAATCCGAAACACGATTGTTGGACTCCGCCGCGCCGGTGATGGACAAGGTCTTGCCGACCATTTTCACTTCGGTGAAATACACGCCGTCCGGCAAGGTGCGCGCCAACTGATCGAAGATCCTCCCGCTGATCGGCCGGTTGCCTTGCAGGTCCTGGATGATGCGCATGCGCTCGACGAGCTGCTGGCGACGAGCCTTCAGATCGCTGATCTGTTTGATCCGCTCATCGACCACGGCAATCTGCTTGGCGATGTAATCGTTGCGCGCGACTTGTCGATCAATGGCGCTGTTAATGACCTGGTCCGTGATCAGCAGCGCCCCCACCGACCCTGCCAGCACACCGACCAACGCCAGCAAAAAGCGTTTGCGCCGCGCTTCGCGCAACTCTTCACGCCAGGGTAAAAGATTGATCCGCGCCATCAGTCGAAACTCCTGAGGGCCAGCCCGCAGGCGATCATCAGTGCCGGCGCATCGCTCGCCAGGGCACTGGCATTGACCCTGCTGCTCAGGGTCATGTCGGAGAATGGGTTAGCGACCTGGGTCGGCGTACCCAGGCGCTGCTCGATCAACCGATCCAGCCCTGGGACCGAGGCAGTGCCGCCGGCCAGGAGAATGTGATCGACCGAGCTGTATTGGCCGGAGGCAAAGAAAAACTGCAATGAGCGCGATACTTGTTGCACCAACGCATCCCGAAACGGCTGCAAGACCTCACTGACGTAATCGTCCGGCAAACCGCCCTGTTTCTTCGCCAACCCTGCCTGCTCGACCGTCAGGCCATAACGGCGCTGGATTTCTTCCGTCAGTTGTCGGCCGCCGAACAATTGTTCGCGGGTGTAGATGATCCGCCCATTGTTCAACACGCTCAGGGTGGTCATGGTGGCGCCGATATCGACCACCGCCACGGTCAGATGCTCCTGAGAGGCGGCCAACTGGGTTGCCAGCAAGCCGAAGGATCGCTCCAGGGCATAGGCTTCGACATCGACTACTCGCGCGGTCAGCCCGGCCAGGGCCAGGGCCGCTTCACGAACCTCGACGTTTTCCTTGCGACAGGCGGCCAGCAGCACATTGACCCGCTCGGGATTGCGCACTGACGCGCCTTGCACTTCGAAGTCGATCGCCACTTCATCCAGCGGATACGGGATGTACTGATCGGCCTCGATCTTCAGCTGGTTTTCCATCTCGTCGTCGGAAAGACCGGCGTCCATCTCGATGGTCTTGGTGATCACCGCCGAGCCGGCGACCGCCACGGCGACGTTCCTCTGGCTGGTTTTGGCCTTGAGCAGCACGCGCGCAAGGGCCTGCCCCACGCCTTCGAGCTCGGCAATATTTTTTTCGACCACGGCACTGGCGGGCAGCGGCTCGACCGCATAGGCCTCGACCCGATAACGGTCGCCTTGGCGGCTTAACTCCAACAGCTTCACCGACGTAGAGCTGATGTCGATCCCCAGAAGCGCATTGGTTTTTTTATTGAAGAGTCCTAGCACTACCAATTCCCTATGACTATCCGTGAGTTACGGACTCTGTAATATCCATTGCGTTCAATACCCCCCGTCTTGACAGAAGCGCAAATGACGCTCCCTGCGGAAAAATGCTTATAATGCCGAGCGTTTTTCCGCTTTCACTGCAAGCGCGGGTCATTCTCTTTATAGCCTGAACCCTGATGCCTAATTCATTCTTTGCCCTGGATATCCAAAAGCCTTGATTCGTCTGCTGAAATTCTTCGGTTGGTCCATCGTCGCCGTTTTCTGCGGACTGCTCCTGGGTCTGAGCGGCGCCTTTCTTTACCTTAGCCCTGGATTGCCATCTGTGGAGGCGCTGAGAAGCATTCAGTTGCAGATTCCTTTGCGGGTGTACAGCAGCGACAACAAGTTGATCGCAGAATTTGGCGAAATGCGCCGTACGCCGATCCGTTTCGCCGACATTCCCCCCAATTTCATTAATGCGTTACTAAGTGCTGAAGACGACAATTTCGCCAACCACTATGGCGTCGATCCCAGCAGCCTGATGCGTGCCGCCACCCAGCTGGTAAAGAGCGGACACATTCAGTCCGGCGGCAGCACCATCACCATGCAGGTGGCGAAGAACTTCTTCCTGAGCAGCGAACGCAGCTTCTCGCGCAAAACCACCGAAATTCTCCTGGCCCTGCAGATCGAACGGCAGCTGACCAAGGACGAAATCCTCGAGCTGTACGTCAACAAGATTTACCTGGGCAACCGCGCCTATGGCATCGAGGCAGCGGCGCAGGTCTATTACGGCAAGTCGATTCGTGACGTCAGCCTGGCGCAGATGGCGATGATCGCCGGTCTGCCAAAAGCCCCATCGCGCTTCAACCCGCTGGCCAACCCGGCCCGCAGCAAGGAGCGTCGCGACTGGATCCTGGGGCGCATGTACAAGCTCGGCAAGATCACCGAAGCCGACTACACCGCGGCGATCAACGAACCGCTGAACGCCAGCTATCACGTGCCGACCCCGGAAGTGAACGCACCGTACGTCGCCGAAATGGCCCGCGCCGAAATGGTCGGTCGCTATGGCAGCGATGCGTACACCGAAGGTTTCCGCGTCACCACCACGGTGCCGAGCGATTTGCAGGAAATGGCCAACAGCGCGGTTCACGAAGGCTTGATGACCTACGATCAACGGCACGGTTATCGCGGCCCCGAGTCACGCCTGCCGGGTAAAACCCGAGAGGCCTGGACCCTGGAACTGACCAAGCAGCGGACCATCAGCAGCCTGGAACCGGCGATCGTGACCCAGGTCGACAAGAACGGCGTGCAGGTGCTGACCCGCACCGGCGAAGAACACGTTGCCTGGGACACCATGAAGTGGGCCCGTCCGTTCCTGAACACCAACAGCATGGGCGCCAATCCGAAACAGCCGTCGGACGTCGCGCAGGTCGGCGATCTGATTCGCGTACAACGTCAGCCGGACAATTCGCTCAAATTCAGCCAGATTCCGCAGGCCCAGGGCGCACTGGTATCCCTCGACCCGCAGAACGGTGCCATTCGCTCCCTGGTCGGCGGTTTTGCCTTCGAGCAGAGCAACTACAACCGCGCCATGCAGGCCAAGCGTCAGCCGGGTTCGAGCTTCAAGCCGTTCGTCTATAGTGCCGCCCTGGATAACGGCTACACCGCCGCCAGCCTGGTGAACGACGCACCGATCGTGTTCGTCGACGAATACCTGGACAAGGTCTGGCGCCCGAAGAACGACACCAACACCTTCCTCGGCCCTATCCGCATGCGTGAAGCGCTCTACAAGTCGCGCAACCTGGTATCGATCCGTCTGCTGCAAGCACTGGGCGTCGACCGCACCATCGACTACATCAGCAAGTTCGGCTTCAACAAGCAGGATCTGCCACGCAACCTGTCCCTGGCACTGGGCACCGCGACCCTGACGCCAATGGAAATCGCTACTGGCTGGAGCACCTTCGCCAACGGCGGCTACAAGATTTCCCCGTATATCATCGACAAGATCGAAAGCCGCAACGGCGACACACTGTTCGTTGCCAACCCGCCGAGCGTTCCGAAAGGCAACGTAGTCAGCGACGGCATCGCCGTGCCGGCCGCCAATACCTTCACCGTCAACGCCACCCCAGGCGAAGCGCCGAGCGCCCAGCCAGTGTCACAAGCGCCAGCGGTGGCCGAACGTATCATCGATGGTCGCACCACCTACATCCTCAACAGCATGCTTGAGGACGTGATCAAACTCGGCACTGGCCGTCGCGCACTGGCCTTGGGCCGCAGTGACATTGCGGGCAAGACCGGCACCACCAACGAATCCAAGGACGCCTGGTTCTCCGGCTACAACGCCGATTACGTGACCACCGTCTGGACCGGCTTCGACCAACCAGAAAGCCTGGGCAAACGCGAGTTCGGCGGCACTGTCGCCCTGCCGATCTGGATGAACTACATGGGCGCCGCCCTCAAAGGCAAGCCACCTCATACCCAGCCGGAACCTGAAGGCATCCTCAGCCTGCGGGTCGACCCGGTCAGCGGTCGTGCAGCCACCCCAAGCACGCCAGGTGCCTACTTTGAGCTGTTCAAGGCCGAAGATACGCCACCGTCGGTGAATGAGCTGGGTAACGGCAATGTGCCAGGCAGCCCGCTGCCAGCGGACGAAGCGGCGCCGATCGATTTGTTCTGATCGCCACAACACCAAAAAGCCCCGCCTTCGAAAGAAGTGCGGGGCTTTTTATTGCCTGTCTGCAAACCCCTCAGATACAAAAAAGCCCCGACTCAGAATGAGCCGGGGCCTTTGGTTGAAGCGCTACAACGGCTTAGCCGTTGAACACGTCATCCACGCTTTTCAGCGGGTAGTTCTTCGGATACGGCAGGGTCGCCACGCCGGTCTCGATCGCAGCCTTGGCCACGGCATCGGAGATCACGGTGATCAGACGGGCATCCATTGGTTTCGGGATGATGTACTCACGACCGAATTCCAGCTTGATGCCACCGTAGGCGTCGCACACTTCCTGAGGCACTGGCAGTTTGGCCAGTTCACGCAGGGCGTTGGCGGCAGCCACTTTCATTTCTTCGTTGATGCGCTTGGCGCGAACGTCCAGGGCACCACGGAAGATGAACGGGAAGCCCAGTACGTTGTTGACCTGGTTCGGGTAGTCCGAACGGCCAGTGGCCATGATCACGTCGTTGCGAGTGGCGTGCGCCAGTTCCGGGGAGATTTCCGGATCCGGGTTCGAGCATGCGAACACGATCGGGTTGGCCGCCATGGATTTCAGGCCTTCAGCGCTCAGCAGGTTCGGGCCGGACAGGCCAACAAACACGTCAGCGCCTTCCAGGGCGTCAGCCAGGGTACGCTTGTCGGTCGCGTGAGCGAAGACAGCCTTGTACTGGTTCAGGTCATCACGGCCGGAGTGGATCACACCGGTACGGTCAACCATGTAGATGTTTTCGATGTTGGCGCCCATGCTCACCAGCAATTTCATGCAGGAGATGGCGGCAGCACCGGCGCCCAGGCAGACGATCTTGGCGTCAGCCAGGGTTTTGCCAGCGATTTCCAGGGCGTTGATCATGCCGGCAGCGGTCACGATCGCAGTACCGTGCTGGTCATCGTGGAATACCGGAATATCGCACTGCTCGATCAGAGCGCGCTCGATTTCAAAGCACTCAGGTGCCTTGATGTCTTCCAGGTTGATGCCACCGAAGGTGATGGAGATACGCTTGACGGTGTCGATGAAGGCTTGCGGGCTTTCGGAGTCGACTTCGATGTCGAACACGTCGATGCCGGCGAAGCGCTTGAACAGAACACCTTTACCTTCCATTACCGGCTTGGAAGCCAATGGACCGAGGTTACCCAGGCCCAGAATCGCGGTGCCATCGGAAATGACTGCAACCAGGT
The DNA here is from genome assembly GCF_058798795.1 of Pseudomonas sp. GW822-FHT07A10. Lineage (NCBI taxonomy): Bacteria > Pseudomonadati > Pseudomonadota > Gammaproteobacteria > Pseudomonadales > Pseudomonadaceae > Pseudomonas > Pseudomonas sp. GW822-FHT07A10. The sequence continues at coordinate 173,433 of NZ_JBXAKV010000012.1, forward strand.
TGCCTTTGCCGGTGTATTTGTAGGCCAGTTCAGGATCGCGGGCGATTTCGCGTACTGGTTCGGCTACGCCGGGGCTGTAGGCCAGCGACAGGTCGCGGGCGGTAGCAGTGGCCTTGGTGAGCTCGACACTCAGCTTCCCTGGACGAGGATTGGCGTGATATTCGAGAGCGGCAGTTTTCAAATCAGACATGTGGGCATTCCGCTTTTTACTGTTGGACAGACGGACCGCCGAGGATACTCGTGTCGCAAAGTCCCCACAAGACTGACCAGTCACCCCTGTCAAGCGCCCTGCCCTACGACTTTGGGCCAAGAGCCACGGAATACAAGGGATAGACTGTTCACAATCTACAGAATAAATGTCTACAATTTTTCTTACGGTGCGACCTGCAACATCGCCGGATCGGTCAGCGGCAAAAGCCAGCGCGCCTGTCCAGGCTTCAGCCCGCCACGGCGCGAACGATCCACGACCCAGCCACGAGCCTCGATTTGCTTGCCTTTGAGCTGTTCAAGCGGCGCACCATCGAATTGCCCCAGCAGATTGGGTGCAACCCGCAATACAACTGAATCCTGCAACTCGATCCAAACTCCGCCGCGATTGCGCTGAACCTTGCTCACACGACCACTGAGCACGGCGAAGCCGGACGCGTTGATCTGCTCCGCTTTCAGCACAGGTGACTGGCGCCACAGCCCGAGGCCGGCCTGACGAGCACTGCGTTCCGCCGCCTGCTGGCAGCCGACCAAATCGACGTTCGGCGCTACCGCGACCTGAAAACCGAGACCTTCAGCAAGCATCTGCGCTTCGAGGTTGGCGCCATCGACGCTGTAGACATGGGCCAGGGTGCGGCCGTAATGGTCCTTGCCTTCTTTACCCGGCAGCAAACCGACCCGCCCGTCGCTGGCGGCCACCAGGGCTTCCAGGCGTTTGCGCGCGGCCACGGCGAACGGCTCGTCGGAACGACCCTGCTTGCCCAGCTCCGGCGTGTTCAAACCGATCATGCGCACACTGCGCCCATCGCTCAGTCGCAAGGTGTCGCCATCCACCACCCGCTGCACCGCGATCGGCGTCAGCCCGCTCGGCGCCGGGCAGAAGGCCTGGGCAGCGGAAAGCCAAATCGCAGACATAAAAAAGGCGCCCGCGAGGGACGCCTTTTTCATCAGCATGGAAAAACCGTAACGGCTTCCCAAGTTGATCGGCCTTAGGCCTTTTTCGCGCCGAAAGCACCGAAACGGTCTGCGAAACGCTGAACGCGGCCGCCAGTGTCCAGAGTCTTTTGCTTACCGGTGTAGAACGGGTGGCATTCGTTGCAAACGTCGATCGCCAGGGCTTTGCCGTAGGTCGAACGGGTTTCGAACTTGTTGCCGCAGCTGCAGGTAACAGCAACTGCTGGGTATTCTGGATGGATATCAGCTTTCATGGTGTCTTCCTCAGGCTAGCGTGCCGCCACCCAACACTATTGTTGAATACCGCACGTAATTAGGCCGCGGATTCTACCAGACCTTTGCAAACACGCAAGCTGTCGTGGGTGCCCTCCATCAGGAAAGACTGTTCAATGTTGACGGCGTCTTTTAACGCCATGCTGCGTTGCTACTCCTCCCCATAGCGCGCTATGAGTCGTCGTAGCGCCTTGCCTGGCATTAAAATCCACTCGTCAACACTTGAACGTTTTCCTGATGGAGGACACAAATCCGACCGTCTGCTAGGCTCCCGGCCTTCGTCATCGCTCCCCTATCGAGAAAACAATCGCGTGCCCAACGCCATTCTGCGCCTCGCCCTGCCTTCGCCCCTGCGCCGCCTGTTCGACTATCGCGCCCCGGCCGGAGTCCTGCGCGCCCAGTTACACCCGGGCATGCGTTTGCGGGTGCCGTTCGGCCGGCGGGAGATGATCGGGATTCTGGTGGAGATCACCGACCACAGCGAAGTCCCGACAGAAAAACTCAAACCGGCGCTGGCCCTGCTCGATGCGGTACCGCCGCTGCCACCCGCGCTGTTCAAGCTGTGCCTGTGGACGTCCCAGTATTATCAGCACAGCCTCGGCGACACATTGAGCTGGGCGCTGCCGGTGTTGCTGCGTCAGGGTGAGCTGGCCGAAGCCCGTCAGGAGCGGTTCTGGTCCGCCGCGCCCGGCGCCAGCCTCGATGACCCGCGCATCGCCCGCGCCCCGCGGCAGCGCGAAGCCCTGGCGACCCTGGCGCAACATCCCCACGGCGTCGCCCATCAGTTGCTGAGCAAACTGATGCTGAGCAAGGACAGCCTCGATCTGTTGCTGGCCAAGGATCTGGTGCAGGTAGACATCCGCAGGCACGCGCCCGGCGCTCGCCACGAACACTGGCTGGCACAACCGGAATTGCCGCTCAACCCGGAGCAGCGCGCCGCTTATGAAGCGATTCGCGCCGGGTTCGACAGTTATCATGCGTTCCTGCTGGCCGGCGTCACCGGCAGCGGCAAGACCGAAGTCTATTTGCAACTGATCCGCGAAACCCTTGAGGCCGGCAAGCAAGCCCTGGTGTTGATCCCGGAGATCAACCTCGGCCCGCAAACCCTGGCGCGCTTCGAACAGCGCTTCAATGCACGCATCGCACTGATCCACTCCGCCGTCAACGACCGCGAGCGCCTGGACGCCTGGCTGGCCGCGCGGGATGGCGAAGCCGACATTATTATCGGCACCCGTTCGGCGCTGTTCACGCCGATGAAGAACCCCGGCCTGATCATCATCGATGAAGAGCACGACGGCTCTTATAAACAGCAGGAAGGCTTGCGCTACCACGCCCGCGATCTGGCGCTGGTTCGCGCCCGGCAGGAAAACATCCCGATTGTCCTCGGCTCCGCCACGCCTTCTCTGGAAAGCCTGCAAAACGCCTACACCGGTCGTTACGGCCTGCTGCGCCTGAATGAGCGCGCCGGCGGCGCCAAGCAACCGCGTTTCCTGCGCCTGGACGTGAAAAGTCGTCCACTGGACAGCGGCATTTCCGGGCCGATGCAGCAAGCCATCGGTCAGACCCTGGCCGCCGGCCAGCAGGTGCTGGTGTTCCTCAATCGCCGAGGGTTCGCCCCGACGCTGCTCTGCCACGATTGCGGCTGGATGTCCGAATGCCAGCGTTGCGACGCGCGAATGACCGTGCACCAGCGCTCGGGCGAATTGCGCTGCCATCATTGTGGCTACGTCGAGCGCGTGCCTCGACATTGCCCAAAGTGCGGCAAGGTCGATTTGCGGCCCGTGGGCGCCGGCACCGAGCGTGCCGAGGAACGCCTGGGGATTCTATTTCCGGACGTCCCGGTGCTGCGAGTCGACCGCGACAGTACTTCACGCAAAGACGCGATGAATCAGCTGTTCGCGACCATCCAGAAAGGCCAGCCGTGCATTCTGGTCGGCACACAGATGCTTGCCAAAGGGCACCACTTTCCTCGGGTGACACTGGTGTCGATTCTCGATGCCGACGGCGGGTTGTTCTCCGGCGACTTCCGCGCCAGCGAGCGCATGGCGCAGTTGATCGTCCAGGTCGCCGGACGCGCGGGCCGCGCCGAAGAGCCGGGCAAAGTGATCATCCAGACGCACCTGGCGGACCACCCGCTGCTGGTGCAACTGACCGAGCAGGGCTATTTCGCCTTTGCCGAACAGGCATTGAGCGAACGCCGCTCCGCCGGGTTGCCGCCATTTGCGCATCTCGCGCTGCTGCGGGCCGAAGCGCACAAACCGGGGCAGGCCGAAGGGTTCCTCGATGAAGCGTGCAGCGAGGCCGAGCGACTGCTGGCCGAACAGCATCTGACCGGTATCGAGTTGCTGGGGCCGGTTCCGGCACCGATGGAGCGCCGGGCCGGGCGCTATCGCGCACAGTTATTGCTGCAAGCCACGGCCCGGGCGCCGCTGCATCGATTGTTGAGCAGTTGGTTGCTGGCTTTGGAGCAGATGCCCAGTGGGCGGGCAGTGCGTTGGTCTTTGGATGTCGATCCGGTCGATTTGTATTGATTTCAAAATCGCCATCGCGGGCAGACCTCGCTCCTACAACGGATCTTGCTGATCCGCACACTGCCTCTGGAGCGAGGCTTGCCCGCGAAGGCGGCCGATTTGTCACCACATATCCATAACCTGCCCGCTATAGTTGGCAAGCCCGTCTTCGCAACGGATAATGCCCAGTTTTTCCACCAGCGCACTGAAGCGCCGCCGCGCCTGCGGTCGAAAGAGAAGACCATGAAAGACACCATTCGCCAGCTGATCCAACAAGCCATCACCCAACTCGTCAACGAAGGTGTGTTGCCTGAAGGCCTGTCGCCGGCGATCCAGGTGGAAAACTCCCGTGACAAGACCCACGGCGACTTCGCCAGCAACATCGCGATGATGCTGGCCAAACCGGCCGGCATGAAGCCCCGTGACCTGGCCGAGAAAATCATCGCCGCGCTGCCGGCTGACGAAAACGTCTCCAAAGCCGAAATTGCCGGTCCTGGCTTCCTGAACTTCTTCCAGAACACCCAAGCCCTGGCGACCCGCCTGGACGCGGCCCTGGCCGACGACCACATCGGCGTACGCAAGGCCGGCCCGGTGCAGCGCACCGTGGTTGACCTGTCGGCACCGAACCTGGCCAAAGAGATGCACGTCGGCCACTTGCGCTCGACCATCATCGGCGACGGCGTGGCCCGGGTGCTGGAGTTCCTCGGCGACACCGTGATCCGTCAGAACCATGTCGGCGACTGGGGCACCCAGTTCGGCATGCTGATGGCTTATCTGCAGGAAAACCCGATCACCAGCGACGAGCTATCGGACCTGGAAAACTTCTACCGCGCCGCCAAGCAGCGCTTCGACGAGTCCGAAGAGTTCGCCGACCGCGCCCGTGGCCTGGTGGTCAAGCTGCAAGCCGGCGACCCGGACTGCCTGGCGCTGTGGACCAAGTTCAAGGACATCTCGCTGTCCCACTGCCAGAAAATCTACGAACTGCTGAACGTCAAACTGACCATGGCCGACGTGATGGGTGAAAGCGCCTACAACGACGACCTGATCAACGTGGTCAACGACCTCAAGGCCAAAGGCATGCTGGTCGAGAGCAACGGCGCCCAGTGCGTGTTCCTCGACGAGTTCAAGAACGCCGAGGGCGAACCGCTGCCAGTGATCATCGTCAAGGCCGATGGCGGCTACCTCTATGCCACCACCGACCTGGCGGCCGTGCGCTACCGCAGCGGCGTGCTGAAAGCCGATCGCGCGCTGTACTTCGTTGACCAGCGCCAGGCCCTGCACTTCCAGCAGGTGTTCCAGGTCGCGCGTCAGGCCGGCTTCGTGACCCATCCGATGGAAATGGAACACATGGGCTTCGGCACCATGAACGGCGCCGATGGCCGCCCGTTCAAAACCCGTGACGGCGGCACCGTGAAGCTGATCGACCTGCTGACCGAAGCTCAGGAACGCGCCTACACGCTGGTGAAGGAGAAGAACCCGGAGTTGGCCGAAGACGAGCTGCGCAACATCGCCAAGGTCGTGGGCATTGGCGCGGTGAAGTACGCCGACCTGTCCAAGCACCGCACCAGCGACTACAGCTTCAACTTCGACCTGATGCTGAACTTCGAAGGCAACACCGCACCGTACCTGCTGTACGCCTACACCCGAGTGGCCGGCGTGTTCCGCAAGCTCGGCAAGGATTTCAGCGAAGTCGAAGGGCAAATCGTCCTCGAAGCGCCGCACGAACATGAGCTGGCGGCGAAACTGGCGCAGTTCGGCGAAATCCTGAATAACGTGTCCGACAAAGGCACGCCGCACATTCTCTGCACCTACCTTTACGATGTTGCCGGCCTGTTCTCCAGTTTCTACGAGAACTGCCCGATCCTCGGCGCCGACACCCCGGCGCAAATGCAGAGCCGTCTGCGCCTTGCTGCGTTGACCGGCCGCACTCTCAAGCAAGGCCTGGAACTCTTGGGTCTGGAAACTCTGGAGCGTATGTAAGTTGGCTGCCAAGAAAAAACCTGCACCCAAGCGTGGCGCCAGCCGTTACCAAGCCCCTGCAAAGCAACCGATCCCGGGCTGGCTGTGGATGGCCATCGGCCTGACGGTCGGCGCGTTCATTGTGTTCCTGATGAAGCTGGAGCCGGGCAAGGGCAGTGACAGCGTCAAGCGCGAGAAGGTCGAGCAGCAACAGAAAGCCACCAAGATCGCCGAGGCCAACAAGACCCCGCCGAGCCCGACGCAACCGGTGAAGCCGAAGTACGACTTCTACACCTTGCTGCCGGAGTCGGAAGTGATCGTGCCGCCGGATGCAGTACCTGAGAAAACCCTGCCGACACCACAAGTGCCGGCCATTCCGACCACGCCGGTGACGCCTGCGGAAGCAGCGAAGATCGACACCGCCCGGGCTCAGGCGGCATTGGCCGGCATCACTCCGCCGCCAGCGCCACCGGTGGCTAAAGCGGCGCCGGTGACCAAGTTCTTCCTGCAGGCCGGTTCGTTCCGCAAGCAAGCCGATGCCGACAAGGTTCGGGCGCAGATCATCCTGCTGGGTCAGGCCGTGGCGGTTGAATCCGGCACAGTGAAGGACGAGACCTGGTACCGGGTGCTGGTCGGCCCGTTCAGCAACCGTGAACAACTGACCACCGCCCAGAAACAATTGGCGGGCAGTGGCTTCAGTAACCTGTTGTTACAACAACGCCAGAGCCGCTGATCCCACTTTACAGTCAGAAGCAATCTGCTTTTGTGGCGAGGGAGCTTGCTCCCGCTGGAGCGCGAAGCGCTCCCAACCCAGCCATTGCGGTATGCCAGACAAGCCGCGATGCCCGGATTTACGACTGCTTCGCAGCCGAACGGGGGCAAGCCCCCTCGCCACAGGGATTCACTTGCACCCGCCTTCGCAAATGACACACCGCTCGTCCCCCGCCGCGTCCTACAGTTGAAAAACGCTCCACCACCCCCATATGAGTTGGCATAAGGCATTTTCGCCCCGCTGCGTGGAGACTCTCCCTTGACCACCATCGTTTCAGTTCGCCGCCACGGCAAAGTCGTCATGGGCGGCGACGGCCAGGTTTCGCTCGGCAATACCGTGATGAAAGGCAACGCGAAGAAAGTTCGCCGCCTGTACCACGGTCAGGTTATCGCCGGTTTTGCCGGGGCTACCGCTGACGCCTTCACCCTCTTCGAGCGCTTCGAAGGCCAACTCGAAAAACATCAGGGCCACCTGGTTCGCGCCGCTGTCGAACTCGCCAAAGAATGGCGCACTGACCGCTCCCTCAGCCGCCTCGAAGCCATGCTCGCGGTCGCCAACAAAGACGCCTCCCTGATCATCACCGGCAACGGTGACGTGGTTGAGCCTGAAGAAGGCCTGATCGCCATGGGTTCCGGCGGCGGCTACGCCCAGGCTGCGGCCAGCGCGCTGTTGAAAAAGACCGACCTGTCGGCCCGGGAAATCGTCGAAACCGCTTTGGGCATCGCTGGCGACATTTGCGTGTTCACCAACCACAACATCACCATCGAGGAGCAGGATCTCGCTGAGTAAGCCTGTCTTGGCCTAGCGCCACGGCTCACTTTTGCTTGAGGACCGCCAATTACTATGCCCATGACCCCCCGTGAAATCGTCCACGAACTCAATCGCCATATCATCGGCCAGGACGATGCCAAACGCGCCGTCGCCATTGCCTTACGCAACCGCTGGCGCCGGATGCAGCTGCCCGAAGAGCTGCGCGTCGAAGTCACCCCCAAGAACATTCTGATGATCGGCCCGACCGGCGTCGGTAAAACCGAGATCGCCCGTCGCCTGGCCAAACTCGCCAACGCTCCGTTCATCAAAGTCGAAGCGACCAAATTCACCGAAGTGGGCTATGTCGGCCGCGACGTCGAATCGATCATTCGTGATCTGGCGGACGCGGCGATCAAGCTGCTGCGCGAACAGGAAATGACCAAGGTTCGCCACCGCGCCGAAGACGCCGCCGAAGAGCGCATCCTCGACGCCTTGCTGCCACCGGCACGCATGGGCTTCAGCAACGAAGACGCAGCCCCGGCCCAGGACTCCAACACCCGCCAGCTGTTCCGCAAACGCCTGCGTGAAGGTCAGCTGGACGACAAGGAGATCGAAATCGAAGTCGCCGAAATCACCGGCGTCGATATCTCCGCGCCACCGGGCATGGAAGAAATGACCAACCAGTTGCAGAGCCTGTTCGCCAACATGGGCAAGGGCAAGCGCAAGAGCCGCAAGCTCAAGGTCAAGGAAGCGCTGAAACTGGTTCGCGACGAAGAAGCCGGTCGCCTGGTCAACGAAGAAGAGTTGAAGGCCAAGGCGCTGGAAGCTGTCGAACAGCACGGCATCGTGTTCATCGACGAAATCGACAAGGTCGCCAAGCGCGGCAATACCGGTGGCGTCGACGTATCCCGTGAAGGCGTACAGCGCGACTTGCTGCCGCTGATCGAAGGCTGCACCGTCAACACCAAACTGGGCATGGTCAAGACCGACCACATCCTGTTCATCGCCTCCGGTGCGTTCCACCTGAGCAAGCCGAGCGATCTGGTGCCGGAACTGCAAGGTCGCCTGCCGATTCGGGTCGAACTCAAGGCCCTGAGCCCGGAAGATTTCGAACGCATTCTTAGCGAACCGCATGCATCACTCACCGAGCAGTATTGCGCGCTGCTGAAAACCGAAGGGCTGCTCATCGAGTTCCAGCCGGACGGTATCAAGCGTATTGCCGAGATTGCCTGGCAGGTCAACGAGAAGACCGAGAACATCGGCGCACGTCGCCTGCACACCTTGCTGGAGCGTCTGCTTGAAGAGGTGTCGTTCAGTGCCGGCGATCTGGCCAGCACCCATGACGAAAAGGCGATCCTGATCGATGCCGATTACGTCAACAGCCACTTGGGCGAATTGGCACAGAACGAAGACCTGTCCCGTTATATCCTGTAGGTCACCTACTCTCCTGTGAGAACGTGAACCCAGCAGGAGCTGCCGTAGACTGCGGCAGCTCCTGCACAACGTTCCACATAGACGGACGACCTGCCATGACCCAACTCCCCACCGACATCAAACTGCACAAAGCCTCGAAAACCCTGACGCTCAAATACGCGTCCGGCGAGGAGTATCACCTGCCCGCAGAATTCCTTCGCGTGCACTCTCCTTCCGCCGAGGTCCAGGGCCACGGCAAACCTATCCTGCAATTTGGCAAGATCGGCGTAGGCCTGAGCAAGGTCGAACCAGCCGGTCAGTACGCACTGAAATTGACCTTCGACGACGGCCACGACAGCGGCCTGTTCACCTGGGAATATCTGTACCAGTTGGCGGTGCGCCAAGAGGATCTGTGGAACGATTATCTTGCCGAACTCAAAGCGGCTGGAAAGACCCGTGATCCGAACGAGTCAGTCGTCAAGCTGATGCTCTAGGTCAGGCCTCGAGGTATTTAGAGGGCATTTTCTAATTCCATCTGTTTGAATGCTTGGCTGCCGGGTCAACGATTGGCCCGCTTGCGAAAAAAATTAAACTCGGGTAACCAATGGAGCTGGCAAGTTCCGTGCAGTGCTCTCTGAACTGAAAAGCAGCTATGCAATCAACGGTCACCCGAGCAGTAGTACCTGGCGCATTGTGTGACTACACAGCTGGGCTCAGGTACTCGCCTCAGGACAATGGAGCGTCGTAGATGAGTAACAAGCAAAACGATGACCTGAAATTCCAGGCTTCAGAAAATACCTTGGGACTGAATCCTGTTGTTGGGCTGCGTAGAAAGGATCTACTGGGCTCTGCCCGAATGGTGCTGACCCAGGCCATCAGACAACCCATCCACAGTGCCAGGCACGTCGCCCATTTCGGCATCGAACTCAAGAACGTGCTGTTCGGAAAATCCGAGCTTCAACCGCAAAGCGACGACCGCCGTTTCCTCGACCCGGCCTGGAGCCAGAACCCTCTCTACAAACGTTATTTGCAAACTTATCTGGCGTGGCGCAAGGAGCTCCACACCTGGATCGATAAGAGCAATCTCTCGCCCAAGGACGTCGCTCGCGGGCATTTCGTGATCAACCTCATGACCGAAGCCATGGCCCCGACCAACACGGCAGCCAACCCGGCGGCGGTAAAACGCTTCTTCGAAACCGGCGGCAAAAGCCTGCTTGACGGTCTCTCCCATCTGGCCAAAGATCTGATCCACAACGGCGGGATGCCGAGCCAGGTCAACATGGGCGCGTTTGAAGTCGGCAAGAGTCTGGGCGTGACCGAAGGCGCGGTAGTCTTTCGCAACGACGTGCTGGAGCTGATCCAGTACAAGCCGATCACCGAGCAAGTGCATGAACGCCCACTGCTGGTGGTGCCGCCGCAAATCAACAAGTTCTATGTTTTCGACCTCAGCCCGGACAAGAGCCTGGCGCGCTTCTGCCTGCGCAACAACGTGCAGACGTTCATCGTCAGCTGGCGCAACCCGACCAAGGAGCAACGCGAGTGGGGTCTGTCGACCTACATCGAAGCACTCAAGGAAGCAGTCGATGTAGTCACCGCGATCACCGGCAGCAAAGACGTGAACATGCTCGGCGCCTGCTCCGGTGGTATCACCTGCACTGCCCTGCTGGGTCACTACGCAGCGATCGGCGAGAAGAAAGTGAACGCCCTGACTCTGCTGGTCAGCGTGCTCGACACCACCCTCGACAGCGACGTGGCCCTGTTCGTCGACGAGCAGACCCTCGAAGCCGCCAAGCGCCATTCCTACCAGGCCGGTGTGCTGGAAGGTCGCGACATGGCGAAAGTCTTCGCCTGGATGCGCCCCAACGACTTGATCTGGAACTACTGGGTCAACAACTACCTGTTAGGCAACGAGCCACCGGTATTCGACATTCTGTTCTGGAACAACGACACCACTCGCCTGCCGGCCGCTTTCCACGGCGACCTGATCGAGATGTTCAAAAACAACCCACTGATCCGCCCCAACGCACTGGAAGTGTGCGGCACGCCGATCGACCTCAAACAGGTCGATGCCGACATCTTTTCCCTGGCCGGCACCAACGATCACATCACCCCGTGGAAGTCCTGCTACAAGTCGGCACAACTGTTCGGTGGCAAGGTCGAGTTCGTGCTGTCCAGCAGCGGGCATATCCAGAGCATTCTGAACCCGCCGGGCAATCCGAAAGCACGCTACATGACCAGCACCGACATGCCGGTCAAGGCCGAGGACTGGATGGAAAACTCCACCAAGCACACCGACTCCTGGTGGCTGCATTGGCAGGCGTGGCAGGCCGAACGCTCGGGCAAACTGAAGAAGTCCCCCGCCAACCTTGGCAACAAGGCCTATCCCGCGGGCGAGGCGTCGCCAGGCACGTATGTGCACGAACGTTGAGCTTCAAACAACTCGCAGTCCGCGGCACTGGGAAGTGCCGCGATTGTCATTAATCAGCCTCGAGGCCAGCCTCGAATATTCTGCGACGGCCCGGGATGGCCCAATCAGCGTTTAAAACCTACAGGGCTTCGTGCATGCCGCAACCGTTCATATTCCGTACCGTCAACCTGGATGGGCAGACCCTCCGCACCGCGGTACGCCCCGGCAAGCCTCACTTGACGCCCTTGCTGGTTTTCAATGGCATCGGTGCCAACCTGGAGCTGATATTTCCGTTCGTCCAGGCGCTGGATCCGGACCTGGAAGTCATCGCCTTCGACGTACCCGGTGTCGGCGGCTCATCGACGCCCAGCCGGCCGTATCGCTTTTCGGGCCTGGCGAAACTGACGGCGCGAATGCTCGACTATCTCGATTACGGGCAGGTCAATGTGATCGGCGTGTCATGGGGGGGCGCCCTGGCGCAGCAATTTGCCTATGACTATCCCGAGCGCTGCAAGAAGCTGGTGCTGGCAGCCACGGCGGCCGGCACAGTGATGGTGCCTGGCAAACCGAAAGTGCTATGGATGATGGCCAGCCCACGACGCTACATCCAGCCGTCCCATGTGATTCGCATCGCACCGATGATCTATGGCGGCTCGTTCCGTCGCGATCCGACCCTGGCGGCCAGTCACGCCGCGCGGGTTCGCTCGGCAGGCAAACTGGGCTACTACTGGCAACTGTTCGCCGGCTTCGGCTGGACCAGCATTCACTGGCTGCACAAGATCCACCAGCCGACCCTGGTGCTGGCGGGCGACGACGACCCACTGATCCCGCTGATCAATATGCGCATGCTGGCCTGGCGAATTCCCAATGCCCAACTGCACATCATTGACGACGGGCATCTGTTCTTGATTACCCGGGCCGAAGCGGTGGCACCGATCATCATGAAGTTTCTCGAAGAGGAACGTCAGCGCGCAGTGATGCATCCGCATCCGGCGCCATCGGGCAGTTGACCTGCCCCGGATTTGGTTCAGGAAAAGTGCGTCGACAGGACGTCGTACCGCGCAACAATCCGCAACAACGTCTATGGTGATTTGTTCGGTGAGTTTGTTTTTGGCCTGATGACGAAGGAGTGTTGACTCATGCGCGACAAACCAGCGAAGGGCTCCTTGCCCACTCCCGCTGCATTCATCAACGCACAGAGTGCGGTGACCGGTCTGCGCGGCCGGGACCTGCTTTCGACCTTGCGCAGCCTGGCCACCCATGGCCTGCGCAACCCGGTGTACACGGCCCGGCATGCCTTGAAGCTGGGCGGCCAGCTTGGCCGCGTGTTGTTGGGTGAGACCCTGCACCCGATCAATCCGCAAGACAATCGCTTTGCCGACCCGGCGTGGAGCCTCAACCCTTTTTATCGCCGCAGCTTGCAGGCCTACCTGAGTTGGCAGAAGGAGGTCAAAAACTGGATCGACGAGAGCAACCTGAGCCCGGACGATCGCGCCCGCGCCCACTTTGCGTTTGCCTTGATCAACGACGCCGTGGCGCCGTCCAACACCCTGCTCAATCCGCTGGCGGTCAAGGAGATCTTCAACTCTGGCGGTCACAGCCTGGTGCGGGGTATCGGCCATCTGCTCGACGACCTGCTGCACAACGACGGCTTGCCCAGACAGGTCACCAAACAAGCATTCGAGGTAGGCAAGACAGTCGCCACCACCACCGGCTCCGTGGTGTTTCGCAATGAGCTGCTGGAACTGATCCAGTACAAGCCAATGAGCGAAAAACAGTATTCCAAGCCATTGCTGATCGTGCCGCCACAGATCAACAAGTTCTACATTTTCGACTTGAGCCCCAGTAACAGCTTCGTCCAGTTCGCCCTTAAAAACGGCTTGCAGACCTTCGTGATCAGCTGGCGCAATCCTGATGTGCGTCACCGCGAATGGGGGCTGTCGTCTTACGTCGAAGCCACCGAAGAAGCGATGAATGTGTGCCGGGCGATCACCGGTTCCCGCGATGTCAACCTGATGGGTGCCTGCGCCGGCGGGCTGACCATCGCCGCGCTGCAAGGGCACTTGCAGGCCAAGCGGCAGCTGCGGCGGGTGTCCAGCGCGACCTATCTGGTGAGCCTGCTCGACAGTCAGATAGAAAGCCCGGCCACCCTCTTCGTCGACGAACAAACGCTGGAAGCGGCCAAGCGCCGCTCATATCAGAAGGGCGTTCTGGAAGGTCGCGATATGGCCAGGGTTTTTGCCTGGATGCGCCCCAACGATTTGATCTGGAATTACTTCGTCAATAACTACCTGCTGGGCAAGGAGCCACCGGCGTTCGACATCCTCTACTGGAACAATGACAACACGCGCCTGCCGGCAGCGTTTCATGGCGACCTGCTGGACTTCTTCAAGCACAACCCGCTGAGTCATCCGGGCGGGCTGGAAGTGTGCGGCACTCCGATCGACCTGCAGAAAGTCACCGTCGACAGTTTCAGCGTGGCCGGCATGAACGATCACATCACCCCGTGGGATGCGGTGTATCGCTCGACCTTGCTGCTGGGTGGCGAGCGGCGCTTCGTGCTGTCGAGCAGCGGTCATGTGCAGAGCATTCTCAACCCGCCGCACAACTCGAAAGCCAACTACGTCGAGAACCCGAAACTGAGCAGCGACCCGCGGGCCTGGTATTACGACGCCAAACGCGTCGACGGCAGTTGGTGGACACAATGGCTGAGCTGGATTCAGGAACGCTCCGGCACTCAACACGAAACCCTGATGACCCTTGGCAACCAGAACTATCCACCGATGGAGGCGGCGCCCGGTACTTACGTGCGCGTGCGCTGACGTTCAATGAACCACGGCCGCCAATGGCCGTGGCCTGACTCGACCATTAAGAAGACTGGATGAAAACCCGCGACCGGATTCTCGAATGTGCCCTGCAGTTGTTCAATCAGAAGGGCGAACCGAACGTGTCCACCATGGAGGTGGCCAACGAAATGGGCATCAGCCCCGGCAACCTCTACTACCACTTCCACGGCAAGGAGCCGCTGATCCTGGGGCTGTTCGAACGCTTCCAGACCGAACTGACGCCCTTGCTCGATCCACCGTCCGATGTGGAATTGGCACCCGAAGATTACTGGCTGTTCCTGCACCTGATCGTCGAACGCCTGGCCCAATACCGGTTTCTGTTCCAGGACTTGTCGAACCTTGCCGGCCGCCTGCCGAAACTGGCCAAGGGGATACGCAACTTGCTCAATGCGTTGAAGCGCACACTGGCTTCATTGCTGGCGCAGTTGAAGGCTCAGGGGCAGTTGGTCAGCGACACCCAGGCGCTGGGGCAACTGGTGGAACAAATCACCATGACATTGCTGTTCTCGCTGGACTATCAGCGGATTCTCGACCGTGAAGGTGAAGTACGACTGGTGGTGTACCAGATCATGATGCTGGTGGCGCCGCACTTGTTGCCGCCGGTCAAAGTCGCGACCGAGCGGTTGGCGTTGCAGTACCTCGAAGAGCACGACTGACCCGGTGGGTCTTCGATGGTTTCTGGAATCCATGCACAAACAAAAACGCCCGACCTTTGCAGGCCGGGCGTTTTTTTGCGTCCTGGAAATCAGGACTGACTGGTTGGCGCCGATGGAGTCGGTGCGATAGTCGGGGTTACAGCAGGGGTCGGCGCAGCGGCAGAGTTCGCCGGACTGACCGGGGTTGCCGGTTTGGCGGCAGCCACTGCTGGTTTCGGAGCGGCCGCTTTCGGGGCGGCTGGTTTTTTCACTGCTGGCTTCTTCGCCGCAGCGGGTTTGGCCGCTGCGGTTTTAGCTGCAGGTTTAGCCGCTGGTTTAGCCGCTGGTTTTGCAGCAGCTTTTGCAGCGGGTTTAGCAGCGGGTTTAGCGGCCGCTTTGGCTGCAGGTTTCGCAGCAGCAGTTTTGGCTGCCGGCTTGGCGGCAGGTTTCGCTGCGGCCTTGGCCAATGGTTTGGCCGCGCTTTTAGCTGCCGGTTTGGCCGCCGCGGTTTTCGCCGCAACAGGCGCAACCTTGGCACCGGTGAGTTTTTCGATTTGCTTGGTCAGGGTATCGACCTTGCTGTGCAGTGCCTTGACTTCATTGCGGCTCGGTACACCCAGGCGCGAAATGGCGCTGTTCAGGCGCTTGTCGAAAGCCCCTTCCAGCTCATCCCACTTGCCCAGTGCGCGATCTTTCACGCCGCTGATGCGCGACTTGGCCGACGAAGCGGAGTCCTTGGCAGCATCGACAGTCTTGCCGACCGCGCTCTTGGTGAGCTTCTCGGCTTTCTCGCCGTCCTTAACCAATGCATCGAAGAGTTTGCTGCCGTCAGTATCAATCTTCGAGTACACGCCTAAACCAGCCAGCCAGATCTTGCGGGAGTAGTCTTCGACCTTCCCGATCCACGAGCTGCTTTCTTTTTCAGTATTCTTTTTGCCAGCCATCCCGTTCTCCTTAAGATTTACGCGCGACACGTTCGAGCAATGCTGTCAGCTCATCGAGCTTAGCAGAGAGTGTCTCCACGTCATGTTTAGACGGAATGCCGATACGATTCAAGGCACTTGCGATACGCGTATCGAAAGCCTTCTCGACTTTGTCGAGTTGAAGTTCGACTTTGCCTTTGAAAGTACTCACTTCACTCTTGGCTTCATCGATCTCGGCATTAGCCGCTTCAAGTTTCTCAGCAACTACTTTTTTGCCTTTCTTTTCAACAGCTTGACCAGCCTTGATCAACTCTTGAACGTACTCGCTACCCTCTTGACCGACCTTGGTGTAAGCACCCAGGCCCGCCAGCCAGATCTTGCGGGCATACGATCTGACGTCGTTCAGAGTGTTGGTCTCAACGTCGACTTTTTTCTTCACAATAACTTTGGCCATGGTCCACCTCACGCGCAGAAGGGTTGAGGAACTGCCCGCGAAAGTGTCGGGCTCAGGCACAAAGTAGGGAGAAAAATTAGAAACGGCACCCTAACAAATGACACAAATCGGTGGTGCCTCCGGGAAAAGATCTCAGTCTTCGGCAGCGCCTGCAGATGTACACATTTCAATGCAGGAGCTGTCGAAGGCTGCGATCTTTGGGGAATCACGCGAGGGCTTTGTCGAGGGCCCTTTCGATTTCCGATTTGATGGTGCCGCTCATGGCGGACATCAACAGCCCCAGTTCGACATCGACCCTGATCGAATCCTCGCCCACATGCACCGCCCCTTTCACACCGGAGCGCTTGAGGTTCAGCGTGTCGCCAGACCACTGCGGCTCCAGGCCATATTGATCGGACAGTTTCTGCGCCAACTTGTCGGCCTTCTCGCGGGCCGCTTCCTTACCCAGGCCATGGGCACGCTCAACACTAATATGGGCCATCGAATGACTCCTGCTTTATGGACACTTCCTGAAGCATCTTGACCGTTACTGCGTCAAAACGTCCCGGTTTCTCTCTATCTTACCTTCAGCCTTGCCAAGACAAAGCAAGCCACCGGGATTAGAATGTCGCGCATTCTCTTTTGGTGACAGCGATATGACTGATCAGCGCAAAGGCAGCGATGCCGAACCCACCACTCACTTCGGCTTCAAAAACGTTCCGGAAAGCCAGAAAGCGGAAAAAGTCGCTGAGGTTTTCCACTCGGTAGCCGCCAAGTACGACCTGATGAACGACCTCCTGTCGGGCGGCATGCACCGTCTGTGGAAGCGTTTCGCGATCGAACTGTCGGGCGTGCGTGCCGGTAACCGCGTGCTGGACATCGCCGGCGGCACTGGCGACCTGACCAAAAAGTTTTCGCATCTTGTGGGACCGACTGGTCAGGTAGTGTTGGCCGACATCAACGAATCCATGCTCAAGGTCGGTCGTGACCGCCTGCTGGATCTGGGTGTGTCCGGCAACGTCGAATTCGTCCAGGCCGACGCTGAAAAGCTGCCGTTCCCGGACAACCACTTCGACTGCGTGACCATCGCTTTCGGCCTGCGCAACGTGACGCATAAAGAAGACGCCCTGCGCTCGATGCTGCGCGTGCTCAAGCCCGGCGGTCGCCTGCTGGTGCTGGAGTTCTCCAAACCCACCAACGCACTGATGTCCAAAGCCTACGATGCCTATTCGTTCGCCTTCATGCCGTTGATGGGCAAGCTGATCACCAATGATTCGGAAAGCTATCGCTACCTGGCCGAATCGATCCGCATGCACCCGAATCAGGAAACCCTGAAGTCGATGATGGTCGAGGCCGGTTTCGACCGCGTGACCTACCACAACATGACCGCAGGCATCGTCGCCCTGCACCGTGGCATCAAACCCTGATGTTGCTGGCCGGCCTGCTCGCCAGCGTTGAACTCGGTCTGAACCGGGTGCTGCGTCTCGACAGCACGGCGCTGCCGCGGCTGGCGCATTTGAGTGGCAAGGTGATTGCCGTCGACTGCCGCAGCCCGGCGTTGCAATTGTTCATCCTGCCCAGCGATGAAGGCCTGATGCTGGCGTCCCACTGGGAAACCGGTGCCGACTGCACCTTGCGCGCACCGGCCTCAAGCCTGCTGAAACTGGCGACGAGCAAAGACAAGACGTCGGTGCTGCATGCCCCGGAAGTCGAACTCGACGGCGACAGCGGCGTGCTGCTGGAACTGGCGGTGGTCCTTCAGGACCTGGAGCTGGACTGGGAGTATGAACTCTCGCGCTGGCTGGGGCCTGTGGCCACGCAACTGGTCGGAGGTCATCTGCGCAGCCGCGCACGCTGGTATCAGCAAGGGTTCGCCAGCCTCAACCAGAACCTGGGCGAATACCTGGCCGAAGAATCGCGCACCCTGGTCGGTCAGCGCGAAGCGGAAGCCCGTTTCAGTGAACTGGACCAGATCAAACTCGATCTGGAACGTCTCGAGGCGCGTTTCGAGCGCCTTTCCCGATCCCTCGACCCAAGCGATAACGCATGAAGCTGCTTGCCGTCCGCCGTTTGTTGCGCATCCAGCGCGTCGTGATCCGCTACCGCCTCGATGACCTGCTGTTCGCCCTGCCATTGCCCTGGTTTCTGCTGGCGCTGCGCTATGCCTTGCCGTGGCGCTGGTTCCCGCGCAAGCCCCTGGACCTGAGCCGTGGCGCACGATTGCGCCTGGCGTTGCAGGACCTTGGGCCGATTTTCATCAAGTTCGGCCAGATCCTTTCGACACGCCGCGACCTGCTACCCGAAGACATCGCCGATGAGTTGATGATGTTGCAGGACCGCGTGCCGCCGTTCGACTCACAAGTGTCGGTCCGGCTGATCGAAGAGCAGCTCGGCAAAAAGATCAGTGAAGTCTTCTCTCGTTTCGACGTCGAACCGCTGGCCTCGGCCTCGGTGGCGCAGGTGCATGCCGCGCAGCTGAAAACCGGTGAAGAAGTGGTGGTCAAGGTGATCCGCCCGGGCCTCAAACCGGTGATTGCCCAGGACCTGGCATGGCTGTTCATTCTGGCCCGCGCCGCGGAAAAACTCTCGGCCGACGCCCGTCTGCTACACCCGGTGGACGTGGTCAGTGATTACGAAAAAACCATCTACGACGAACTCGATCTGCTGCGTGAGGCCGCCAACGCCAGCCAGTTGAAGCGCAACTTCGACGGTTCGCCCCTACTGTATGTGCCGCAAGTCTATTGGGACTGGTGCCGACCGAAAGTGCTGGTGATGGAGCGCATCTACGGGATTCAGGTCACCGACCTCGCGACCCTGGCCGACCAGCGCACCGACATGAAAATGCTCGCCGAGCGTGGCGTGGAGATCTTCTTCACCCAGGTATTCCGCGACAGTTTCTTCCACGCCGACATGCACCCTGGCAACATTTTCGTCAGCACCGTGCAGCCTTGGAGCCCACAGTACATCGCCATCGACTGCGGCATCGTCGGCAGCCTGACCCCGGAAGACCAGGACTATCTGGCGCGCAACCTGTTCGCGTTCTTCAAGCGTGACTACCGGCGTGTCGCGCAATTGCACATCGACTCGGGCTGGGTGCCGGCGGAAACCAAACTCAACGAATTCGAAGCGGCAATCCGCACGGTGTGCGAACCGATCTTCGAAAAACCTTTAAAAGATATTTCCTTTGGTCAGGTGCTGATGCGCCTGTTCCAGACCGCTCGACGCTTCAACATGGAAGTGCAGCCGCAGTTGGTCTTGCTGCAAAAAACCCTGTTGAACATCGAAGGCCTGGGTCGTCAGTTGTACCCGGACCTTGATCTGTGGAACACCGCCCAGCCGTTCCTCGAACGCTGGATGCGCGAGCGCGTCAGCCCCAAAGCCTTGCTGGGCAACGTGCAGAGCCAGTTCGAGCAGCTCCCGCACCTGGCCAACATGGCCCGCGACCTGCTTGAGCGCATGTCCCAACCCCACGCCAACGACCCGCCGCCTCCGTGGCACCGGCGCAAGGACGACGTGTTCCTGCGCCTGCTCGGTACCGCTCATCTGGCGGGTGGCACGATACTCGCCGCCGGTGGCCCGTTACACGAACTGGGGCATTGGCCCGCCGGAATCATGGTGGCGATCGGCTTGTATCTGGTCGTTCGCCGATAGCCAGTTGGATCATCGGCTGGCACACTGTTTGAACGCTGAATTTGAACATTGGCCTCAACTATTGAAGTAGAGCCCGCTGTCGGAGTCGAAGATGAAAAACTGGCTGGACGAGATCAAGTGGGACGCCGATGGACTGGTGCCGGCGATTGCCCAGGATCACAAGACCGGACGCGTCCTGATGATGGCCTGGATGAACCGCGAAGCACTGCAATTGACCGCCGCCGAGAACCGTGCCATTTACTGGTCACGTTCCCGTGGCAAGCTGTGGCGCAAGGGCGAAGAGTCCGGCCACGTGCAAACCCTGCATGAGATGCGCCTGGACTGTGACGCTGACGTGATCATCCTGATGGTCGAGCAGATCGGCGACATCGCCTGCCATACCGGCCGTCAGAGCTGCTTCTACCGCGTCTTCGAGAACGGCGACTGGAAAATCGTCGACCCGGTTCTGAAAGACCCGCACGCCATCTACTCCGCAGGACATACCCATGAGTGACACTTTGACCCGTCTGGCCCAGGTGCTGGAAGAGCGCAAAGGCGCAGCCGCCGACAGCTCGTACGTCGCCAGCCTGTACCACAAGGGCTTGAACAAGATTCTGGAAAAGGTCGGTGAAGAGTCGGTCGAAACCATCATTGCCGCCAAGGATGCCGCCATCAGCGGTGACTGCAGCGATGTGATCTACGAGACCGCCGACCTGTGGTTCCACAGCATGGTCATGCTCGCCCAGTTGGGGCAACATCCACAGGCTGTGCTCGATGAACTGGACCGTCGCTTCGGTCTGTCCGGACACGCCGAGAAAGCCTCGCGCCCGTCCGCCTGAACAATTATTAGAGAGGAACGCAACATGGGCATTTTTGACTGGAAACACTGGATCGTCATCCTGGTTGTCGTGGTGCTGGTGTTCGGCACCAAGAAACTGAAAAACCTCGGCACTGACGTCGGCGAGTCGATCAAGGGCTTTCGCAAGGCCATGAACGACGAAGAGAAACCGGCCGACCCGACTGCGACTCCGGCCCAACCGGTTCCACCGACCCAGCCACAGGCCACAACGTCTGTGAACCCGCCGCACACCATCGACGTGCAGGCGCAAAAAGTCGAAGAGCCGATCCGCAAAGACTCGTGAGCACTGACTAATGTTTGGTATCAGCTTCTCTGAACTGCTGCTCGTCGGCCTCGTCGCCCTGCTGGTGCTAGGCCCCGAGCGCCTGCCGGGTGCTGCGCGCACCGCTGGCCTGTGGGTCGGGCGGCTGAAGCGCAGCTTCAACGCGATCAAACAGGAAGTTGAACGTGAAATCGGTGCCGACGAGATTCGCCGGCAACTGCACAACGAGCACATTCTGTCCCTGGAGCAGGAGGCGCGGAAGATTTTCACGCCGACCCAGCAGGAGCCAACGCCGGTGGAACCTGTGGCGACGCCGACGATTCATGCGCCAACAGCTGAAGTCACACCGGCGGTTGCAGCTGCTGAACCTGCGCCTGCCAGCCCAGTAGAACCTGTTGCTCCTGCCGCTGCGCCGACAACCCCGGCGCCTCACGACACCACTTTGCCGCCGCGAGCCCCATGAGCGATCTCCCCGAAAACGACCAGCACATGCCACTGGTCTCGCACCTCACCGAGTTGCGCACCCGTCTGCTGCGCTGTGTAGCGGCGATCTTCATAATCTTCGCCGGGCTGTTCGCCTTCACCCAGCAGATCTACACCTTCGTCTCCACGCCGCTGCGCCAGTACCTGCCGGCCGGCGCGACGATGATCGCCACCGACGTGTCGTCGCCATTCCTGACGCCGCTGAAGCTGACCATGATGGTCTCGCTGTTCCTGGCAATCCCGGTGATCCTGCATCAGATCTGGGGTTTCATCGCGCCAGGCCTGTACAAGCATGAGAAGCGCATCGCCGTGCCGTTGCTGGTCTCCAGCATCCTGCTGTTCTACACCGGCATGGCCTTCGCCTATTTCCTGGTGTTCCCGCTGATCTTCAAGTTCTTCGCCGCTGCCACCCCGGCCGGCGTGGAAATGATGACCGACATCACCAGCTACCTCGATTTCGTCATGACACTGTTCTTCGCCTTCGGCGTGGCGTTCGAGATCCCGGTGGCCGTGGTGCTGCTGGTGTGGATCGGCGTGGTCAACGTCGCCTACCTGAAGAAAATCCGCCCGTACGTGGTCATCGGCTGCTTCGTGGTCGGCATGATCCTGACGCCGCCGGACATCTTCTCGCAGACGCTGTTGGCCGTACCAATGTGGTTGCTGTTCGAGATCGGCGTCCTGTTCGGCGGCCTGATCAGCAAGCGCGGCGAGCACCCGGACGAAAAACCGGCTGACGATCACAACGACCAGCCGCCAGCGACCCAAGCGTGAACCTGCTGCTCCTCGAGGAGGCCGATTTCATTGCGGCCGACCGGGCGATCCTGCGCGATCGCCGCTTGACCCATATGCAGGAAGTCCACCGCTGTGAAGTGGGTGACAGCATGCGCGTCGGGCGTATCGGCGGGCTGATGGGGGCCGCCGAAGTGCTGCGCCTGGACGCCGACGAAGCGGAGTTGCGCGTCACCCTCGACCAGCCGCCGCCAGCCAAGCTGCCACTGACCCTGGTGCTGGCCCTGCCACGCCCGAAAATGCTCCGCAGGGTGTTCCAGACCGTGGCCGCCATGGGTGTGCCGCGAATCGTTCTGGTAAACAGCTATCGCGTCGAGAAGAGCTTCTGGCAAACCCCGTTCCTCGAACCTGAGGCGATTCGCGAGCAATTGATCCTGGGGCTTGAACAAGCCCGGGACAGCGTGCTGCCGGAAGTCGTCATCGAAAAGCGCTTCAAACCTTTTGTCGAAGATCGCCTGCCAGCAATCACTGAAGGCACTCTCGGCCTGGTCGGTCATCCCGGCAATTACCCGCCCTGCCCCCGTGGCCTGGACGAACCCGTGACCCTGGCCATCGGCCCCGAAGGCGGCTGGATTCCTTACGAAATCGACCTGCTGGCCAAGGCCGGCCTGCAACCGGTGCAGCTCGGCGAGCGCATCCTGCGGGTCGAAACAGCGGTCACTGCACTGCTCTCGCGTTTGTTCTGACCCAGACACTTACCCTTGCCACAGGTGTTTGCTCACCTACAGGTTCCAGCCTGCCTGCCGATACAGTCCCCATAAATCCGAATAATGGTCCGAGGGGAGTTGCAGCATGTACCGTTGGCTAGCCGAGAAACTGGGGAACGTAAGCGTCAATCGCAAACTGGGTGTCGGCTTCGGTCTGGTGCTGCTTCTCACCTTGTTGATCACCTTCACCGGCTGGACCGGCCTGAGCGGTGTGATCAGCCGTGGCGACACGCTCGGGTTTATTTCCAGCCTCAATGAGCTGACCAAAGACCTGCGCCTCGCCCGTCTGGACTACGACATGCGCCGTGGCGAACAAGGACCGGGCGCCGTCAACGAGCTGATCGGCAAAATCGATGCTGGCCTGAAAACCGCCCGCACACTGATCGAACAACCTGACGACGTGGCATTGATCGACCAGCAAGTGGCCGCCATCAGCGAGTACAAACGCGCCTTCGCCGACCTGACCCAGGCCACCGTCGCTCGCGAAGATGCTCGCAGCAAACTGGGCGCCACCGCCGATAACGCCGTGGCCCGCGTCGCTGAAGTCGAAAAATCCATGCTGCAGGGCGACAGCGTCGCTCAATTCAACAGCGTGATCGAACTGAGCAAGCTGATCCAGCAGGCGCGCTTCCAGGTCCGCGGCTACACCTACAGCGGCAAGCCCGAGGCCGAGCAACCAGCGCTGGACGCCATCGACAACGCCCTGAAAAACCTCGAAAGCCTGCCGTCCAAACTACCGGAGCAACACATCGCCAACCTGCAACAGGCGACCGACTCGCTCAAAGCCTATCGCGCGGCTGTCAGCCAGTTCCGCGACTCCCAGGTCGCCAGCGCTGCTGCCTTCAAACGCATGAGCGCCCAGGGCGACATACTGTTCGACGTCAGCAAAAAGCTCACCACCTCGCAAACCGCCGTGCGTGACGCCGATACTGCGCATGCCAAGAATCTGCTGCTGATGGCCACCGTCCTGGCGTCGGCCTTTGGCCTGTTCGCGGCCTGGGCCATCACCCGGCAGATCGTCATTCCCCTGAGCCAGACCCTGAAAGTGGCCGAGCGTGTCGCCGCGGGCGACCTGAGCCACAACCTGATTTCCGAACGCCAGGACGAACTGGGCCAGCTACAGCGCGCCATGCAGAGCATGACCCTGGGCCTGCGGGAACTGATCGGCGGCATCAGCGACGGTGTGACCCAAATCGCCAGCGCCGCTGAAGAACTGTCTGCCGTTACCGAGCAGACCAGCGCCGGGGTCAACAGCCAGAAGGTTGAAACCGATCAAGTGGCCACCGCCATGCACGAAATGACCGCCACCGTGCAGGAAGTCGCGCGTAACGCCGAGGAAGCATCAGAAGCAGCCGTCGCCGCCGACCAGCAGGCCCGCGAGGGTGACAGGGTGGTCGGCGAAGCCATCGCCCAGATCGAGCGCCTGGCCCTCGAAGTCGGCAACTCCACTGCCGCCATGGGCGACCTGAAGCGCGAAAGCGACAAGATCGGCAGCGTGCTCGACGTGATCAAGTCCGTGGCCCAGCAAACCAACCTGCTGGCGCTCAACGCCGCCATCGAAGCCGCTCGCGCCGGTGAAGCCGGGCGTGGCTTTGCGGTGGTCGCCGACGAAGTCCGCAGCCTGGCCCAGCGTACCCAGAAGTCCACTGAAGAAATCGAAGAGCTGATCGTTGGCCTGCAAACCGGCACTCAGCAAGTCGCGACCATCATGGACAACAGCCGCAGCCTGACCGACAGCAGCGTCGAACTGACCCGCCGTGCCGGTGGCTCACTGGAAAGCATCACCCGCACCGTGTCGGCGATCCAGTCGATGAACCAGCAGATCGCCGCTGCCGCCGAACAACAGAGCGCGGTGGCCGAAGAGATCAACCGCAGCGTGCTGAATGTGCGTGACGTATCCGAGCAGACCTCGGCCGCCAGTGAAGAGACCGCGGCCTCCAGCGTGGAACTGGCGCGGCTGGGGACGCATCTGCAGATGCTGGTGGGCAGATTCAAGGTTTGAGCGTTCGCTTAAGACCGAGGTGAAGCCATTCGCGGGCAAGCCTCGCTCCTACGGGGGAATTCCTGTAGATACTCTGTTCACGGTCAAGCTTTTAGTAGATGTTTTTCGCTGAAAAGCTTGGCCGTATCGAAATCCTCT